>JADJKB010000001.1 GCA_016706225.1 Myxococcales bacterium
TGAGGAAGGGAGCGCAGGAACGCCAGTTCGCCGGCCTCTTCGGCGAACACACCGTCCAGTCGAGTGTGTGGAAGCGCCGCGCTGGATGACGCGGTCGGCGAGCTGCTCATCGAATTGATGACACCGGTTGCGCTCGCGGTGTCGCTCGCCGTGCAACACGAGCTGCAAGCCCAATTCGAGCAAGCCGACCAGCTACGTCACCGCAACGTCGAACGTGCTCAATACGAGGCCGGCCTTGCACGGCAACGCTTCATGCGCGTGCACCCGGACAACCGGATGGTGGCCGATTCGCTCGAGGCTGACTGGAACGACAAACTGCGCGCAGCCGCCGAGGCGCAGCGCGATTACGAACGCAAGCAGCGAAGCGACGCTCTGGTGTTCGATGAACAGCGCCAGACGCGCATCCTCGCTCTGGCGCGAGACTTTCCGAAGCTGTGGGCCCACTCGAGACACCGCAACGCGACAGGAAGCGGATGGTCCGGCTGCTGATCGAGGATGTGACGCTCGTCAAAGGCGAACAGGTCACCGCCAACATCCGCTTCAGGGGCGGCGCCGCCAAGGCGCTGAGCGTTGCCAGGCCTTGCCCCGTGCCTGCGTTACAGGACCCCCGCTGGCGTCGTCGCGCAGATCGACCGGCTGCTCGACGATCACACCGACGCCGAGATCGCCGTCATCTTGAACGAGCAAGGGATCCGCTCGGTATGGGCAAGGCATTCGATGCGCAGCGAATCAAACGCGCGTCGCTCGCACCGGCTCGTGCCGCGCCGCGTGCGGCTGCGCAAGACTGGGCTGCTGACGGCTAACGAGCCCGGCCGCCTGCTCGGCATCACGGGCAGCGGCGTGAGAGGCAAAAACTCGCGCAGGGAAAGCTCGGGATCCGCGCGTATCGCGTGGATGACACGGGCGAGCACTTAGGCGCTCGGCAGAATTGACCCGCCTCCGCTCGTCAGAAGTGACCACCCTTGCGGGTGACGCTGAGCTGGGCCGCGCCGCGGTAACGGCGTGGCGCGCGGAGCGCGATGAGCGGCGCGGTGCTCGCCACAGAGGCGAGAGCTGTGGCGTGGGGCAGCCGTTGCGCCGGAGCGGTCGGGGTGCCGCAGATCGTCCGAGCTTGTCCGCTCTCGCCTCCGTGGCCGAGCCCGTGGTCGGGATGGAAGTAGCGGCAGGAGATGATGGCCGGACACCATGCCCGGATGAATTCAACAACCGCCTGCCGCTGCGTGCAGTGTAGCGGCGAGTTCGTTCCAGACCCAAGAGTTCGTGAGCGCCAGGTCACCTGTGGCGCGCCCGAGTGCCAGCGAGGCCGGCACGCGAAGCAGTGCCGCGAGTGGCGCGCCAATAACAAGGAGATGACGGCCGAGAACTACCAGGACGTGGTGGTCCCATTCCGCCGAGAGCAGGGACTACCAGCGGCGATGGCGCTGGGGCCAACGCGCGCGAGATGCGAGAAGACGACGGTGATGGGCGGGGCCCTGCTGGGTAGGCTCCGTGGCCTGGTCTCGCAGGCCGAGCAGTTGCTCGATCGGGCCGTGGGCAGCGCACAAACCGGCGTTCTCGCGGGGGAAAAGCTCAGGCGCGCGGTGGCGGCGGTGCGCTCCACCATCACGGCGTTCGCAGTTCTCGAGGCGAGCTGACGGAGCTTCGGGAGCTGGGTCTGTGACGGCGGCGGCGAGATACGAGAGGAGACGGACCACGGGCTGAGGATTTGCGACCGTCGCGGTGGCCATGGACCTCGAGCTCCACCAGCTGGACCGCCGGTACGAGGCGCTGCGGACGACGAGCCGCGAGCGCGACAGCCGGGTTGTGGCGTCCCTGGCTCGCGACGGCCAGCAGCTGCCGGTAGTCGTGATCGCGGCGACAGACGCCGGCCGCCACATCCTGGTCGACGGCTACAAGCGGGTCTGAGGGCTTTACAAGCTCGGCCAGGATCTGGTCCGCGCCACCTGCTGGGACCTGCCCGAGCCGGAGGCGCTGCTGCTCGGGCGGCTGATGCGCGCGGCCGAGGGGGGGAGAGCGCGCTCGAGCAGGCATGGCTGGTGCGCGAAGCTCCAGGAGCGATTCGAGCTGTCGCTCGAAGATCTGGCCCGCCGCTTCGGTCGCAGCCCGAGCTGGGTGAGCCGCCGGCTCGGCCTGGCCGCGACGCTGCCCGAAGCAATCCAGCAGCTGGTGCGCGACGGAAAGCTGTCCCCGCACGCCGCCATGAAACACCTGTTGCCTTTGGCGCGCGCCAACCGCGCGGGCGCCATCGCCCTGGCCAGGCCCTCGCCCCCGCTCCGCCCGAGCACGCGGCAGACGGCGCTCTTGTGCGCTGCGTTTGCACGCGGCAGCGAGACGAGCCGCGAGCAGTTGCTGCTGCACCCGGAGCTGCTTCTGCGTGCCAGCGAGCCACGCGGCGGCAAGCCCGACGACCCGGCGCAAGAGCTCGAGCGAGACGTCGGCGCCGTGGGTGGCATCGCCCGGCGCGCGCTGACTCGAGTCCGGGGTGGGGTCGTTCAGCAGCTGTTGCCGCCGGAGCAGGCGCGCTTGCGGCGGACTTGCTGCTGGCGCGCGCCGCGACGTCGAGCACTTGGTCAGCACCATCGAGAAGGAGGTTCCCGATGTTGGATGAGACGACTCGAGCCACCATCCTCACCCCTGCAACAAGCGGGTCATGGCAAAGCGCGTCATCGCTCGCATGCTCGGCATCTCACGCAACGCGGTTCGGCGGGTCATCGCATGGGAGCGACCGATGTCCCAGCCCTCGACCGCAGCGAGAAAGCCGAGCCGTACCACGACGAGCTCGTCCAGCTGGTCCACGAGTGCAAGGGCAACCTCGTGCGCGTTCACGAGGAGCTTGCGGCCCAGGGCGCACAGCTCGTACCCGACCCTGACCGCGTACTGTCGCCGTCACGGCATCGGGCACGAGCCAAAGAAGCCTGCGGGACGCTACGACCATCAGCCAGGCAAGGAGATGCAGCACGACGTCTCCCCACTTCGCTGACATCGGCGGGCGCGAGAGGGCCGTGCAGATCGCAGGGCTCGCGCTCGCCTACTCGCGGCTGGCCTACGTCCAGCTGTACCCGCAGTTCACGCGGTTCGAGGCAAGGTCTTCCTCGATGACTCCTTCGACTACGTGGGCGGCACCTGCCCCATCTGCATGGTCGACAACAGCAGCGTCATCGTGCTGCGCGGCACCGGCGAAGACATGGTTCCCGTGCCCGAGATGGCATCCTTCGGTGAAGCGCGCGGCTTCGAGTTCCGCGCCCACGAGAAGGGCGACGCCAACCGCTCCGCCGTGGTCGAGGGCCTGTTCGACTTCGTGCAGAACAACTTCCTCGTTGGGCGCAAGTTCCACGACTTCGACCACGCCAACCGCGAAGCCGTCATCTGGTGCGACAAGATCAACGCCGCCTTCAGCCGCAAGCTCCACGCCGCTCGCCGCGATCTCTTCGCGGCCGAGAGCCACCTGCTCGTCCCGTTGCCCGCCTGGCGCTCACCCGTCTATCGCATCCACACCCGCCTCGTCGACCTCGAGAGCTACGTCAACGTCCACACGTTTCGCTACGAAGTGCCCGCTCGCTACATCGGTCACCAGCTCGAGGTGCGCGAGACCAAGACCGAGATCCAGCTGTTCGATGGGCGCGCGTGGTTGCCACCCATCCGCGCCGGGTGGATGGCCCGAAGCGAGTGCGGCTCCCCGAGCCGGAGCGCGCCGAGCACAGGCAGCGCCGCGACGAGCAGCTCGTCGCCGAGGAGCGCCAGCTGCACGCCGAGCTCCCCAGGCTCGCCACCTGGGTCACCGAGCTGCACCGGCGCGCACCTCGAGGACGGGGCGTTGCCCGCCTGCGCCAGCTTCGCCGCCTGTTGCGCGACTATCCGCAGCCACCGCTCATCGACGCGCTCCGCGACGCAGCTCGCTACGGCCTCTACGACCTCGAGCGCATCAGAGACCATGATCCTGCGCAACATCCGCCACGACTACTTCCCGCGTCGCGACCCCGACGACGAGCAGGAGTGACCCATGCGCGACGACGAGTCCATCAGCTGCTCAAGACCCTGCACCTCAGCAAGGTCCGCCAGATCATCGAAGAGGAGCTTCAGCACGCCGAGAAAAAGCAGCTCACCTACGGCGAGTTCCTGCTCCGTTTGCTGCGCGCCGAGTGGCACAACAAGCAAGAGTCCGCCCCTCAACTGGCGCATCAAGCGCGCCGCCATGCCTGAGCAGTGGACCATCGAGTCGTTCCCCTTCAAGCGCCAGCCGGGGATCTCCGCTCGCCAGATCCGCGGCTTCGCCAGCCTCGACTTCGTTGCCCGCGCCGAGAATCTGGTCTTCATCGGTGGCACCGGCGTGGGCAAGACAGGACTCGCCACCGGCCTGCTCCTGAAGGCCCTCCAGAACGGCTACCGCGGGCTCTTCCTCAAAGCGCAGGACTTGTTCGACGAGATGTACGCCTCGCTCGCTGACCGCTCGTCACGCAAACTGCTCAACCGCCTCGCCCGCGTGGATCTGCTCGTCATCGACGAGATGGGATACCTGAATCTTCGGCCCGAGCAGACCAACGTCTTCTTCCGTCTGATGGAGGAGCGCTACAAGCGGAAGGCCACGATCATCACCACCAACCTCGGCTACGAAGAGTGGCAGAACTTCCTCGGCAACAAGGCCCTCTGCGACGCTCTGCTCAGCCGCATCCGCCACCAGTGCCACACCGTCACCATCGACGGCCCGTCCTTGCGCGATCCCTCCGGCTAACGGCGACCTGACCTCCGCTTCGGAAGCCGCAGCGCCCCTACCGGGGCCTGCGGCTTCTTCGCACCAACGCCGAAATCGGTGCACCACGATTTACCCGATCAAGAAGCCGGGTCGATTCTCCCGAGCAGAGGTGGGTCATTCTTGGCGAGCGCCGAAGGCGAGCATCTGTATGAACCACCGGCGCTCTCGACGTGACCGCCGCCATAGCCGAGCAGACGGCGAGATCTCCGCACTTGCTCAGCGCCCTGTGGTGCTGCATTCTGCACGTCCCGGAGCGATCTCGCGGCAAGCGGCGACAGCTCGTGCACAGGAGGTGCAGTATGGAATGCAGCCCAACGCGGCCAGGAGCTTCTGGCGGCACGCTGCGTTCTTGCACTGAAGAAATCCGAAGCCTCGCCCGAGCACCCCGCAGTCGAGGTAGCCCGAGAACTCGTCCTTCACGAAGGACGGCAGCGGCGCGATGACGTTCTGGTCGGCAGCGGCCTCGAGTGTGCGGTAGTTGTCGGCGACGAGCGCCGCAGCTGGGCTGCCACCAGCCGCGCGATCAGATCGTGGGGCTCGAGCAGCAGCGCGCGCGTGCCGTCCCGCCACACCTTCTTGAACGTCAGCTCGAGCCTGCCGTCCTGCCGGCGGCGCGGTAATTCGGTGAGTTCACGCCATGCAGCCGCTTAACCGATCACGGATGTTGGCGCGAGCAAAGCCGGCGCCACCTCAGTCTGGCGGGATCCCAGCGCCCAGCGAATCAAGCTGAACTCGGCGCAATCGTTCGACGGCGAACTTGCCGTACGAAACGAACATCTCCTTGCATGTCATGGCGATCGGTCGGCCCCAACGCCAGTGGTTGTCGAGCGGGCTATCGAGGATCCACGAAACACCATCAGCGAGGCGGACGATCAGGATTTGGTACGCGGGTTTAGTGGGGTCCGGGATGTGTGAGTAAGCGGCGTACCCGCAGCCGACCGCCGGCTTGGTCGGTCCCCAAATATCGTTCGGTTGCCACGAGCGGAGGCGCTTCGGCTGAAGTGCCTTCGCATCCGTTGTGAACGGTGCAGCCATGATCGATCGCTTTGGAAACGTCCCGTCGGTCGATGCGTCGAGCGTGCGTTCCTCTCCTTGCAACCACACTAGATCCTTGCCGTCGGTTCCACCGCTGGCAGCGCTTCTTGAAGCATCCGTGCCGAAGGTTACAAGTGGCACCGCGCCATTTGTCTCGGTCCACGTCAACAACTCCGACCGTGCAATCGATTCCCCCGTCCAGAGCAACGCAGACCCCGCCCATGTCGGAGCTACCAGATCGAGTCCACCCGGCCAGACGACGCCCAGATCCTTCCCGGCCCAACTGCCGATTCTCAGCACGGCCTTTACGACGGCGTAGTGGGCAGCGCCCGCGTGCGGCGAGCCGGCGAGCGGATCGGCTTCCGGAAGATCGAAGAGCAGCGGCGGCTGCAAGTCGGTGTCCATCCCGCCTATTCCTGCGACGCGTGGTGCCTTGGCGTCTTGGTCCCTGAGCGACCAAGCGGACCGCCCCCCCGAGATCCCGGTCTGGAAGATGTACCAGGCGGGGTTTTGCGGGTTGGTGTGTGCCGACTGCCAGAAGGCTTGTCGAACTGGACCGTCCGCCTCTGCAACGAGGGCCATCGTCGCACGCGCGGGCTCGCCGTTGATCGGCGCTGAGGCGTAGACTTTGCGCAACTGGAGCACGATCCGGCCGGCGGAGTCCTCATAGCCGCTGGGGTACCCGCCAATCGCGTAGGGTTCAGGATTTGGCCAATCAACCTTGAGCTGCTTGCAGCTGTAGCTGCTCGGGCCTGTATCCGTGCAGCCCTCCCACGCAAGCGCACTCGGCAACGACACCGACGATCCTGGGACGTAAAGGCGGTACTTGCAGCCGAAGACCGGATACTCGACCCAACCCTGTGGAACGTCCGTTGGAAAGGCCTTCTTCGGACAAGAGTTGCCCGCGTCGGTCGTGTCGCTCTTCGCATCAGACAGAGGGGCTTCTGGCAAGGAAAAATCGTGCAGTGCATCAACTCCGACTTCCGCGCTAGCGTCGATTGAAACGGACTGGGTCTCATCTCCTCCGCACGCGCGTAGCGCGAGCGCGGCAAGGGAACACGTCCCGACCACAATCGCGCCGCGGCGAGCCATGATGCGCGCCTCAGAAGCAAGCACCGAGATCCACGAACGCGCCTGGCTTTGCGGTCAATTGAGCCAGCTGCGTGACGTGCAAACGCCTCTTCTTGCCTCTCTCCGTCACGTAGAAGTAGCCAGCGGCGCTCGGCCGACGCAACTGTAGCGGCAAGCACAACTTCCGGCTCGTACCCAGGGAAGATGAGTCTCTGATGGACGCCGGCACCACCTGGCGCGTGCGCGGGCAATGCCCAGACTTCGCGTGTCAGTGCGCCGGTCGAATCATGGCGGCCGCCAACAATCAGAACCGCATCGAGAATGCGGCTGTAAACCGGGACGTAGCCGTGCCGTGGCGATAGGGGGGCCGCCGTCGCGGTCACTCCGGCGGGCATCACGCGTTGCTGCACCTGGAACGAACCCTGCACATTGACCGCAACGAAGCTGTCCATGTCGGTTCCGTCGCTGTTGACGAAGACACCTTGAACGAAACCGGTCGATGTCGCGCCAAGTCCGGCGTATGGCTCCGCGGCCGCGACGTAGCGAAGCGTCGGATCTGCGAGCTTGTTGCGGAAAGTCGTGCCTAGAATTTCGTCTACGGGAACGACGCGCCCCTCCGAATCGACGAGGCCCCAACCCCCCAAACTGGTGGGCGCAAGAAGTCCGTCCGTTGGATCGATGCCTTTCCACCAGAGGGACGGGCGAGCGCAGTGCGGGCACCACCGAAGCTTCTTGAAGACGTCAAATGGGATGCATGGCGCTGGGCACGTGAGGCACTTGTCGATGACGAGCTGCTGCGTGACGGCATCGGGCGCGAGGTTCACGTAGTTCCGAGCCAGTCCCGCGCCCTCTCCAAAGCCATCGCCAAGGTTGGGTGTGGGATGGACGCCGTTCGAGGGCTGGTAAGTCGTGCCCAGCAGGTCCGTCGAGGGAGGAAAGGTGTTAGTACCCGCGTGCGCGCCGAGTACGCCATCGAGCTTCGACGACGTCTTCCACGCCGCCTCGGAAACATTCGGCGTTTTTGTTGGGGTTCCTGGGTCGGTAATCCACCCGTTTCCGATCCACGTTGATCGGTTGGACCAGTACGCCCAATCGAGCGGCGTTTGCATCGACGGGTAGTTGTAGAAGGCATCCGCACCGAGCGTGAGCCCGGCGAAGGACATCGGGAGCCATGGGTTGACCGGGGGCGCGACGGCGACGATGTAGAAATGCGACTCGCGCCGCTGGCCGTCGGTCTGGCTGCATGTGGAGCCGATATCGGCATCCTTCTGGCAGAACCTAAACGCGGTTCGTATGTTGGACTGCGCGACGACGACCCCGTTGACAGGATTGCTCGAGCCGCCGGGCACCGGCGTTACTTGTGTGCGCAGCCTCCGAATCGTGGAGATGCCGCCGCACTCATCGCCTTTGAAATCAACAACCAACTCCCCCTGGAGCGGCGCCTTCACCTGGGGACACGCCACCGGATCGCATGCGTCACCCATTTCTTCGCCCTGGCGCTCGATCTCGGCGTCCACGTTGCAGTTCGCTTGATCGCTGTTCGCAATTCCCACGCAGTTGTCGGCTTCGTTGGGAACACCGTCGCCGTCGATGTCATCGATTCGGGTCAACAACCAGGTGCCGTTTCCCGCATCGAACGTCATCGCGTTCAAGCCGGCTTGGATTGTCGTGCCCGTACTTGGGTCGACGTAGTCCGCATCCAAAGAATTTACGGAAGCGAGGTACCGGCGCGGTGCAAGACCCGATGAAGGAGGAAGCGCCGTCGGCGGATCCATGCCTGACGCAACCTGGCCCGGGCCAAGGAGCGTGGGCCCGCCCGAGTCTCCACCCGCGACCCACACATTTTGCGGGTTGGGCGCATCGACATGCAGCATCGGCCGGTTGACGAACACCTGCACGTTCGAGCCACACGTGTCATTTCGATCAATCGTTGCATTGCGCGCAAAAGCGCGAGCCGATCCAGCGTCTCGACCGCCAAACGTTCCACCGCCGGGCGCGGGCCACGGAGTCGAGCCCCCGCCGTAGCCGACCTGCGTAACAATCGGTTGCCCGTCCAACCAGTCGTTGATACCCGGGAACGCAACGAGCCCTTTCGATGGGTCAGCGAACGCGGTGCCCGCGATAACGGGGATGGGGTCGATGCCGACTGGCGCCGAGGCGAGGTATCCGATCGCGACGTCGTTCTCGAAATGGAGCGCCATTCGGCCGCCCTGGGGGAGGCAGCTCAAGGTGAAGGCGCACGACGGCCCCTGAAACTGAGGGCCCGGCTGGCCCGGACACGATGGAAGGGGAGGCGGTGGATTCGGGCAGTTCGTGACGCGGTTGCCGTACGCGAGCGGATGCCAAGACAAGCCGAGGACACGGACCGTCTGCGCGCCTGGACCGACCGGATTCCCCTGCTCGTCAGCGAAGACCACGTCGATGAGGTCGAGATCCGGCGTGAACGCCTGGCAGCCTTGTGAGAAAGGAAGAGCACAATGCGCGGCCATGATGATCGTCCGTGGACCGATCAGCGTGGCAGTGCATCCGGCCGGAGGAACATTGAGAGCGGCGACGCCCAGGAGATCCGGAATCCCCGCGGGCTGCCCGTTAGTGAGGGCCGCGGCGACGGCGCCCGCCGGCTCGTTCTCGCCGCTCGAACATCCGGCCGTAGCGGCAATCAACGCGACGCCGATCAATCGAACATGCACCTGCATCACGACCTCCCCAAGCGACTCTCTCAGAGTAGGCTCTGCAACACGAGACCGTCAAGCGTGCGCCAACGATTGCGCGTAGGAAAAGTGAACTGCCAAAACCCACCGAGCCCAGGGATACGCGGCTGGCGTGCGCGGGTCGAGGTCAGCCCGCGAACCCGTGCTCAGCGTGATGATCCCGCAGCCGGGTGCTTTGGCGAGGTCAAATCAGGAGGCGGGGGCACAACTTCGCCTCTGGCGCGTAGGGCATTTGAACTGCCAAAATCCACCAAGCCGAGAGTACGCGCTCGACGGCTTCAGGTCGAGATCACGTCCCGCACCCCGACCCCCGCCGCCGATCCGCGTCGACGCTTCCTCCACTGAGCTCGATCTTCCGCGCCGCCGCGCACACGACGCACACCTCCGCCCCCAGCGAAGCCGCGCGTCGCCTCAACCTTCCCCGAACCCCATCCCCAATTGCTCGGGCACACGGATGGGGACTCTCGCTCTGGGCGGCGCTCTCGAGCCTTGGCCGTCCTCGTGCTCCGCAATCAGCCGCGTGATGGCCGCGCGACTGGTGGCGACCTCTGCCCACCTCATCGGGCCGGAGCAACGCGGGCACGTATCCACACCAGCGGCGAACACGTGCGCCAACAACCACGCCCAGCGCCTCCGCCCGACCGGCGCATCATCCTTCTCGCCGAGCAGCTCGAGCTGATCTCCCCGTGCGGGCGGAGGCTTGTAGGCGGACGCATCAACCGGCGGCCTGGGCACGACGAGAGACCTCCGCGATGAGTGGCTCGAGAGCACCCGGCGGTTGCCGGCCCCTCGAGCGCCTCGTCACCACCGCCGGGGGTCACGAATCGGCAGATGCCCGCGTCCGGTGACGACCCCCACGGTGAATGCTCGACCCGTTCTGGCAACGACCTGGCAAGCCGCTTGGTCGGCGGTTTTTCCAGAGCCCTCGTTCCGCCCGCAACGGAACCCAGAGATAACGAGAAGGGCGATTGCGGGAGTGCGCCGCGCGAAGGCGGGTGCGCGCGGCGGAATGAGAAGGGCGATTGCGGGAGTGCGCCGCGCGAAGGCGGGTGCGCGCGGCGGACGCGGTCGCGGCGCAGTTCGGCAATCGTCGGGTTGGGCGGAGCCGGTGCGCGGCACGCCGGAGCCTGGCCGGTGGCTATGCGGAAGTTGACCGGATGCAGGAGCGGCGAGGAGCTCGGATGGGTGCAGCGTACGAGAGCGCAGGCAGTGCGACAGTGTGCGACGTTTCGCACATTTGGACGAGCCTCGAATTGCAATACAATCCGAGCGCGGCGTGGACATGGGAGGCGGACATGGGTGAATTGGGGAGCTTCTGGCGATTGGGCGCATGCACTGGATGTCGCGGAGCGGCGGCATGGCTCTGGCACGCACGCACGCACGCTTGGTCTGGCTGACTGTGATCAGCGCGTTCGTCCTCTCGGCGTGCGGTTCGGAACGCCTTCCATCCGATTACGAGGCAGCCCAGGCGGCTCTCACTACTGCGTCGTGTGAGAACGGTATCCTGAAGGAGGAACACACCGTCCTCCGGTACATCGGCGCCTCGGTGACAAGCCGGATCTGCAACCCCGTCGCTGGCGGCGTTCCGGCGATGGTCTCGAGGGACGACGCGGCGGGAAAGCAGGTCGACCTGAATCAGCTCAGGGAGGCTGATAATGCGGCGTTCCACTCCTGGCATGCTGGCATCCAGCCCGACTTCCGCGCGTCCATGGAGAAGGCAGAGGACGAAGCGCACGAGGTGTACGTCTGGTTCTACGTGGACCAGGCCGATGCGCCGGAGAAGGAGTGGCTGGTTGGCGAGCCTCTCGCGGCAGCTGCTGCGTCCGCCTCGGCCGAGTCCCGAATCCGCACCGGCGCCCTCCAGCTCGCCGGCAAGCTCTCCGCGGAGGGCGTCGGCGTCGTCTCGGATCTGCTCGCGCCTGTGGAGTACGGCATTCCAGTCATTCGCGCGCGGGCGAAGCTGGCCGTCCTCGACACCGTCGGTACCTGGCCCGAGGTCTGGAGGATCGATCGCGTGCCGAGTGAGGCGGAGCACACGCTCCTAGCTGACACGTTTTACTACACCACGGTCGAGAGCTGGCCGGACTACTTCGGCTACGACGGCACGGGGGTCACGGTCGCGACCTATGAAGGCAAGTTCCCGGACTCGTGGGCAAACTTGCCCGGTGCGCCTTCAGGATCTTGTATCGACGAATACGGTGTGGGTCGCAAATGCCACTGCCCCGGGGCTCAAAACCGGGGCGATCATTCGCGCGGTGCGATGGGCGTGGTCCGTCGCTCCACCGGGATCTTGGGAATGGCCAACGATGCGACTACGATTATGGCGAACTACGGGGACTGCGCGACGAACGGCCCCGACGTTTACGCCAGCGCGTTGAACTGGGCGACGACCAATGGCGCCACCGTCATCAGTCACAGCGCGTGTACCGGCACGGGGTCGGACCCGAACGCACACGACATCTTCTTCGACTACAAGGCGTCCGTGTCGCCATACCCGCTTGTGGCCGCAGCCGCCGGCAACGACTCCGGAAAGAACGTGTGCAACAAGCTCCGAAACGGCCTCGTGGTCGGAGGCACCCTTGAGTACAACGGCAGCAGTAATCGCAGCCTAGCCTACGCTGACCCGGACAAGTCATATCTGAACGGTACGAACGGCGCGTCGGGCTACGAGGTCCCCCACGTTTCTGCGATTTCCGCACACGTCAGTAGCGCTGTGACCGATCAGCGACGCCGGGATGCGCGGCGCGTGGAATCGTGCGTGGGGCTCAGCCGAGGGTCTTCTTGAACGCGGCCGGGGTCAGCGCCTCGAGCGGAAGCGCGAAGACATCGCGGTGGGTTCCGAGGCGCTCGAATGCCCAGGTGAGATAGGCCTGCGCGGGAACACCTTGAGCCCGACAGGTGGCGATGATGCCGAGGAGCACGCAAGCGCGGTGGGCGCCTTCTGTGCTGCCGGCGAAAAGCATGTTGAGGCGCAGCTTGGCGACGTTCTGGAACTCGCGCTCGGTGGGAGAGTTGTCGATGGGGACCAGCGGGTCGTCGACGAAGCGGAAGAGCGCGTCCCGATGGTTCTTGTAGTACCGAATCGCCGCCGCCAGCGGCTCGGAGGGCAAGAGCGTCGGCTCGACGGCGTCGCGCCAGCGCTCGAAGTCCTGGACGATGGGGCGAATGCACCGCTGGCGATGTTCTCTGAGAGCCTCTCCGACCAGGCCGAGCTTCTGCGCCTCTCCCTCTTCTCCGTAGATCGCGCCCAGGAATTTGCCGCCTTCGAGAGCGAGCACCGGCTGGGTGTCTTCTGCGTCGCGGAACTTGCGGCGGCCGTGCGCATTGCACCCGGCTTCGAGCACGCGGCCTGAGGCGAAGACTTCATTGAAGCGATGCTCGGCATCGGCGGTGAGGGTGCCTCGGAAGGGCCTGAGCTTCGCGGCGACGACCTGGCCGCTCTTGTCGGGCTCGTACTGGAAGACCGCGACCTCGTGGTTTCGATAGAGCTCCACATAGCCGTTGTGCGCGGCGGGGAGCTTCTTGATGATGACCTTCAACCCGGTGCCGTCGGTGGCCATCCAGGAGCCGGCGAGCAGCTGCTTCCAGTGCAAGCCGTCGACACCCGACAGCAGGTCGGCAGCGCGCTCGATGAAAGTCACGAGCGTGCTCATCGCGACGGGAATGCCGCGCTCGGCGAGGTCACGCCGAATGCGGTCGAGCGGAGTGAGTAGCCAGAACTTCTGGTAGACGAGCCACGCGAGCCACTCGCACGTGACCTTCGAGCGCTCGTAGGGCGCAGGCAGAGAGCGCAGCGTCGTGCGCTCGCCACACGCGCGGCAGCGACACGTGTAGCGACGAACCACGCGCCGGCGCTGGTGCTCCTTGACGACGTGGAGCTTCTCCTCGACGAGCTCGTCGACAACGTCCAGGGCAGCGCCGCCGCACTCGCCGCACGCATCGGGGCGGAGCTCGTGCTCTTCGGCTTCGAGGTGGCCGGGGATCGGCTTGCGCCCCGTGGGCCTCGCCTTCTTCTTCGGCGGAGGCTCGATGGCGGGCTTGTCGGGGGCCTTGGGGCGATCCTCGAAAGCGCGCCGGGCTTCTCCCTCGACGACGGGCGGAGCAACGGGCGGCGCTGCAGCGCCGGGGCAGGAGCCTTTCGCTGCTTACGCTGTGCTACGGCGAGCAGCTCCGAGACGCGCTCGTTGAGCCGTGCGAGCTCGGCGATGAGCTGCGCGACTTGCGCGCGGAGGGCCTCGCTCTGCTTGCGGAGCTCTGCATTCTCCTTGCGCAGCGCTTCCAGGCCGTCCACGGACGAGTAGAGATCATACTTGGAGATCCGTGTCGATCCTTGCGTGCTTTTTCGAATCGAGGCCGCCGGTACCAGCCGCGCCGCGCCGCTGTGAAGTCGATCCCGGCCAGCAGCGAGGCGAACGCCGAGCCGTCGATCACCACCTGCGGTTTGTCGCCGTCCAGCAGCGGAAGCTGAAAACTCCCAGCCTCGAGCCGCTTGGCGAGAACACACCAGCCCGACCCGTCGAACCACAGAGCCTTCGCGATCCGCCTGCGCTTGTTGAGGAAGAGATACAAGTGGCCGTCGACCGGCTATGCGTCGCGACGCATAGTCGGTCTTATGTAGCGGCCGTCGTTATGTCGCGGAACAGCACGTGACGCGAGGGACAGAGGCTCTTTCGCTGCTCGCGGTCGCACGGCGTCGTCACATATTCCCGACGCTTTCCAGGAGACGCAGAACCGCGTCCGTCGGCTTGTATCGCGGGGTTCTCCCGGTGCTGACGCCGGCCCCCGCCAAGGCCTCGCGCATCATCTCGACATCAGCCTCGGCGTAGCGGTGCGTCGTTGCTACTTGGGCGTGTCCGAGCCAGGCCTGGATCGTCACGAGGTCTACGCGGTTTCGCAACAGCTGCATCGCTAGCGTGTGCCGGAATACGTGGGGTGACACGCGCGGAGGGGGTTGTCCCAGAGCGCTGCGCATGAGGGCGCGCCGGACGACATGGGCAGCACCAAAGCGAGTCAGCCGCTCGCCCCGCGCGCCGACAAAGATTGGGCGGTGCGCGTGGGCACCGAGCTCACGCTCACGACAGATGGCGCGAAGTGCGAGCACGAGATCCCCAGCGAGAGGAACGACACGCTCCTTGCGGCCCTTGCCGTGGAGTAGCACCTGGCAGGGGCGCTCAAGCTGCAGGTCGGCGACATCGACCCCGACGGCCTCAGAGACTCGCGCGCCTGTGCGAGCGAGGAACAGCATGAAGGCGCGGTCTCGACGGCCCTGCACCGTCCGCGCATCCGGCGCAGCAAGGAGCGCATCGAGGTCGGCAGCCGCGAGGTGCCGTGGCACCTTGGTCGTCGTCCGTTTCGAGGGGATCGACAACACTCGTTGGGCTATGCCAAGCGACGCAGGGTCGCAGGCGGCCACGTGGCGGAAGAAGGAGCGGATTGCCGTCAGGCGGGAGTTTCGAGTCTTTGGTCCGTTGTGACGCTGCTGCTCGAGGTGATCAAGGAACGCCAGGATGATGTCGCGATCAAGGTCAGCGACGCCTAGCTCGCACGGTTGCCGGCGAGCACGCTCGGCTGCGTAGAGCACGAGCAGCCGCAAAGCATCGCGGTAGCTCGCAACCGTCGCAGGGCTGGCGTTTCGCTGCATGGTCAACCGATGGCGAAAGAACGACTCGAGTAACCCCGCGAGTGAGGTGGAGGTCCGCCTCATCGAAATTCGCCTCCGGGCGCGAAGGCGCGCGCCGCGGCAAGTCCAAGCAGTTCCGGCGTGCCAGTGATGTAGTACGCGGTGTCGCTATACCGAACGTGGCCGAGGTATACGGCCAGTACCGGAAGCTGCGCCTGGACATCGACTCCGTCGCGGTACCAGTCAGCGAGTCGCCGGGTCGCAAAGCGGTGCCGGAGGTCGTGCGGACGCAGCACCCGCGGTCGCCCGGTAGCGAGGCCGGCCATCGTGCGCGCCACCCGAAATGCCGCGCCAAACGTGGTCCGAGGAAGGCGGTGCCCGCGTGAGCTGACGAAGAACGCTGCGGCGGAGGAGGAGCGCGGGAAGGCATTGTCGCGCACAGCGGCGTAGGCTCGCAGCTGCGCGCACGTACTGGGGTGGACCGGGACGAGCCGATCCTTTCGGAACTTGGATTGCCGGACTTGCAAGACGCCGGTCGTGAGATCGACATCGGTGCGGTCGAGCCGCAGTGCTTCGCCGGACCGTAGTCCGGTGCTGGCAAGAACGCCGATCAGCGTGTACAGCGTCTCGCCGAACAGCGCGTGCGGTCGCTTGATCGACCGCGCTGCGGTCAGGAGCCGCGCCAGCTCTTCATCGTCGAGGATCCGCGCCGGCGGCGTCGACCGTGGCCGCGGAAACGCCTGCGGATCGAGGATGGGCGTGCGCACGTTGAAAATGGCGAGGTAGTCGGCGAAGCGAGCCAAGACCGAATAGCGCCGCGCGCGAACGGCTGGGGTCACGTTGCACGTGAGCACGAAGGCGACGGCGAGGTTGCTTGTGAGCGGCCCCCGGACTCGGCGAACCTTGACGAACCTCACGAACTCCCGCAGCGTCGCCGCCTGCACCTTGAAGACGTATCCAAGCGACCGGCGGAGCCGGATGTAGTCGGCGACTTTCTCTGCAAGGAATGCAGCGAAGACGCTCATGGGTCCACTCCCGGGAAGGGCAGCGCGACGCGGGCGAGTTGCGGCAGGGCGACCTTGACGTAGATCGCCGTGGTGTCGATCTGGCGATGGCCCATCAAGTCCGCAACCTCCTTGATTGACCGCCCTTGCTGCACGAGACGCGTCGCGAGGCTGTGACGCAAGAGGTGAGCGCCGGCCCAGGCGGGCCGATGTCCACGATCTCGCAGTCGACGCCGCACGATGGCGGCAACAGTGCTGCTCAAACGCAGCGGTCCCGCCGGCGCGACGTGTCGTAGGAACACCGCGGCAGCTGCATGCGCCGGTCGCCCACGCAAGATGTAGTCGGCGAGCGCTCTTCCGGCTTCCGCCGTGAGCGGCACGACCCTCTCGCGGCGGGTCTTCGTCCGACGGATGTGCAACCTAGCGGCACGCCAGTCGATGTCGCCCAGCTCGAGCCGTCGCACCTCCTGGCTCCGTAGGCCGGTTGTCGCGAATAGCAGCAGCATCGCGAGGTCCCGCTTGCCAGTCGGCGTCGACGAGTCGATCAAGTCGATCGTCGCGCGCACATCACCCCACGCGAGATGACGGGGAATCTTCGAATGCTGCCAGTATGGAACGCTTGGAACGACTCGCACAAGATCACGGTGCAGCAGGCCCTGCCCGTGAAGGAAGCGCAGCAGCTGGCGGAGATGCGACACGGCCGCGAACATGGTCGCCCGCACGGCTATGGTGGTGGCCAGGTGCCCCACGAACGCCAACACGTCCGCGCCGCCGAGCGTCCGAAGAGCGCGACCCGGGTTTCGAGAACGAAACCACCTCAACGCACGCCGTGCATGAAGGACCAGCTCATCGATCGACGATGGCTGCAGACCACGCACGTCCCGGAGGTAGACCTCGTAGGCACGGACGATCGAAGCATCTCGAGCGCCGCTGGGCAGACATCGCTCGACTACGTTACGGCGGAATTGCCCTTGCCCAAGTCGTCCCAGGTGGCGAAGCACGTGGCCGAGCGCAGTGCGCACGACTGATCGCGTGCTCACCGCGCGGACGGTGCGAAGGAATCGGTCGACGAGCAAACGGTCAACGGACTCCGGCCGCGTACATCCGCGCCGGAGCGCGTATCTGCTGAATGTCGCGATCAGACTGAGGTAGCGACGCCGCGTCGCCCGCGAATAGCCGAGGCGGGCGAACTCGTCACCGATGGCGTCAATCTTGGCGCCGAGCGGCCCAATGCGCATGCGGCGAAGCACTGCAGGATACTTGAACGTCGACTCCAGCAAAGCGAGCCTCCTTCCCGCTGCACGTCGGAGCGACGCCGCAATATGTGACGTCCTTGATCAAGAATTTCCGAGCACGCCTTGCTGCGCAAGGATGCGCGCTGCATAGCGGTGGCCGCCACATAAGACCGGATCGAGCCCCATGCCGCGCACGGCGCCGGCGAGAGCGTCGAAGGAGCCGCGCATGTCGAGCGGGGCCACCGCCACGAACACGCGCACCGTCGGAGGAAGGCTCAGCACGAGCGCAAAGCCTCGAGTACCCGGTGCAGCGTCTCGACCGAAACGTCGTCGCCGAACTCCCCGAGCCCTGGCAACCTCGAGAACGTATCGACCCCTGCCAGCCACGGCGACGCTCGGCGAAGCCGGAACAAGCTCGACCAGAGCGCGCGCCGTCGCTGCCGCCTTCGACTTTCGCCGTCGCGGTTGAGCGCTCGCTCCCCGCCGCCCGAGATTCACCCGCCACGCGTTCAGAGACCGCCCGTCGATGTCGTGCGCCCGGGCCCACTCTCCGGCGCTCAGGCCCTTCCGCTTCGCTGCGGCCAGGCACCGGCGCGCCTCTGCCTCGTCCTCGATCTTCCGTCCACTTGCCACTGATAACCTCCGCTTCGCAGCCGAGCCTGGCGGCCACGTCCGCGAAATCATCCCGGTGTCGCTGATGGGTCCGGCGGGTACGGCGTGATATGGCCGCTCCGTTCTGCTTCTCCAGACTTCTGCTCAGACCGGAGGATGGAAGCGGGACACGCCCGCGGGCTACCAATCTGCAACGTCGAGCGGTTGTTGCTCCTACTCCCATTCGAACCCCGGGGTGTGCCTCGCCCTTTACGAATCCTCCGGGAAGCCGCTCCCACCCGCTCCCCCTGTTGCCTTCGCGGGGGGGGGCCCCCGCTTTTCCCCACCCCAACAATAGCAACCCCAGGAGGTCGGTTGGCCAAAAGTCTCCTCCGATTTGGCGGGTGCAACATGTTCTTTGGCCGCTCGTTCTGCTTCTCCCACTTCTGCTCACACCCGAGGAGGGGAAGGGGGACATGCACCCCCAGGCTTCCAATCTGCTACCTCGAGCGGGTGTTGCTCTCCTACTCCCATTCGAACCCCGGGGTGTTACTTCTCACCCTTTACAGTCCTCCCGGGAAGCCCCTCCCACCCGCCCACCATAATGCCTTCGCGGGGGGGGGCCCCTGCTTTTCCCCACCCCAAGAATAGCCGGGAGGGCGGTGGAGAGAAAGTCTCGGTTCCATTCTTCCGGGTTGGACTGGGCCGACAAGAAGCACGATGTCTGCCTCATTGTCCCTGGCAACAGGGGTCTGGAGCGCGAGGTCGTTCCTCACCGCCCGGCCGCTCTTGAAGCGTAGTTGCTCGACTCCGTGGGCGCTTCGCCGGTGCCCCGGTCGCCGTGGCCCGTCGAGCTCCGAGGAAGGCCCGATCGTCACGGCCTCGCCTCGAGCACGGCTTCATCGTCGTCTGCCCGGTGAGGCCCGGCACCGTCGCCGGCTACCGCAAGACCTTCGTGCCCAGCAACGCAAGGACTGACCCCACCGACGCAGGCTGATCCTGGAGCTCCTGCTGCGCCATCAGGAGAAGCTTCCGCCACTCAAACGGGGAAAGCGCTCCCATGCGACAGCTCCGTCTCTCGTCGCCGGAACGCCGCGCCTTCGTCGAGGACCGGGTGCGCATCATAACCGCATCACGGCTCCACTCAAGGCCTATTACCCCCCCAGGTTCTGGGCTGGTTTTTCGCGACAAGTGGACCGACGTGTTCATCGACTTCATCGAGCGCTGGCCGACCCTCCAGGACGCCCAGAGGCTCGCCGCGAGACAAATGGTCGCGTTCTTCCACGGCCACACACGTTCGACAGAAGGCCGTCATCGACCGCCGCCTCCGAAGAGCTCCACAGCGAACGGCCGCTCACGACCGACGCTGGTGCCATCGAGCCCCGCTCGGTTCATGGTCCAGCTCCTTCTGCCGCAACTCCGTGCCGTCTGCGCCGCCATCGAGCAGTTCGACGTCAGGGATCGCGACCTTGGCCGAGTGGCTACCCGACTTCGGGCTCTTCGGACTCGCTCCCTAGAGCCGGTCCTGCGCTGGCTCCTCGACTGCTGACTACCTTCGGCGAAGCGTCGCGAGCAGTTACCACCCCGCTGCCGTCGGAGTGCATGGGCATCGCGCCAGGTCACCGAAAGCGCAGCGGGAACAAGAGCTGGGTCCGATGGCGCTACGCCTGCACCAAAGTTCCTCCGCCAAACCTTCGTCGAGTGGACCGAGCAGACCATTCCGCGCTCGTTTTGGGCCAAGGCCTTCTACGAGAAGCAGCGCGCCAGGGGCTCGTCACACAACGCCGCAGTCCGCTCCCTCGCTTTCAAATGGATCAGATCATTCAACGCTGCTGGCTCGACCGGACCCGCTACGACGAATCACGCTACCTGACCACACTCCAAAAGCGTGGCTCCCCCTGCTCGCGTTTGCGGTGCAGCAACTCAATAGGGCTTGGGGTCCGCCTCAGGGCGTGAGTTAGGCAGCGAGCGCATCATGCTTCCAGGTCACCAGCAACTCCGGTGGAACACCCTTCTCAGTATGGTGGCGCATGAACTCAGAGTGGTAAGCGTCAATGGGGTGTTGAGACGTCTTCGTGACCTTGTCAGCTTGCGACGGGTCGGCGCCGCGGAGGTAATAGATGAGATACTGCCCATCTCGGCGGATTCGAGGATTACAGATTCCAGTTGGATCTGCTCATCCACAAGAGTCGCTAACGCCCTCGACGCGGCGGGCGTTGATCGTGCGAAACCCATTCGCGGGGACAGCTTCGATGCTGCCGGGTTTGATCCACTCACGGACGCATCTGGTTTCCATGTCTGCCTAACGATTCTAGCGTTCCGGCAGCGAGCGCCAGGAAAACACCACCCAACAATATCACACAAGCGCGGGGTGGCGCGAACTTTGCCAGAAGGGGAGGCGCTAGCCCCACGCGGGCAGCCAGAGACGACATTCCCAGAAGGAAAACCGGCGTTCGTCTGCTGCAACGTCCTGTTAGACGGCACCGTCAATCGGACTCTGCATGTCGAAGCGTTGGTGGTCGCTTCTTGGACTGCCAGTACGAAGATTTTCCCGGAGTTCGGCTTTGGCGCGATGTCGTACCCGTCAGACGTTTGCCGGACCAGTTGACGCCAACTCGCAGTCCTTCGTCAGCCAGTTGCGGAACTGACCTTGTCGAGGGAAGGTATCCAACGCGATGTCGTCCCGGACACGTAAGCGCGGAACTTTGGATGCGCGCGCTGGATGGTCTTCAGGCAGGAGGAGGCTGGACCAGAACGGAACGGTTTCGCCGTCGGGCATCGGAAAACGAGGAAAGCATCATCGGAGAGGAACGTGAACACGTGGCCTTCCCGGACGACCTGCTCACAGAACATCGAAGCTTGGGAGGCGGGCGCCGTCACCGATCACCTGCCCGTCTGAGTCAGAATGGGACGACCGGCTCGAGTTCACGAAGTCGTAGGTTACGTGCAGGCAGCACGCGGGGCTACACGTGAAGAGCCGGTCCATGGGCAAGGTTACACGATACACGTCGGCATGGACGATCACGCGGAAACGATTTCGGTAGACGATCGTCGAGGTCGCGGTGTCGCGAGGTCTTAGGGACCATCTGGCGAATCTCGGCTCGAGGCAATCCGCCGCCTCATCGGCAAGCTCGGCGACGCGAGCAGTCTCACGCGTTTGCTACGAGGCAGGCCCGACCGGGGCCCGTCTTGTACTGGCGGCTCACAGAAGTTGGGCGTGGCTACTGCGAAGTCGTTAGCGCCATCTTGATCCCGACCAAGCCGGGCGACCGAGTCAAAACGGATCGACGCGACGCCGGAAGCTCGCGCGTTCGTACCACGGCGGGGATCTCACCTAGCAGTCTGGGTCCCCAATGCTGAGCACGAGGCGCTGCGGGACTTGATTCGCGCTCGTGAGGCGGCAAGAAGGACGAGCTCCGGAAGAGGAAGCATCAGCTGAGACGAAGTACCTGCTGCGGAACGGCCAGCGACAGGCAGAGGGCTCCGCGACCGTGGACGGTGACTTGGTGGCAATGGGTTCGAGGGTTGACGCTGCCGTACGCTGCGCAAAACGTGACTCTGCTCGACTACATTCTAACCGTCGACCACGAGGCCCCAACGGGCTCGTGCGTTTGGAAAGCGCAATCAACGAAGCTATAACTGCGCCGACGGAAATAAAGGCGGTCATCGACGCGCTCCAAGCACTGCGGCGTTGCGAAGATCACCGCCATCACGCTTGCCACCGAGCTAGGGACGTTCGCCAGGTTCACGTGTCGCCCCCAGGTGATGAGCTACACCGGCCTGGACCCCTCGGAGCACTCGAGTGGCGCTCGAGACCGTCGCGGTGCCATCACAAAGGCCGGCAACGCACATCTTCGCCGGGTCTTGGTCGAAGCGGCATGGCACTACGGGCATCGGCCCAAGCTGAACGTGCGCCAAGAAGCAGCTTCAGGGTCCCTCACGCCACAAGTCGCTGCCATCGCCTGGAAGGCTCAAGAGCGACTGCACCGACGATTTTTCGCGACTGACCAGCAGAACCAAGCCCACCGGCAAGATCGTCACCGCGATTGCTCACTGCTCGTCGGATTCATCTGGGCCATCGGCGTCGAGGCCGAAAGAAAGGGCGCTGCGCCGAGACGGGCGCCAGAACAGTGAAGCGGATCGGTCAGTGGTCGAGGCCGGCAACGGCACGGAGAATCCCTCGAATTCGTTATGCGGTTCCGACCGCGCGAGTCTAGTCAGAGCGGCTCCCGACGGACCAGAACATGAGGCGAGCTCAGCTCGACCCCTCGGTTATCAGCGTGATCAACCGTCGATAACGCCCACCTCGACCACTGTCTCGTCCGCTTCACCTCTCGACAACGAAAGCGAATCCCACCGAACAGACCCTCTTGAGCCTGGCGGGTCGTTCCACTTATCCAACAAGACACGTTCACCCGCAAACGCGAGGAACATCGTATCAGACAGCGTATGGCGTTTTCGCAGGCCGGCGCAAGCCGTAGACAGAAGGGCGCCGGCCGTCGCGCGACGAACGCTGAAGTCGGCATGACCCGCGTTCGGCGGGTGGAACGCGAGTTATGCCGTGGTGGAACCACGGTTGTTCGAGGCACGGAGGCCGTGAGCGCCATCGTGCAACACGGCGCCGTGATCTCGGAACTTGGGCGCCAGCTCGCGCGGCTTCTGTTCACCGCGCCACGGTCGACACGACGCTCGGGGTCGCGCGCGGCACCGGGCGGGGACTCTGAGACCTACAGCGCGGCGCACAGACGGTCGGCAACGCGCTGGTGATCTTGCGTGATCGTTTCGGGTCAGAAGACAGCGGCATAACGGGACACACGTTCACCGCAAACGCCGAGCGTCAAGTCATCAATCCACGCGGCGCCACAAACGCGGGCGAGTGCCGAATCAGAATGGTCGGCCGCGGAAGCAGAACGGACGGTGAAGTCAGCAAGGCCGGCGTTCGTCAGGTGCAACGTGAGTTATGCAGGCACCACTACGGTGATTCACGGGACTGTCGCTCGCGTCGCCTTGCGACGCTCGGCTCCTCTCTGCCCGACGCGATCCACGCTAGGGTTCTGAACATCACAATGCGCGGGGCATCTTCGTAGTCTCTCGGTTGCGGTGTCGGCAGCTTCCTGTGGAGGCAACGCCGATGAAACCGGCGGCGGGGGGGCGCGACAGGAAGTGCGGGTTCAACCGGCGGGCGGGCGCTGGAGCCGGCGGCACATCGGGCTCCGGGGTGCGGGCGACGCCGGCGGCTCGGGGGACTGGAAGCACGAGCGACGGCGGGGGCGCTGCAGACGCGGCCGGCGCCGCAAACACGGCCGGAGGCGCCCGAGCTCGTCGGCGCGAAGTACCCCTGCTCGCGAAAACAGCGTGCGAGAAGGTCGCCACTTGCATGCCGGTGGTCGCGGGCCTGTTCAAAGACCCAAACTGCGAGGCCGACGGGGTCAGTGGGGTGCCTGCACGCCTCGGCGCTTCGGTAGCAACGCTGACGTCATCCGGTCTCCTGTCCTGCGCACAGACGGCACTGGCCGCGACATGCGACAGGTTCTGGTATGGCGGAACAAGTTTCGTCCGGCGTCCCCGGCCTGGCGAGTTGCTTCCCGCCTGGCAACCTGACCGCGGGCGCCAAGTGCGCAACAGGGACCCCGGTGTTCGAGCAGCGAGGATGCGCGATTGGGGCGAGTGGTTGCGGCAAGTGCGTGCCTGGGCCGGTGGCGCGATGTGACGGCTACTGTTCTGGCGGCTCATGGTTCCCGGGGCGGCACGTGCGTCGCCTCAAAGCAGTTGAGCGCGTCCTGCAATGTCACCGCCGAGTGCGGGTACGGTCTGTTTTTGCACGGGGAAGTGCATCAAGGCAGGGGCGTCCGGCGCGACGTGCACGGGCCTTCAAGACTGTGACCCATTTCAGGGAGCGCGCTGCGTAGGTTCAACGTGCGTGGCGATCCCAGCTTCACGGAAGCGGAGAAGCTGCGGCGGCGCTGGGGTCTACTGCGTTGCGGCGAATTACCGATGCGCCCTGAGCGGCTCGTCCGGCACCACCATGCCCCGGCCCAACAAGGGCGAACCGTGCTCGCTCTCGGGTCCCACCTGCAACCCACCCTACGAGTGCGTGGAACGGAGTCTGTGCGCTGCGCGACCCGGCCAACCTGTGTCACGACGACGGGCGTCCGCTTGCGGTCGTCGGTATCGAGAAGGTCCGAGAACTCATCCGCTGCATAACGAGACACGTTCACCCCGCGGAACGCCGAGCGTCAAGTCGACAGCCGGCAAAGGCGCTGCAGACGCGGGCGAGTGCCGCATCAGTATGGTCCGCCCGCGGAAGCGGAACGGACGGTAAAGTCAGCAGGGGCCGGCGTTCGGCAGTTGCCAACGTGAGTTATGCGGGGCCGGTCACCTGACCTGCTTCCGGAGTCTATCGATCAATACAGCGGCTCCCTGGTTGCCCAAAAACGCGACGACCACGACGCGCGGATCATCGACGTAGATGACCGACAGGGGAACGTGCGCAGAACGACATGCCGAACGCCGGGAGGGACGCCCTCCAGCACCCAAGGCGGGCCGAGCAGGGAACTCTTCGAGCAGCCGGAAGCTTCCCTCGGCTTCGTCGATGAAGCGGGGCCGGAGCCGGACCAATCTCCTCATACCCGACAGCGTTGCGACGGCGAGCTCACGCGAGGCCGCGTCGAGGACTTCAGGCACGGCGAGCAGCCACTGCGGCTCGAGCCATCGAGAACGCGTCCCGTGCGGAGACGGTATTCGCGGTGCCATCACGAAAGGCGCTCGACCCGCCGCGCAAGTTCTCCACCCAGCGTCGTGAGCAGACGGCGCTGGTGTCGAGACGAGCTCCCGGCCAGGCCCCAGACGCAAGCTGAGCGCGCTCGTCGTCCGGGGAGCTCGAGCGCTTCCGCGAGAATGAGGTCGATGCGAGACATCGCACCAAGCGTACCACGCCGTGCCGGTGGCCAAGTCGGGCGTCGACGTTCGAGCTGAAAGTACGCGACGTCTCTTCGCAGCCGCATAACGAGACACACGGTCACCCGCGAACGCCGAGCGTCAAATCGTCAATCGGCGAGGCGCTACCAGACGCGGGCGAGTGCCGCATCAGAGTGGTCGCCCGCGGAAACTCAGAGCAGACGGTGAAGTCGGCAAGACCGGCGTTCGGCGGGTGCAACGAAGGTTGGACATTGCCGGCTGGAAGCCAGCCGATTCCGCCGCACCTGCAGACCACATTGTCGGGCGACAGGGCCAGGCACGCCCCACGATCGTGCCGGTGCCCCCGCGGTCGTCATGTCCTGGCGTCTGTCGACCGGTCCGGAATCCAGGATGTACAGGCTGCGGGTACCGTTTCGCACCTTGGACAAGCGCGCTGGTGATCCAGATGGCGCCAGCCAGAGAGGTCGGACGCCAGGCCACTCGCTCTTCCGTCGACCATCGCACCAGGTCGCCGTCGGGGCGAATGGCGAAAGGTCTCGGTCCACCGATGTAGTGGCAGAGCCTGGTTGGTGCGAACGTACTCGGTTTGCCACTGAAGCTCTTGGGCCGCTACGGTTTTGAAGCGCGCGATCCGCTCAACGATGAACTCTCGGGCTTCGGGTTCTACGCTGATGCGCGGCATCACAATCCGTCCTTAACGAGAGCACGTTCACCCGCAGACACGAGGAACATCGCCTAGCAGACAGCGCGGCGTTTCGCAGGCCGGCGACAAGTCTAGACGAGCGCCGGCCATCAGCAGAACGGACGGTGAAGTCAGCAAGACCCGCGTTCCGGCGGTGCACGAGTGATACAATGGTGGAACCACGGTTGTGGCTGGAAACGGAGACCGTGAGCGCCAACGTGCGGCGCGGCGCGTGATCTCCGGACTCGCTGCCCGGCTCGCCCGCCTTCCCGCTGATCGGCTCCAGTCGGCAAGGCGTTGGCGTCTAGGGCGCGGCGACGGGTGCTCAACAGTCGGCTCGTCCTCGAGCGCGAGCGCGGTCCGGGGTCGTCATAACGCGACCGGATGCATGGGGGGCTTTTCGAGCGCAACAGCCGGCTCAGCGCTGCGGGCTCAGCCGCGATGGGACGGAAGCGGAGGAACTCTGAGACCGCAAAGACAGTCAGCAAAGCGCCGGTGATTTCGCGTGATCGTTCCCGTCCGAAATACACCGGTATAACGAGACACACGTTCACCCGACAGTTTGAGCGTCAAGTCGTCCAGTCGGCAAGGCGCGACAGACGCGGGCGAGTGCCGCATCAGTCTGGTCGCCCGCGGGCGCAGAACGAACGTGGAAGTCAGCAAGACTGGCAAGCGGCGAGGTGCAACGTGAGTTAGGCGGCTGCCATATGGGATAACCATCTGACATCCTGACCGTGAACTCCGATTCCCACATGCAGGTGGTGTAATTACGCTCTTCGCAGTACTGAGCGCAGACTGAGTCCTAGCGCCACTCGCGCACGGCTGAAAAACCGGTGATCGCCGCGTCCGGCGTCACGACCTCGTTGGTTTCGGTGCCTTGCGGACCGACGGGCTACATGCTGAGCGTAGAATAAGCGGGGCGTGCAGCATGCGTAACGACAGACGCTCAACGCCGGGGCGAGCTTTGGTGCACGTCATGAGTCACTTCTAACGAGACACACGTTCACC
>JADJKB010000002.1:300000-397588 GCA_016706225.1 Myxococcales bacterium
TGCGCCTGCTCTCGTTCATCGCAGGCGAGGCGGGCGCGGACATTCGTGCGCGCGTCGGGCGGCAGGTGGTGGCCCGTACGACGTTGCCGCCGAGCGCGCGGGGAGACGCCTTCCTGGCCGCCTTTGCGGCTCAGGCCGAGCTCTCCGTCCCGATGCCCTCGTCGCCGCGCATGCGTACTACCTGGGAGCCCGCCGAGCGCGCTCTGAAGAAGACCTTGTCGGGCAGCGTAAGCGCCGAGGCCGCTCTGGCAGAAGCTTCCCGCCGGTTCGACGACGTCGTGCGCCCCCCACCCCCGCGCAAATCACCCAGCACGCTGCTCGTGCTCCTGGGCCTGGGCCTGTTGTTTGCGGCCTACGGCGTCTTCCAGCGCTCGCGCCAGGTTGAGCTGTGGCCCGAGATCCGACGCTCGATGCCGGCTTACAAATGGGTGGCGCACGCGGTGATCGCGACTGGCGCGCTGGTCATCCTGCCCATCGCGGTCGGCGCGGGCACGGCGCTGTTTGCGGGGCGGCCGGGTGAGATGCACTACGTGGGACTCGCAAACTTCATCGAGATCCTGACCGCGCGGGGCGGACCGCTCTTGTCGAGCGGCTCGTTCTACCTGGTGCTCCTGGTCACCGTGTTGTGGACGGTGGCCAACCTCGCGCTGCACGTCGGCATCGGTTTCGCTCTCGGCCTACTTCTGTCGCGCCCGAGCCTGAGGCTCAAGCCGCTCTACCGAGTGCTCTTGATCTTGCCGTGGGCCGTGCCCTCGTACGTCACTGCCCTGGCGTGGAAGGGCATGTTCAGCCGCCAGTTCGGCGCGGTCAGCGCGTTGCTCGAGGCAATGGGGGTCGAGCCATTCTCGTGGTGGGCGCGCTTCTCGACCGCGTTCTCTGCGAACCTCGCCACCAACGTCTGGCTCGGCTTCCCGTTCATGATGGTGGTCACCCTTGGCGCGCTGACCTCGGTGCCGAAGGAAGTGCTCGAGGCGGCCGAAGTGGATGGCGCAACACGCTGGCAGCGTTTGTGGCGCGTCACCGTGCCGATGGTCGTGCCCACGATGTTGCCGGCGGTCCTCTTGGGCGCGATCTGGACCTTCAACATGTTCAACGTCGTGTTCCTGGTGTCCGGTGGTGAGCCGGACGGCACGACGGACATCCTCGTGTCCGAGGCCTACCGCTGGGCGTTCACGCGGCAGGCGCAGTACGGCTACGCTGCGGCCTACGCGGTCCTGATCTTCTTGCTCCTGGCCATCGCGTCGAAGCTGATGTCGGGTGTCGGGGCTCGGAGGGCGGCCACATGAGCACCCCCAGCAGCGAGCGGCGTGTCAGCGTCGTCGAGAGTGTGGGTTCTCACCTCGCGATCCTGGCCGCGGTGGTGTTTGCGCTGTATCCGGTGCTGTGGGTGGTCTCCACGGCGTTTTCGGCCGGCAGTGCACCGGAACGCCGGCTGTTGCCCATCCCGCGCCAGCTCACCCTCGAGCACGTGGCGGCCTTCGCCGGTAGTCCACACGTGTTCTCGCAGGCCGCGAGCTCGCTCATCGTCAGCCTTGCCACGGCGCTGGTCGGCATCGCCATTGCGCTGCCCGCGGCGTACGCGCTCTCGCGCTTCTCTTTTGCCGGCAAGGAATCGGGAGTGCGCGTGCTGCTGGCCACGCAGATGTTCCCGATGGTGGCGAGCGCGGTGCCGCTCTACATGGTCCTCGAGTACCTGCACTTGCTCGATACCCGCACCGGGCTGGTGGTCTGTTACGCCACGACCAGCGTGCCTTTTGCGATCTTTCAGCTGCGCGGCGCCTTCGACTCGATCCCGAAGGATCTGGAAGAAGCCGCCATGGTCGACGGGGCAACCCGGCTCGGGGCTTTTCTGCGGGTGGTGCTGCCCGCCGCCCGCCCGGCCATCGCCGTCACCGGGTTGTTCGCCTTCATGAGCGCTTACAACGAGTTCATTCTGGCGGCGACGATCCTGGGACGCGAAGAGGCGTTGACCTTGCCGGTGGTGCTGCAGCGCTACGTGGGTGAGCACGACGCGGCCTGGGGCACGTTCGCCGCGGGCTCCATTCTGGTGAGCCTGCCCGTGATGTTGTTGTTCTACGTCGTGCAGCGAAACCTGGTGTCGGGGTTGACCGCCGGTGGCGTGAAGGGTTGACCACCAGCAGGCCGACGTTCGTCGCTTGACGTCGCATCTCGGCAGGGTTTGACCCGGGAGCGAGACATGCATCATATCCCTCAGGACACGGGCTGGATCGAGGTCATCACCGGCTGCATGTTCAGCGGCAAGACCGAGGAGTTGATCCGGCGCCTGAACCGCGCGCGCTACGCCAAACAGCGCGTGAAGATCTTCAAACCGCGGATCGACGCGCGCTACGCACCCGACAGCGTCGTGAGCCACTCCAAGCAGGAGCTCACCGCGGTCGCGATCGATGATGCCAACGAGATGCTCGAACACACCGAGGACGTGGACGTGGTGGGCATCGACGAGGCGCAGTTCTTCGGAGCGCCCGTGGTGGCGGTGGCCGAGCGGCTCGCCAACGAGGGCAAGAGGGTCGTCGTGGCGGGGCTCGATCAGGACTATCTCGGGCGCCCCTTCGAGCCGATGCCGCACTTGATGGCGGTGGCCGAGTACGTGACCAAGAACCTCGCGATCTGCATGCGCTGTGGCAACCCCGCGGATCGTTCACAACGTCTGGTGCGGCGTGACGCCACCGTGGTCGTGGGTGGAACCGAGTCCTACGAAGCGCGCTGTCGGCGTTGTTTCGACCCGACGCTATCGGCGCCATCGCAGACGGAGCTCTTCGACGGTGCACCGAACGAAGCCTGAGCCGCGGGTCACTGGCGGCCGCAGACGGTCGTGAGCACCGCTTCGAGCCGCCCGAGCCCGCGCACCTTCTCCAGCGAGCTCGGCATCGCGCGCACGATGCTGGTGTAGTCCTGAAGTCTGCGAGCGTCCGCGCCGGTGACGCGCAGCGCGGCCTTTTCCAGGGCGTTCAGCTCGGCGTCGGTGGGCAGAGCCCGGGTCGCGATCAACAGGTTGACGGCGAAGTTGACCCAGTCGGCGGATGGCAACGCCTGGGCCAGTGACAGCGACAACTTGATCGCGAGCTCGCGCGACAGGTTGTCGCAAGTGCCGCCGGCGGCCGACGCGAGCACCTCGAGCAGGCGCCCTTTCAGGATGCCCTCCGCGCGCGCCGCATCACCCGTGCCGATGGCTCGCTCCGCGACACTCCCCAGCAGCTCGAGCGCGTGGGCTTTCGAGGTTGCCGCCGCGGGCCCTGTGGGTGGCGGATTGAGCGAGGTCACCAGGGTCGGGCGCCCTGAAGGACGCTGGTCCGGGGGCAGGGTGTCGCGGGCTTCGCCGACGGACAGCTCGAGCTCGAAATCGCCAACCAAGATACGATCGCCAACGGCGAGGGGTTGTCGTCCGCGAGTCACGCGGCGTCCGTTGACGAAGACGCCGTTTGCGCTGCCGAGATCTTCGATGCTGGGGCCACTTGGGTCGATGACGACGCGTGCGTGCAAGCGCGACACCTTCGGGCCGTCCAGGATCACCTGACAGTGAGCGCTGCGGCCGAGCTCGAATACCCCCGGAGCCAAGGGCAGCCAGCCATGGGGGAGCTTCAGTCGGTAGGGCGGCGACGCAGGGGTCAACGGCCCCATCCTGCCTTGTGGGTCAGCGCATGAAAACCGCGGAAGCTCCCGGGCCGCTGGCCTTCCCTCAGCAAGGCTTGCAATTGCAGGAATTTCCACAGGTGACGGTGGGCTTGGAGCCGCCGCCGCAGGCGCCGGTGCAGCTGTTCTTTCCACAGGCCACCGTGACTCCTGCGCATGCGTTGACCTCCGAGCCGCAGCTGACGGAACAAGGCCCGTCCGAGCACTCGAGATGGGCGCCGCCGCAGCCGAGCTTCACGGAGCAGTCGAGGCTGCATTGGGTACCGGTCGGGCACTTGAAGGTGCCGCTGGCACACGCACCTTGGAAAGTGCACTCGACCTTGCAGGCATATCCCTGCGGGCAAGTGATGGTCTTGTTGTTGCACTCGTTCGGGGTGTCGCAAAGGATGCTGCACACTCCGTTGCCGCAGCCGCCGTCGCATATGACAGGACAAGAGCTGCCGGTCGGTGCCGCCGCAGTTCCGCAGGCAAGGGTGCCGCCGGTTCCGCCTGACGCGCCGGTACCACCGGATGCACCCGTGCCACCGGATGCACCCGTGCCACCGGATGCGCCCGTGCCACCGGATGCATGCACCCGTGCCACCCGATGCGCCCGTGCCACCCGATGCGCCCGTGCCGGCCTGGCCCGCGGAGCCGCCGCTGCCCGCGCCGCCGCCGGTCGTCGTGGTGCCGCCGGCCGCACCAATCCCGCCCGATCCGCCGGAGTCCTCGACGCTGGGCGGCGTGTCTGGAAACAGGCTACATGCCACCGCCGCGAAGCTCAGACTGAACAACAGCGCGCCGCGCACGAACGCCACTATGCCACACGGATGCGGAGCTGGGGTGAGTCGACCCTCCCGCGCTTTGCCCTTATAGTGACGAAGTGCGAAATACGCCGGTCACATGGCCGCGCGCGGAGCTGAACGGAGGTGTTCCGACGAGGGCACGCCGCTTCGCGCTGCTGATCGAGGGTACCGAAGTTCCACTGTCTCGCGGTGAGCTGCTCTTGGGGCGAAGCCGCAGTTGTCAGGTGATCGTCGATGACATGCTGGTGTCGCGTCACCACGCGCGACTCCTGGTCTCGAAGGCCACGCTGTTCGTCGAGGATCTGGGCAGCTCCAACGGCGTCATCGTCAACGAGGTTCGCATCGCGGGGCCAACGCCCCTCGGCGAGGGCGACCGCGTCATCGTCGGGACCCAAGAGTTAGTCGTGCACGCCGTCGACGACGGCGTAGAGACGCTCGAGCCGCCGTCTCCGCCTCGCGCAAAACAGGTCACGCCTCGCGCGCAGGTGTCGGTGCAGCTGGCCTCTGTCTCGGTGAAGCGCGTGCAACCCACCCAACCGGAGATTTCCCTTCGACAAGCGCTCGGAGACGACGCGCGACTGCCTGAAAGTTCGCAGCACCCTGGCCGGGAGGGTGGCGAGGCGACCTTGCGCACCGAAAAGCAGGACGGCCTGCTGACCATGGCGCGCATGGCGGATCGAATGATGAGCATGGGGCGTCACGACGCGGCCGCGCGGCTGCTTGGCGACCACCTGAAGGGTGTGCTGGCCAAGGCCAAGGAAGGTCGAAGTGTTCCGAAGGACGTGCTCGAGACCGTCGGGACGTACGGCGTCAAGCTCACGGACGTCACCGGCGATGGGCAGTGGGCAAACGTCGCCATCGAGTTGCATCTCTTGGCCATTCGTCCGTTGCCGGACAAATCCGTCACCGTGCTCGAAGCTTCGATGGCGCGGGCTCCGGGCATCGATCGCCCGCTCGTTCTTCGCTACAAAGCAGCGCTGCGCGCCGCCGAGGAGAAATTCTCGAAGGCGGAGCAGGCGCTCTTGGACCGCATCTATATGATCCCGACCAGGTGACGTGTGGGGGCAGCCGAAGTCGCACCAAGCTACGAGAATCGCCGCCGTCACGCGGGAGCGAAGCTCGGCCGTTATCAGGTCGGGACTCGGCTCGGTGTCGGCGGAAGCGCGGCGGTGTACCTGGGTCGGCTCCCCGGTCCGATGAACTTCGAGCGACTCGTCGCGATCAAGGTCGTGCACGACCACCTCTCGGAAGAGAAGGAGTTCATCAGCCAGTTCCTTGACGAGGCGAACCTGTTGGTGCGGCTTGCTCACCCCAACATCGTGCAGGTGCATGAGCTGGGTCGCGAGGGTGACACGCTGTTTCTCGCGATGGAGTACCTGCACGGGCAGCCGCTCTCGAAGTTGATCAGCTCACTCGGGCGGCGCTCCAAGCGTTTGGAGCCGGGGCTCGTGGCGTGGCTCGGCGCAAGAACGGCGGAGGGTCTGGGGTTCGCCCACGACCTCAAGGATGAACAGGGGCAGTCGCTTGGGCTCGTCCACCGCGACATCAGTCCGCAGAACGTGTTCATCAACTACGACGGGAGTGTGAAGCTGATCGATTTCGGCATCGCACGCGCCGCCGGTCGCATCGCTCAGACCACACTCGGGCGCGTCAAGGGCAAGTTCAGCTACATGGCGCCAGAGCAGGTGCTGGGCAAGGACTTCGACCATCGAGTCGATCTGTTTGCGTTGGGTGCCACGCTGTATGAGGCAGCGCTGGGATCCAGGTTGTTTGCGGGCGTCGATGAGTCCGCGACCTTGCACAAACTACTGTTCGAAGCGGTTCCGGATCCGCGCAGCCGTGTGCCGGGCTTCCCCGATGAGCTCGCGGAAATATTGAAGCGTGCGCTCCAGACCGAGCCGGAGGAGCGGTATCAGACCGCGGCAGAGCTGGCTCGGGACCTGGACGCCTTCGTGAAAGCCGCCGGGATCGACGACCCGCAGCAGTTGCTCGCGGACTCGATGCACGGTTTGTTCGAGCAGGAGCGGGGCGAACAACAAAAGTCGATCGAATCGCTGAGGAGTGCGGGCTTCGAGACCGTGACGGACCGAGAGCTTCCGGTCGAGGCGGGGCGTTCCAGTGGCGTGATCTCGCGTCCAGCGCCGCCTCAGCCCCAGCTCTGGAAGTATGCGGCGTTGGGGTTTGCCATTGTCCTGACCACTGGCGTGACGGTGCTCGCGGTGCGCAGCAATCCCACTCCGGCGCCTGGCCCGGCGCCGAGCGTCGCGGAGCCGAGCAACGTCAGCATCGAGGTCACGACCCAACCGGAGGCCAGCGCCACCATCCTGGTCGCTGGGATCGCCGCTCAGGGCAAGCCGGCACGCAGCAGCGTGCAGCGCGGTTCGGCCCCGGTCGAAGTGGCGGTGACCGCAGAAGGGTTCGAGCGGGCGGTGTTGACCGTGATCCCCGATCGCGACCGAGGGGTGGTGGTCCCGCTGAAGAAGATCGTCGAAGCCCCGCCGACCCCTCCGCCCAGCGCCAGCGCCGAAAAACCAGCGAAGCCAGAGGGCAAGGCCGGCCCCCAGGCGGGCACTCCGATCAAGAAGAACGACCCGCTGGTGACCAAGTATCCCTTCGGGAAATAGCTGCCGTGCGCCGCTGACAGGGGCCCGCGGTAGGGCGGCACCCCACATCTCGCGCGGCGGCAAATCGTGGTGGCTGCGACCACGCACCATGGTTGTTGTTGGTTCGGACGAAATGCGCGGATACCTTTTGCCATTGTCATGAAGCGCTGGCCGCACCTGCTCTTCAGCGTGGCACTCGTGGCCGCGCCGCTGCCAGCGCTGGCCGCGGAGTGCACCGAGGACGCAGCCACCTGCGGACGCTTGGAATTCGAAGCTGGCATCAAGGCCTACAAGACTCGGTCCTACGCCGACGCTGCGGCCCACTTCGAGGCCGCGCAGAAGCTCAGGCCGCATCCCGTCGTGCTGTTCAACTGGGCCTTGGCGGAGTCGAAGCTCGGTCGGTACGTGGTGGCGTTTGCGCACTTCGAGCAGGTGCTCGCCGATCCCGAGACCCCGAAGGATTTGCTACCGGAGGTCCAGAACGAACGCACTCAGGCGGAGCGCAACATCGCCACGCTCGAGATCGAGGCGGCCGATGGCGCGAGCGCCTTCGTGGACGACGCACCGGTGGAGGGACGCCCGGCAGTGGCCCGCGTCGATCCTGGCGAGCACCACGTGCGCGTGGTGATGGATGGCAAGACCGTGCTCGACAAGACGCTGCGCGTGTGGGCCGGGGAGCGCCTGCGCCTGGCGGTCGATCGCGCTCGCGAGGTCATCGTGGGAGGGGGCGGCGCGGGCCCCGGTCCGAAACCGCCACCGCCGCCGTCGCCGGCGGGCCCGAGCCCGCTCTGGTTCTACGTTGGCGTGGGCGCGACGGCGGTGGCCGGTGGCCTCAGCGTGTGGAGCGCGTTCGACACGCAGAAGTCGTTCAACGATTACGAGCGCGACCTGCCCACGCTCTCTCAGCGGGAAGTCGATGCGCGCGTGGCCGCGGGCCACGACAAAGAGCTTCGCACCAACCTTCTGCTCGGGGTCACTACTCTCGCAGCGGTGGGGACCGCGGCGGTCGGGATCTTCGTCGTCGATTGGGGCAGCAAGCGCGAGAGAGCCGGCGCGACGCTGTTCCTCGGTCCGACCGGGATCTCAGCCGCTGGTCGCTTCTGAGTCGGCCTCGGCTCGTAGACACGCGCTCAGCTCCTCGAGCGTCTTGTCTGCGTGAGCGATGCCGTCGGCGAAACGCTCTTCGTCGCTCGCGCGCCGAGTGAGGCGTCCTTGCGGCGAGATCTTGTAAGGACTGTGCCGTTTCCCGACCAGCGCTCCGATCTTCACCGGGTCGAGCGGAGTGTCGTCTCGAAGGTGCAGCGATACGGTCTTCTGGCTGGCTTCGCAGCCGAGCACCATCAACCGCCTGAGCTCGGTCTTGAGTCGCATGAGCTCCACCAGCTTCTTGGCTTCCGTCGGCGGAGGGCCGAAGCGGTCTTCCATTTCGGTGGCGATGTCGACGACCTCCTGCTCGTCTGCGGCGCTGGCCAGGCGTTTGTACAAACTCAATCGCACTCCGACCTCCGACACGTAGTCCTCCGGCAAGAGTGCGTCGGCATCCAGGCTGAGCTCGGGATCCACGGCGTGAATCACGGTCTCACCCCGCAGCTCGTGGCTCGCTTCGCTCAACATCTGGCAGAAGAGATCGAAGCCCACGCTCGCGACGAAGCCGCTCTGTTCGGCCCCGAGCAAGTCCCCTGCACCCCGCAGCTCCATGTCCAGGGTTGCGATCTGAAAGCCCGCGCCGAGCTCCGTGTGGCGCTCGAGTGCCTCGATGCGGCTCCGGGCCTCTTCGCTCAGCTGACTGGGCGGCGGCACCAACAGATAACAGTAGGCGCGCTCGGCGCTACGCCCGACCCGCCCTCTGAGCTGGTAGAGCTGGGAGAGACCGAACATGTCGGCGCGGTCGATGATGATGGTGTTGGCGCGGGTGATGTCCAGCCCGCTCTCGATGATGGCGGTCGAGACCAGCACGTCGAAGCGGCCGTCGATGAAGTCGAGCATCGTCTGTTCGAGGGTGGCCTCGCTCATCTGACCGTGGCCGACCGTGACCTTGGCGCCCGGCACCAGCTCTTGCACGCGCGCCGCGCGTTCGTAGATGCCCTCGACTCGGTTGTAGACATAGAACACCTGCCCGCCGCGGGACAGCTCACGCTCGATGGCCTCGATGATGATCTGCTCGTCGTAGCGCGAGGTGATCGTGCGAATCGCGCGCCGGTCCATGGGCGGGGTGGTGATCAGTGACATGTCCCGGAAGCCGCCGATGGCCATCTGAAGCGTGCGCGGAATCGGCGTGGCGGACAGCGTCAACACGTCCACCGAAGCGCGAAGTTGTTTGATGCGCTCCTTGTGGGTCACGCCAAAACGTTGTTCTTCGTCGACGATCAACAGGCCCAGGTTCTTGAAGTGCACGTCGCGGCTGAGCAGCCGATGGGTGCCGATGACGACGTCCACGCTGCCGTCCTTGAGGCCCTGCAAGGTGTCGGTGGCCTCCTTCTTCGACTCGAAGCGGCTGAGCGGGCGGACCTGGAGCGCGTAGCCGGACAAACGCCCGGCAAAAGACAAGAAGTGCTGCTGTGCGAGGACCGTGGTCGGACACAGAAGCGCCACCTGCCGCCCCGCCATGGCGACACGGAATGCCGCGCGCAGTGCGACCTCGGTCTTGCCGAACCCGACGTCGCCGCACACCAGGCGATCCATGACCGCCGAGGTCTCGAGGTCACGATTGACCTCGTTGATCGCCGCGGCCTGGTCTCGGGTCTCTTCGTAGGGAAAGGTCGCTTCGAAGGTGGCGTACTCGTCATCGGGCGGCTCGAGGGCGTCTTTCTTCAGCGCGGTGCGCTCGGCGTAGAGCCGCAGGAGCTCGTCTGCCATCTGCCGCACGCGCTTCTGAACTCGGGCCTTGGTCTTGGCAAAGCTCGAGCCGCCGAGTTTGTCGATGCGCGGTGCACCGTCCCCGCCCGAGTACTTCTGGATCTGGTTCAGGCGGTGCACCGGCAAGAACAGCTTGTCGCCGCCGGCGTACTCGACGACCAAGAGCTCCACGCTCACGCCGCCGAGTTCCTTCTTGTCGAGCCCCAGGTAGCGACCAATGCCGTGGTCCACGTGAACCACGAAGTCGCCGGTCTCGAGCGCTCGCAGGTCCTCCAGGAAAGCTCGGGCGCTCTTGGTCCGCTCCTGGCGGCGATGCGCGCGCTTGCCGAAGATTTCCTCCTCGGTCACGAGCACAAAACCCTCGGTTGGAACGATGACACCCCGCGCGAGCTCGCCCATCAGCACCTTGACCGTGCTCTTGGGCGCGCGGGACTCCGTCGCAGTCACGCTGATGCCGCGGTGCCCGAGCAAGGACGCGACGCGTTCGGCCTGGGTGGCGGTGCGGGCCGTGATGGCGACGTCGAGCCCGGCCTCGTGCCAGGCAAAGATGCGCTCGACCAGCGGTTCGAGGGCGGCGTTCTTGCCGCGATCCGCGCGAGCGCGGGCGACGGCGCGTTCCAGATCCGAATGATCGTGGATGGCGAGGCTGGGTGCGTCCAGGGGAGCCAGCTCGAGAGCTTCGAGTGACGTCTGCGCGGCGCCGCTCGCAGCAACGGCGGTCCGATGCAGCGCGATGACCCTGCGCTCACCGAGCGCGTCCACCACCTCGGCCTCGTCGGCGTAGAGCTGCGAGAAGCCGAAACAGGGGCCGCCGGACTTGTGGGCCAGCGCGGCCTCCGCCTGGCTGAGCTCCTTGCGGATTGCGGCCACGACACGCGCCGGGTCCTCCACCAGAATGTGCGCGTCGTCCGGCAAGTACGACCAGAGCGGACACAGCTGGTGGAACGCTGGCAAAAAGCCATCCAGCCCGAACAGCGTGCGAGCCGTTGCGACGTCTTCTTCCAGTGCGCGGGCCTTCGACGAGGGCCAGTCGACCGCGTCGCACAACGAGCGCATGACCTCACGGGCGCGCTCCGAGGCTCGCTCGGTCGTGATTGCTTCGCGGGTCGCGGGGAGCAACACCCGCGCGACCGCCGCAAGCGTGCGCTGAGTCTCCGGATCGAAGCTCTTGAGCGAGAGGATCATGTCGCCGTAGAGCTCGGCGCGCACGGGCTCCGCTGCCGTCGGCGGCCAGACATCGAGAATGCCTCCTCGCATGGCAAAACTGCCGGGATCTTCCACGACCGGAGCGCGCAGGTAGCCCGCGGCGGACAGGGCAGCCGTGACCTTGCCCACGTCGATCTCCGCCTCTGCGATCAGCTCGACCGCCGCGTCGCGCAGGGGTTCGGGTGGCAGCACGCGTCGAACCAGGCCCTGCGCCGTGGTCACCATGTATCGCCACGGCAAACCCATCGCGATGTGAGAGAGCGCGCCGACCCGCGCCATCTGCGCACGCCGGTCCGGACGTACGTCGGCCCACGGGGTCGACTCCGGTGGCATGACGAACAGCGGTGTCTCGCCATCCGGAACACGCGCGCTGTCGAAGGGCAGCGCCTGGGAAAGAAATGAAAGATCGGAGAGCGCGCGTCGCGCGGCATCGACCTCCGCGGTGACGTAGAGCACATGCGCGCCGGACAGGGCCAGCGCTCGGGCCACCAGCCCGCCCGCCGAACCTTCGGCGCCTACCACGTGCAGGCGCGAGAGCTCAGGCGAACGCGCGGCGATCTGCCGCGCGGTGACGACCTCGCGATCCTCCGGCAGTGCGAAGGCGTCCCGCAGGTTGTGGATCTCGACAGGGGGCTCGGAGTCGTTCACGGGTCCGGCGTGGTCTCGCGTGCTTGTTGTGCGGCGGCAAGCAGGTGGTTCTGGGCGCGCAGACGCCAGGGGCCGTTTGGCTGTTTTTCGAGGTGAGCACGGAACGCCTGCGCGGCCCGCGCGAATTGCCCGGTGCGATAGTAGATGACCCCGCGCGCGAAAAGCGCCGGGTAGCCCAGGTCGACCTTCTCGACGGCGCTGACGTAGCGCAGCGGCTCCTCGGCACTGCGCGTCGTATCCGGATGTTCGAGCAGGAAGCGATAGTAGATCCGGAGTTCGTTCGCGGTCGGGGCGAAGGCACCCACAGCGCGCAATCCGGCCGCTTCTACCCAGCGAACCTTGAACAGCGCGGCACGCTCAGCCCGGGTTGCGACGAGTCGTCGCTCACCGCGGGTCCAGCGCGCGGCGCGGGCCTTGTGCAAGAACGCGCCGCCCAGCTCCGCGATGTCGCTGACCTCGGGTCCGCCCGCCTCCCAGCTTTCGACGGCGGAGAGAAAGAGCTCGGTCTGGTAAGCCAGCAGACGCAGCACGGGCTCGTCGCCGTGTTTGGTGAGTGAGTTGCGAGCGAGCCCGCGCAGCTCCAGCAGCGCCCTCGCCGCCTCGCCGGTACGACCCTCCGCCTCCGCGCGTCCGAAGCTGCGCAGCGACTCTCCGGCAGCGCGCACCAGAAAGGGCAACGGTTCGCTCAGCGCCGCACGCGCTTGTTGCTCCCGACGGACCTCGGCTCGGCTCGCCTCCGCAGCGTCGACGTGCGGCAGCGGGATGGTATCGGCCCCGGCCGGGCGCGGGACGACCAGGAGCGCGCAGGCTGCGGCGATCACCACCGCGACGAGCGCAGGCTGCCAGCCCTCCAGGTGGCGAGAAAGCCCGCGGGTGCCAGGTCGCAATTTCCGCGTATTGACTTCGCTTCGCTCGGCGCTCATCGTTTCCGTCCAGTCAGTCCTCTCAGGATCGTTTCCAGAAATTCGCATCGAGGCAAGCGTGCAAGACAAACGCGTTCACCCGCGCGTCCAGCTCGAGATCGAAGTCTCCTGTCTTCGAAAAGAGGGCGGAGCGGTGGGTGGAGTCACCAGCAACGTCAGCATGGGCGGCATGTTCGTCGAGACGGGTGAGATCCTGCCGTTCGGCACGGAGATTACCATCGAGCTCACCCTGACCGGGGTCGCGCTTCAGCTACCCGGGGTGGTCCGCTGGGCGAAACCGGGAGGATTTGGCGTGCAGTTTGGGTTGCTCGGCGCCAAGGAGACCCACACCATCGCCAAGATGCTGAAGGGCTGACGGACGCCGGCGCCCTCGGGTCAGAGCCCGAGATCGGTGCACTCGCCGACCCCGAGGGGATCCCGATTGTAGTGAACGCAAGTCCCCTCGGCAGCGGGACACGAAGGCTCGCCGCCGCCGGCGACCGCCTTGCAAAGGCGTCGGCACTCGTCAGCGACGCAAGCAAAGCCCGACTTGCACGGCGACTTGGTGTCGCAAGCGTCACCGGGGCCGCCATTGCCACTCGGCACACAGGCGACGTTGCCGATCGGATCGACGATCTGACAGCTGCGCCCCGGCTGCTCTGCGCAAGCCTTGAGGTCGAAGACGTCACAATCGTTGACCGGCGCGCACACGTCGGCCTTCGCGTACACCGGATCGCCACCCCCGGGTCGCACCAGGTACACCTGTCGGATGCAGCTCTGATCCGACGGACACGCGGACCAGTCACCACCGCAACAGAGCTTGCGGCAAGTCCCGGGCACGACGCCGCCGTCCGCCGCGCCGCCGATGCCGACGCAGAACGCACCGAGCGCGCAGTCGTTCCACGCCGAGCAACTCTCACCCAGCGCCTTTGCGCCGGCGGGCATACACTTGGGTGGCCATGCCCCAGTGGTAGGAGGTGTGTCAGTCGGAATGCAGTTGGTGCCCGCGGCGCAGTCCTGCTTCTGATAGTTGCACTCTCCGGTCTGGCAGAGGGTCTCGCCCTTGGGCGGGTCCGGGATGATGCCGCCACCGTCCAAGATCACTTTCGGCGTGCCGCCGCCGTCGGCCCCGCCGGTTCCTTGGACCTTGGCGTCGTTGGTTCCGCCACAGGCCGCCAAGGTCGCGATGAACACAACGGGGGCGCCCAGCAGCAACCAACCAGGGTGGGTCATGCGCTCAGCATTCATCGGGTCAGGATCCAGATCCAGCCGGCGGTGCCGGCCAAAGCAACGAGCACGACAGTAGTGGCGGCAGTGCCCGCGAAAATTCGAGAGCCACGCCGAATTCCGCCCTCGCCCGCCTCTGGCCGCCGGGCCGCGGCCGCCGCCGCAAAAGACCACGGCAATGCGGCCAGGTGCAGCAGCACGAACACCAGGATGCAGACCCACATCGCCCCTTCGAGCACGATCTCGACCTGCGCGGCCTCCACTCCGGAGAGCTTCAGGTCGCGAGCCACGTCGGCGACGATCTTGGTCCGCGCGCCGACCCGGCCTGGATTGAGCAGCTGCGCTCTGCGCAGAAACATCACGTAAGGCAACGCTCCCGCGGCGGTCAGGAAACAGACCGGGTAGGACACGAAGTGTCCGATGGCAAAACGTCCCCAGAACGCCTTGCCAGGTTTCTTGGGTCGCCCCTGCGGGGCTGGCGCGGGCGCGACGGCCTCAGCCTCGGAAGGCGCGGGGTCCGGCCCGGCGATGCTCACTGGCAATTCGTACACTCGTCGCCGGGCGCCATCAAATCCCTGCCCGTACGCCTCCATTGACGCTTCGATCCCCGCGTGATCAAAGTCCTCGCTCGACCGGCCGTCGCGCTGGTAGAGGGAGAGCCATGACCGACGTACCCGAGACGCCCAAGGAGTTCTTCACAGCGTACCTGCCCTCGCGCTTCGAGGCGATGAAGGCCGGGCTCGCTGGCAAGTCCTCCAACGGCTCGATGGTGTTCCGTGTCTCCGGCGCTGGTGAATGGACGCTCCGGCTGAAGGACGGGGAGCTCGAGGTGAGCGACGGCATGCAGGACGACGTCATCATTCAGGTGACGGTCGCCGCCGAAGACTTTGCCCCGATCTTCGTGCAGGGAGCGATCCTGCAAGAGGGTCAGGAGATCAAGCCGGAGCAGCAGGTGATGGCGTTCAAGGCGCTCACTGTCGACGCGGAGCGGGTGAAGCTGGTGAAGGGCATCGCCGGCACCGTTGCGTTCGTGGTCGAGGCCGAGGGCGGCTCGCACAAACTCGGGATCACCCCCGGCAGCGGCGCGCCCAAGCTGGACGCCCCGGATTGCCGCCTGGAATGCAAGATGAACGACTTCATGGACATGCAGACCGGGAAACAAAACCCGATGCAGCTGGCCATGAGCGGCAAGATCAAGATCGTCGGTAACGCGCAGATCCCGATGGCGCTGTCGGGTGTGTTCGTCTGACGCCTGGTCCGGGCCGGCACAGCGCTGTGGGTCCCGAGATTTCGAGGCAACACTCTTGGCTTCCCGCTAGCATCACCGCCCATGCAAATGAGGGTGGTTCGGGGGTGGGCTGCGCTTGGCGTTTGTTCGGGTTTGGTCTGCGCCGCGGCCTGCGGCGGTGATGATGCAGCCGATGCGCTGCGCCGCGCCAAGATCGCCGAAGGCTGCATCATCAACAGCGACTGCGGGCAGAAGCCCGACCCGCTGATCTGCGTCTACCGCTTGTGTCATAGCGAGTGCACGACCAGCGCCGACTGTGATCAGCCGACGGGGCAGCGTTGTATTCTCGGTACCAAACCCGAGCACGTGTGTCAGATCATCAAGGACTGCACGTACAACAGCGACTGTCCCGAAGATCAGAAGTGTGGTCCGGACGGTGAGTGTCGCGACCAGTGCAAGGGCGACCAGGACTGTGTCGAAGGACAGGTCTGCGCGCCGGGCGGCCTGTGTGCAGATCCGCCGGAGCTGGTGGGCGGCTACCTGCCAAAGAAGGTCGGGGATGCCGGAACGACCGGAGACGCGCCTACCGGCGGTGAAGAAGGCGCGTCGTGCAGCTACAACTCCGACTGCGCCGGCATCCTGATCTGTCGCGCCGGCGCGTGTCAGCTGGAGTGCAAGGGCAACAAGGACTGCGCGCCGGGACAGAGCTGCGCGGGCAACCTCTGTCAAAGCGGGGGCCCGAACGACGCCGGCGCCGACGTCAGCCTCGACACCGGTGCGCCGTGCAAGTTGACCAGCGAGTGTGCGTCACCGTTGGTCTGCAAATCCGGCAGCTGTGAGCTCGAGTGCAAGACCAGCGTGGACTGCGCGCCCGGTAAACAGTGCCTGGGATATGCGTGCGTGCTCGAAGCGCCGGACGGTGCCCCACCGGGGTACGGCAAGGCCTGCACCCACACCAGCCAGTGTTCCAGCGGTCTGGTGTGTGTCTCGGGCGGAGTTTGCGCCTACGAGTGCCTGAACAGCGGGGACTGCGACGTCGCCGCTGGCTTCTGCTGTGTCTCGAACTTTTGCGTCAAGGGCGGCGGGCTGTGCAACTCGGACGGTGGCGGCGGGACGGGCGGTACCGGCGGTACTGGTGGCACCGGCGGCGCCGACGCTGGCAAGGTTTGCACCACGAACGCCGAGTGCAGCGACAACATCGTGTGCAACGGCGTCGAGCTGTGTGTGCTTGGCTACTGCAAACCCCCCACCCCGCCCTGCGACGACCAGAACCCCTGCACGACCGACGTGTGCAACGCGGGCACCGGCCAGTGCCAGCACACGGCCAACGTGACGCCGGTCGATCAGGACAAGGACGGCCACTTTTCCATCGCCTGTGGCAGTGGGGCCGACGACTGTGACGACAAGAACCCGAGCGTCTACGCCGGAGCGCCGGAGCTCTGTGATCAGATCGACAACAACTGCAACGCCTACGTCGACGAGGGCCTCTGGAAGGCGCAGCCGACCTCGACCCTGGCCACGGGGGCGGAGTACGTGGGCCAGCAGCTCTACGAGGACGTGCCTGGCGCGCCCGTCATCTTGCGCATGCCGGACGGCACGTTCCGAGTTTTTGCGCTCAACAACGGCACGGGGACCAAGAGCATACGCGGTTTCAAGCTGGACGCGGCGTTGGCGGTGCAAGGCAACCCGGTGAACTTCGACGCCGGCAAGGACGGATTCTGGGGCCTGACCGCTGCTACGAACGGGACGGACATTGCGATCGGGTCGATGGTGATCACGGGGAGCGGAGTCACCACCGCATCGACCGTCTATCGCACCGATGCCGCCCTCGGCACTCCCATCAGCACCACGCTCGCCACGCTGTCGCAGGGCTGGAACTCGGCGGCGGTCTACACTGCGCGGCCCAGCATCGCCTGGAACGGCACCGAGTTCGTGTTGTTCTGGAACGACCGCCACGCCGACAATGTGAATCAACCGCTCTACGCGGCGACCATGACCCCGGCCGGGCTCGTGTCCACCCAGCACCTACTCGATCCGAGCGCGCCGTTGGCGTTCAGCTATTCCTACACGTCACTGGGGCTCCAGGTCGTCGCGATGGGGCCGTCGTCCGCGCTCGTCGCGTGGAGCTGTACGGACGCAAGCACTTGGCGGCTCTGCACCGCGATCACCACGAAGAACCTGAGCGGACTGAACACCCCATTCTGCAGGCTCCAGCCAACGCTACGTGGGAGTTCCCCACCAGCGCCGTTCACGTCGGCTCCAGCTTCGTCGTGGCCTCGCAGAGCGGCAGCAAGATCATTCTCTCTCGCTTCCACGAGACGACCGGCGCGCTCCTGAAGACCCTCTCCTTCGACACACCCATTGCGGGCGGCGACGCGCGGGTCGCCGCGGTGGCCGGCGGCGTCGTAGTCACCGTCGCGCGCTCGACCTACGTCTCGTACCTGTGGGTTCCGGAGACCCTGGACGTACCGAGCATGGCCTTCACCGATCTGTCACCCCTCACGACCGTGAGCGGCATCAGCATCGCTCCGGTGGACAAGAACACCTTCGCCATTGCCTGGGAGGACGGCGCGCTCAAGGCGCGGCTGGTCAAGTGTCAGCCCTGACGGGGTGGTCACCAGGTCAGCGCGTCGCCCGCGATGGTGGCACCCAGCGCCAGCATCGGCACGTCCGCTTCGACGATCAGCCCGAGGCGCCCTTCGAGCCCGACACGCACCCGTGACCGCACCAGGAACCAACCGCTGACCGCAAACAGATAACCCCCGTCGAGCTCACTGGGCGTGATCGTTTCGCCGAGCACCGTCGAGCGAACCTGCAAGCGGTAGACGCCCATCCCGGCTCGGAAGCGCAGCTGCCACACGTCGAAGGCGGGCCCGGCGACCAACGCCCACGACGACAGCGAATTCGTCGAGCGCAGCGTGCCGAACGGTGGCCCGACATCCCGCGTCTCCTGGCTCGCGTAGAGCGGGTAGTACCCCACGTCGATGTAAGGCGAGAGAAAGTACGGCGAGCGAAACAGCGCGTACGCAGCAAAGGCCTCCCCGCCGTTGCGCGACGCCACGCGCTGTTCGTTCTCGGTGTGCACGCGCAGCGACCAGGAGTGGCCGCCGAACACCCCGACCTCCAGGAACTTGCTCGGCTCACCCTCCGCGCGGGCCGCGGGCGCCACGGCCATGGCAAACAGCAACACCAGCGCGCGCCTCATGGCCCGAGCCCGATCTCGGCAGCCAGGCTCTGCACGCGGTGCTGCAAGAGCCCCGGACGATTGCTGAGCATGCCGTTGGGCCTGCCCTCACGCAGGAACAGGTCGATGTACTCGACCTCGTCGATGGTCCAGTACACGACGGCGTGGCCCTCTGCCTGCAGAGCCTTCACGTCGGACGCGCTTGGTCCCTGGGTCCAGCGCGGCGCCCAGACGTGACAGCCGGTGCTGCGCACGTCGCTCGGCTCGAGCTCCACCACACAGTGCGGCCCCTCGGGTCGTTTGGCCTTGCGAAACGCCTCCAAGATCTCCGGCTCGCCCAGCCCGACGGCGATCTGGAGCTTGCGCCCCTTGTCCTTGGCGAGCTGCCAGTGTTTTGCCGCGAGGTCTAGCGCCGGCTGGACCGCCGCCGGCCGCTTGATGTCCAGCCAGATCCCCTCCAGATCGGTCTCGTCGATGACCGTCTTCAGGGCGTCGTCGGCGGTGGGGATTTGCTCGCCGTACTCCAGCGTGCAGAGCGCGCGCAGGTGCGCAAGCGTGTGCTCGTCGAGCGACCCGCGGCAGTAGTTGCCGTTCACCAACCGCGCGCTCAGGACCGGATCGTGGAACAAGATCGGCACGCCGTCCTTGGTGAGCTGCACGTCCACTTCGACCGCGCTCGCGCCGAGCCCCTCGGCCATCCGAATGAGCTCCAAGCTGTTCTCCGAGGCCCCGCAGTCGTCGATGGTCCGACACCCGCCCCGATGCGCGACAATCATGAACTTGCCCGCGGTGTCGTGGAGCGGGCGCTCCCGCTCGACCGACAAGGCGCTGTCGGGCATCGCGCCGCCCACCCCGCTCTCACCCACGAGCATCGGCTCGGAAGCATCGGTCGGCGGCGGCGCGAGACCACACAGCGCGCGTGCATGGGCCGGTGGCTCGACGAACAGACGGACCAGACCGGTGTCCGCTGCCGCCGCGTAGCGGTAATGACCCTCGAGCACGAGCCGCTCTCCCGCGTCGAGGCAGCCCGCGCGGAGCACCGCGTAAGCCGCGTTCTTGCCCGCGAACAGCGAGACCGCGCGACGCGTCGATCGCACCACGACACTCGAGCCGAAATGCCCCGCGCCGTCCCGGACTCGATATACCCCCGAGAGCGCCTGCAAGAGCTGTGGATCCGCCGGCGTCGAATTCGCCAGCAGCCCGCCGTTCGGAAAGGTCGGGTGCTCGACCTCTTCGCGGGCTGAGCACGAGAGGCCGAGGCCCAGGACCAGCAGGGCAAACGCCAGGTAGCGCTCAGAACGCATAACCCGCCAGCAATCTCGGGTACCAGACGCGGGAGCGTGAATCGGAGAACGCGATCCATGCCTGGTAATCCGGCTGGGCGTACATGGCTGCCACGCCGTAGTAGATGTCCCCGCGCTCCCCCACGAAGTTCTCCACCGTCAACGTCAGCGAGGCGCCCGCCAGCGTGACGTTCTGCCGGCTGACGTGGGTGGTGTCACCCAGCCGCACGTGCTGAGCGAGCAAGATGATGGCCTCGACCGCGAGCGAGAAGCGAATGTCACCCAGCGGAACACCGAGGTTCACACCGGGTTGGTCCAGGTAACCCCAGCCCGAAGCATCGAACCCCTGCATGTCGAGGATCCCGTACCAGGCGCCGAAGTGGTCCATGAGCGCGAAGGAAAAATCGCCCACGCGGTGCGACCAAGCGACACCAAGCTCGAGCTGGTTGCTGACGTAGATGGCGCGCACGCGCGCGTCGGCGGAGAAACCCGCGGGCAGCCCGAATCGCACCGCGCCGGTGAGCTGCGGGATCGTGCGCAGCTCCGACTCGACGGTCTGGCGCGGCAGAATGTCGAGCAGCGCCCCAGCTGCTGCGCGAAACCGGTACTCCCCCGGACCATCGGGATGAAACAGCGGGCCCGGTGCTGCGTCACTCGCGGCGTGGGCCGCGCCGGTGAGGGCCAGGACCAAGAGCGCGGCGCAGCACGACCCGGAGTGGGGGCCGTTGCTCACGGAATCGAGCCCCCTGGATGCAGTCCGCTCGGCACACGCGCGGGGACCGTGCGATCGAAGGGTGCATCGCTGATGGCACGCAGGAATGCCTTCAGATCACTGCGAGAGCCACGATCCATGGGCGCGTCGAGTCCGGCCAGATCCGGATCCGCCGCCTGGTCGATGTGCAGGTAGAAATCGAAGACGTCGTCGAGCGTCGCGAGGGAGCCATCCTGGAAGTAGGGCGCGGTGCGCGTCACGTTCCGGAGGGACGCGGTTCGCATGAAACCGCCCGCCGTGGTCGAGCCGCCATGTGGACCATGCCCCCGCCGCATCTGGTGCTGGCGGAAGTCGGAGAACATCGGGCCCGAGTGACAACGGGTGCAACCTCTGTCGACGAGCTCGACCAGGCCCCGCTTCTGCTCGAAGCTCATGGCCGCGTCATCACCCTGCATGAACCGATCGAACGACGAGCCTCGCGCGACGAGCGTGCGCTCGAAGGCCGCAATGGCGCGGACGATGTTGATTTCCGTCACAGCCGACGGCCCGAACGCAGCGTCGAACAGCGCAACGTACTCGGGCGTGTCGCTGAGACGCCGTACGAGCTCGGGAAAGATCTCCGTCTCGTCGAAGTGTGTTCCACGCATCTCGTCGAGGTTGGCCATGGGCCCTAGCGCCTGGCCCTCCAGCGAGCGCGCGCGGTTATCCCAAAACATCGGGGCGTCCTCGGGTGCGGGGACCTCTCCGCGCACGTTCAGCCCGTTCCACGCCGTATCGAGCACGGACATGGAATTCTTGGCGGCAACGTGCGGAGCGAGGGCAGAGACCGCACGCGCCGGGCCGAGCCCGACTCCGCCGACGCCCACCGAGAGCGCGCGGCCGTCGGCGTAGGCGAAGTCAGGGTGGTGGCAGGTCGCGCACGCGACGTCCTTGTCTCCGGACAGGATGGGATCCCAAAAGAGCATCTGCCCCAGCGCGACCTTCGCCGCGCTGGTCGGATTGTCGTCCGGATGAAGCACAGTCTCCGGCAACGGGCCGACGCTCTCCTCGACCGATGGGGTGAGGGGGCCTGCGCAACCGCCGAGTGCGGCCGCCGTCACCAACAAAAGCCAGAGGCTTGCGCGCGTCACAATCGACCTCCGATCGAAACGTGTACGATGCCCACCGTGCGGGGCTGCTCACGGAAGAAGAGAAGCTGCGCGTAGCCGGCCTCGAGCTCGATGCGTCGCCCCAGGCCAAAGCCTGCGGCAGCGGTCGCCGGCATGCCGAAGCGGGTGTTCGACTCGTCGAGGGACCGACCTGGCAGGTTCAACTGCAGGCGCTCCACTTCGAACAGCGCGCCGGTGCCTACCTCGAAGAGCAGACCACGACCCCACTTGGGGTAGAGGCGAAAGGCGGCCTCCAAAGATCCGATGTCGGCGCGAGCGCCCGTGGTCGCGAGGCCAATCCAGCGCCCGAGGAAGCGGAGTCGCTGGCTCTGCCCGTCTCCGAGCGGGAGGTCCGCCCCGCCCTGCGCCAGAACGCCGGGGCCGTACAACGCGTGGTTGAGCACCGGAATGGCGACGCCGGCCCCCAGGGCAGCCCGCGCGGGCTCGCCCTCTGCGTAGGCCGCCCGCGTGGGGCCGAGCCCCAGCGCCGCGATTGCCCAGAGTGTTCCGATTCGGCGAAGAGCGGTCACTGCACCCCTGTGGGAGCCAGGCCCGCGCGCGAGGGTTCGAGAAATCGCCCGAGAATTCGCCAGACCACGCGCCGGCCCTTGACCGGTAGCAAGTGAGCACTTACTTATCTGCGAATGGCAGTCTCGCGTCGTAGCTCGGAGGTCCGTCAGGTCGAGCTGACCGACGCGGCACTGCAGATCATCGCGACGCAGGGCATCACCGCGCTGAGCACGCGCACGCTCGCCGAGCATGTCGGTCTCAGCAGCGGAGCCCTGTTCCGCCACTTCCCGTCGCTGGACGCGCTGCTCGAGGCCGTCGTCGCCCGGGTCGAGTCGGTTCTCGACGCAACCTACCCGCCGGGTGAGCTCCCTGCGCGCGATCGGCTGGACCGCTTCGTGGAGGCGCGCAGTGCGGCAGTCGGCCAACGCGTCGGCATGCTGCGGCTCATGCTCTCGGAGCAGTTCCTCCTCGCGCTGCCGAAGAGCAGCTCGGCGCGTCTCGAGTCCTGCGTGGACAAGACCCGGTCGTTCGTGCATTGCGCGGTCCGCGAGGGACAGGCAACGGGCGAGATCCGCGCCGATATCGACGCGTCTGCGCTCGCCGCCGTTGTCATGGGGACCACCCAGATGCTCGCGCTCTCGACTACGAACCCCCGACACGGCGGGGAGGCTCAGACGGTTCGAGACGGCCTCTCCGCGCTGCTCCGGCCCGTGGCAACCCGCATCTCGAAAAAACACAAGAAAGTCCCGACGAAACAAGCTCTACCGCGGCGCCGGCGCCGCACAAAGGAGACCCAGCCATGAAAACCGGGCGCTACAACGTGGGAGTGGGGCTGCTGGTGATGGCAGGCTTCATGTTCTACGGCTTCGTGCTCATCTACCTGCGCGACTTCGCGCCGGACAAGGCGGCGTGGGTCGAGAGTTACTCCGTCGGTAAGCACTTCGAGGCTCGGCTCGCACACGTGCATGGCAACCTGTTCGCGCTGCTCAACCTGGCACTCGGCTTCGTACTGGTTCGGCTCGGCTCGGCCACGGATCGGGCGCGCAGCATCGCCGCCGGGCTCGGGCTGACGGGTCTGCTGATGCCGGTCGGCATCCTCGGCGAGGTGTACCTGGGGCTCTCGCCGATCTTCGTGCTCATCGGAGCCGTTGCGATGACGGCCTCCGTGGTTCTGAGTGGAGTGCTCGCACTTCGCCATTGGGGAGAGGGACGGGTGACAGCATGAGTGCAACGCTCCAGAGCGAAAGCGCACCCTCGCGGCCGAGCTCGTCGAACGCATGGCGATGGATCGCCGGTGGACTGGCGCTGGCCTTCGGGCTCGCGACCCTCGCCGAAGGCGGAGGCGTGCTCTTCGGCGGCCCGGCGGCGAGAGCGGAGGCAGGCAACGTCGTGCCCTTCGTGCTCGTCTTCAACTTCGCCGCAGGTTTCATCTACGTCGTCGCGGGTGCCGCGACCCTGGCGCGCCGAGCGTGGGCGGTCTGGCTCGCGCGGGCGCTGGCGCTTGCGACCGGGCTCGTCTTCGTCGCCTTTGGCGTGCACGTAATCGGGGGCGGCGCGTTCGAGGTGCGAACCGTGGTCGCGATGACGCTTCGGACGCTGTTCTGGGTCGTGCAGGCGCTGGCGCTGCCATCCCTGCTTCGCCGCGGGAGTAGCTCGTGAACACGCGCTGGTCCACGGCCAGCCTGGTGCTGCACTGGGTTTCAGCCGCGCTCATCGTCGGGCTCCTCGGCCTCGGCTTCGTCATGACGGATCTCGCGGCTGAGTCAGGCTCGCGACTCATGATGTCGCGACTGCACACGGCGCTCGGTTTGACGCTGATGTTCCTCACCGTGTCGCGACTCGTGGTTCGCTCGCGCGGAGGGCGCCCCGCCCCATTGCCGCTTGCAGCACTCCATCGGCGCGGGGTCGGCGTCGTGCACGGCCTGCTGTATGCGACCGTATTCGCCCTGGGCGCGAGCGGCGCGTTCACCGGGGCTCGAAGCGCCTGGCCCGACTACCTTCGGGGCAGTGTCAGCGCAGCTCCGAAGCTCGAGCAGCTCGCGTCGCGGCAGGTCCACGAGGCGCTGGTCTTCGTGCTCTTGACCTTGATCGTCTTGCACGTCGGTGGGGTGCTCGTGCAGGAAGTGAGACGGGGCGGTGTGCTCCGCAGGATGATCCCATGGTTGAGAGCTTCGCCGGCCAGTCTTGAACGAGAGCTTGGGTGATAAAATGCGAGTTTCGCCGGTTCTTCGCCGAGTGTTCGGCTTCATGCGGCGCAGCCTGTGGCTCGTCATTCTGGTTGCGGCCGGGCTGAGCGCAGCCTGGTTTCGGCTCTGGGCTCCGGTTTGGGTCGAAGTTGTGCGCGTCGATCGCGGCAGCATCGTGCAGGAAGCGTTCGGGCGCGGGACCATCGAGAGCCAGCGGGAGGCTGCCGTGGGCTTCGACCTCGTTGGCAGACTCAGTCAGGTGCTCGTCGAGGAAGGGACGCGCGTCACTCTGGGACAGGAGCTCGCGCGGCTCGAGACGGATCAGGCCCAAGCCGACCTGCGCTCGGCGCAGAAGGGCGTCTCGGCGGCTCGCTCGTCGCTCCAGCGACTCGCCGCCGACGAAGAGCGCGTGCGTGCGCTGCTCGTCACGGCAGAGCGCGAGGCCACCCGCACCCGGGCGCTCTTTTCCGCCGGGGTCGCCACCGGGCAGCAACACGACGAGACCACCGATCGGCTACGGATCGCCCGGGCAGATCTCGACCGAGTCCTGGCCCAGCGCTCGGAGGCGACGCGCGGGATCGACGTCGCCGCGGGCGGAGCCGAGCAGCGCCGGGTCGCGATGGTGCGCGCCACGCTGCTCGCGCCGTTCGACGGTCTCGTCACACGACGGCTGCGCGAGCCCGGCGACACCGTCAGTCTCGGCTCGACCGTGCTGCGGATCGCCGATACGAGCCGGGTGTACGTGAACGCGGCGCTCGACGAGACGGTGCTCCCACTGCTCGCCGCGGATCAGGCGGGTTTGATCTTCTTCCCGGGCTCGAGCACACCGGTCGCGGGAACGGTCTCGAGTATCGCCTGGGAGTCTGACCGACAGACCCACGAGCTGCTCGTAGAGGTCACTCCCGCTCGACTCGAGCGCCGTGTCGCCATCGGTCAGCGCGCCGACGTGCGCATCGAGCTCGCCAGACGCGAGCAGGCGCTGCGCGTTCCGATGCGGACGATTTACCAAGACGCAACCGGCCCATACCTGTACGCCGATCGTGGCGGCAAGATTGCACTAGTCCGCCCGCGGTTTGGCGTTACCGGCGCCGAGTACGTCGAGGTGCTCGAAGGTCTTTCCGAAGGGGACGCCGTCCTCGGCGCACAGCGAGCCGGGGCGACCCTTCCCGTTGGACGACGCTGGAGGAGCAGATGAACCTGGCACTTCGCGACGTTCGCCGGCACCTGCCGCGTTTTGTCGGTACCGCCGCGGGGCTGGGCCTCCTGCTCAGTGTCGTCATCGCGATGCAGGGGATCTATGCGGGGCTCGTCGACGACGCGACCATCTTGACCCGGGCGATGCAGGCAGATCTGTGGGTCGTGCAGCGGGACACCCGTGGTCCCTTCGCGGAAGCATCGCGCCTGGATCCGAGTGTCGAGGCGCGCGCCTCCGCGGTGCCGGGTGTCCAGCGCGCACGTCCGTACACGTACCAGCTCATCCAGCGCGAGCGCGGCGGCGCAGTGATGCGGATTGCTCTCGTGGGACTGGGGTGGCCGGACGATCCAGGTCGTTCGCTCCCGCTCGTCCGAGGTCGCAGCTTGGCGCAGCCGCACGGAGAGATGATCGTCGATGCATCTCTGGGGATTACCATCGGCGAGTCCCTGGTGCTGGCGGGCGAGCCGTATCGCGTGGTGGGGCTCACGAAGAACACGCTCACCTCCGGTGGGGACTCCGTCGCGTTCATGAGTGTCGCAGACGCGCAGCTGGTCGCTTACGACCAACCGCCCGAAGCGACGCTCCTCGAGCGTGAGCGAGTGGTCGAGCGCTTGCGTCGCACCGATCTCGGGCGGGGGCAGCCTGCTCTCGCGGATCTCGCGACCGATCCGCGCTGGCGCGCCCCGGCGCTCGCGTCGCCGCCCGTGGCTGCGGTCTTGGTCGACGTTGACCCGCATCGCATCGCCGAAGTGCGCGCGACGATGAAGAGCTGGGGCGACGTCAGCGTCTACACGCAAGCAGAAGAGGAGGACCTGCTCCTGAGTGGCGTCGTCGAGCGAGCGCGCATGCAGATTGGTCTCTTCACCGTGATCCTGACGCTCACCGCCGCCGTGATCGTGATGATGGTCATCTACAACCTGACCCTCGAGAAGACCCACGACCTCGCCGTTCTCAAGCTGATGGGGGCGCCTCGTCCCCGTCTCCTCGGCTTGGTCTTGCAGCAGGCGTGGTTGCTCGGAGCACTGGGCTACATGCTCGCGTATGCGGTGGGAGAACTGGTGTTCCCGCTGTTTCCGCGACGCGTGCTCATCACCTCGACGATTGCCTGGGTGGCGCCGCTCGCCACCTTCGGCGTCATGACGCTGGCGAGCATGCTCGGCCTCAGCCACGTCATGCGGATCGATCCCGCGCAGGCGCTGGAGGGATGAGGATGACGGACGCGGTGCGCGCGGTGAGTCTCACCAAGACCTACGGGACTGGCTCGGCTGCGGTGGTCGCGCTCGACGACGTCAGCCTGACGATCGCGGCGGGGACGGTCGCCGCGCTGCTTGGTCCGAGCGGCTCGGGCAAGTCCACGCTCATCAAAGCGCTGGGCTTTGTGTCGCCGGCCGAGACTGGCGAGGTGTTCTTCCAGGGGCAACCGGTGGTGAAGGACGGCGTGCCACTTGCGGACCTCGCGCGCTTGCGCCGGCGGCACCTGGGGTTCGTCTTCCAGAAGGCCAACCTGACGTCCTTCCTGACGGCTCGGGAGAACGTCGAGATCGCCTGTGAGTTTGGCGGAAAAACCGATGGCCGCAGGCGTGCGCGGGAGCTCCTGAGCTACCTCGATGTCGCCAACCGGGAGAGCTCCTATCCCGAAATGCTGAGCGGAGGTGAACAACAGCGGGTCGCCATTGCCCGAGCGTTGGCCAACGAGCCCTCGCTGGTCCTCGCGGACGAGCCGACGGCCGCTCTGGATAGTGTCCGCAGCCGAGCGGTCATGGAGCTCTTTCGCAAGGTCGCGCACGAGCGTGGCGCTGCCGTGCTGGTGGTGACCCACGACCACCGCGCGCTCGACGTGTTCGATGTCCTGTACGAAATGGAAGACGGACGGATCCGCCCGGCCGCCAGCGCATGAGTTCTCTGCGGCTAGAGCGCGGCGAAGGAGCCCCGCTCAGGGCGGCGGTAGTGCTTCCCAGCGCAGGGACTCACCCAGCTGAGTATTGAGCTGCACGGTGCGCCAGCGTTTCAGGCTGATGAAGTAGGTGCCACGCTTCTTTCGCGTGGAGAAGAACGCCACCAATCGGCCGTCGGGGCTGCACGCGGGCGAGTTGTTGGAGCCCTGGTTCTGCGTCAAGCGCATGATGCCTCCGCCCTTCTCGGCGCTCATCACCAGGTCCTGTCGATCACCGCCAACGGACACCGAGTACACGATGCGCACGCCGTCTTCGGTGTCGCAGAACGCCGGGGCTCCGGCCGTGAAACCCGCCGGCGAGATCGGTTTGTCGTCGACGTAGACCCGCTGGGAGCCGCGCTTCTTGCCGCCGCCAATCCACGCGAGCTTGCCCGAAGGGCTGAACACCGGGTGCGTCGCGAAGTCGGTGCTGCTCACCTTTTTCATCTCGCTGCCATCGGGTTTGCCCACCCAGATGGAGCTGCCGCCCGACTCCGCCACGGCCACCGCCATCTTGGTGTGGGTCTTGTCGAAGGCCACGCTGTAGATGCTGGTCTTGAAGGGCACGTTGACGCGTTCGTGTTTGGTGCCGTCGAAGCGCATCAGTCGATAGGGTGAGTAGTTCTTCGAGTGACCGTAGAAGATCTCCTGGTTGGGGCCCCAGGTCGGCGCAATCGAGGTGTCGTTCGGATCGGTCAGCGGTTTCAGGTCGTGACCATCGGCATCCATGCTGAAGACGCGATAACTCTTGGTGCCCCACTTGCCGCTGTAGACGAAGTGGCTGGCGAAGCCGCCGGGGCGCCCCGTCAACGCGCCGAGCAATGCATCGGTGATGCGGTGAGCGGTGACCCGCACGTCCTTGGGGTCGACCAGGAGCTTCTTCTCGAAGACCGGGTCTTTGCCGACGTTGAGGAAATATGCGAGGCCAAAGACCTCGATCTTTCCCGAAGCGTCCTTGCGCGCGGCGGCCTTCACGATGGCCTCCGCGCCGACCTTCTTCCAGGCGTCGACGTCGACGCTGTCGTTGAAGCCATACATGCCGGGCGGCGCCTTCGCGTCCGGAATCAGGTCGTACAGGCCGGTCAACTCGAAATCGCGACGGACGGTGCCGCGCACGACCACGTCTTCCATGTCCGGCGAGAGCGAGGGCAAGATCGCGATCTTCGGAATGTGCTCGGCCGAGGCGCCGGAGCCGGTGACCACGAGCTCCCCGAGTGCGCGCTCGTCCGGGACTGCCTGCTGGGCCGCGGCGGCGGTCGAAAAGAGACAGAGCACGGCAATCAGTCGGAGCATCACTCGCATTTTGCGCCTTTTCCAGAGAACGTCGGGTGAATCGATGACCCCAGAATGTCCGGGTAGAGCGGTGGGGGTGGGGGCAGCTGCTGGCCGACGATGGCAGACATCGTAGCCGTCACCTTGGCGTCGAAGGCGGCGTTCCCGCTCGGGCGCGACACACTGTAGCCGGTGACGGTGCCGTCGGAGCTCACGTTCGCAACGACCGAGGAGCTCAACTTGTGCAGCTCGTCGCAAGGGATCTGACCGATCGGCGGCTTGAAGCGCGAGTTGAACCAGCCCAGCACCTTCATCTTGTACTGGTCGACCGCGCGCGCCTTCAGCGGGTCGGTCTCGGTACCTTCTTTCACACCGTCCTTCGCGCCTGGCCCTTCGACCTCGGGCTCGGTCTCTGCGACCGCCGCGTCCAGGTCCTGCAGCACCGGGTCGACCTCTTTTGCGAGGTCGGCGTCCGGCGGCGGCGCCGCCGCGTCGCCCTTCACCACTTCGCTGGTCGGGATGGTCTCGGGATCGTCCTTGGCTTTTTCGCTGGGCGCGCTCTTCTCTTCGAGGCGCTGGATTGGTGTCGGGGCGAGCTTCTTCCACATCTCGGGCAGCTTGGGCTTCATGCGTTTGCCGCCAAGCTTCAGGAGCGGAAGATCGTCCATCACCGGTTTGACGGCCATCGGCAGCTCGCGAGGGATTACCTCTTCCTTCGCCTTGATCTCGGCGCGAGTCCTCCCGGCTGCGATCAGGAGCACGAAGAACAGGGCTTGGATGAGCGATGCCGACGCAACGGCGACGCCGACTTCCATCGGCCTGAACGCTGAGAGTGTGGCAGCTCGGCTCATCCTCACTTCTTCTGAGACGGAGCGGGCTTCTTGGGAATTCCACCAGTGCCGGAAACGGCTGGTTTCTTGGGCTCGTCGGCGACCTCTTCCATCTCTGGCTGGACCAGCAGGTTGAGCGACTCGACTCCGCTGTTGCGAGCCGCCGCCACCACTTCCGCCACGATCCCGTAGCGCGCGTCCTTGTCCGCGCGAATGTAGAGCTCGCGCTCCTTCTGAACTCGCATGCTGTTGCGCAGCGCCTCGCCGATCTTTCCGGTCACGTCTTTCTCGCCGAACAGCACGCGCTCTTCTTTGGTCACCGTCACGAGCAGCCGAGCGTCTTTCACGGGTGTCTCGGCAGCTTTGACCTCGGGCAGATCGATGCGCAGGCCGGTGGTCAGGAGCGGTGCGGTGACCATGAAGACGATCAGCAGCACGAGCATCACGTCGACCAACGGGGTGACGTTGATCTCTCGGAATCCGCCCCGGCGCCTCGAGCCAACCTGCATCCCCATGGGTCAGCCTCGGGCTCGAGCGCCCTGGGGTCCTGGTGGGCGATTCGACTCCTTGACCAGCGGCATCGCGGAGGTCGGCCCTCCCGGATCTGCGGCCAGGATCTGGGCCCAGGTCTCCGACGACGCCGTCAGCTCTTCGATCAAGTCGCCGATGCGTTTGTCGACGTAGTTGAAGCCGATCAGCGCGGGGATGGCCGCGACCAGCCCGAAGGCGGTGGCAATCAGAGCCTCGCCGATCGCCGGCGCAACGACGGGCAACGACGCGCTCTTCTCGACCCCGATGCGAATGAAGGCGTTCATGATGCCCCACACCGTTCCGAACAGCCCGATGAAGGGAGTCGCGGAAGCGATGCTCGACAGCGTCGGCATCAGCGTCGAGGCCCGTTGCTGCTCCGAGGCGATGGCGCGCTTGGCCACCGCCATCAGCAGATCGGCCGAGAGATTGGGCATGTGGTGGCGTTTAGCCAGCTCGAGGACCACCCGCCCGCCCGGGGAGTCCCGGTGTTTGAGCGCGAGGGCGATCAGATCCGAAGAGCCCGCGGCTCGCTCCGACTCCAGCTCGAACTTGTGCTGAGCGGACTGCAAGCGCCGAAGCTGCATCGATTTCAGCAGCCAGATCACCCACACACCGGTGGCTGCGACGATGAGGATCAAGAGCACCACCAGCACGATGCCGGACGAGCCGAGCATCAGCTTGATGGGGTTGAGCTGTACGTCTGCAGTGGGAGCTGCAAGAAGCATGGGTTTTCCCGATTAGGTCAGTCGCCGAGAACGACGTCCACGCGCCGGTCGTTGGTCCAGCTGGCCTCGTCCGTGCCCGTCGCGTCCATCTCCCCTCGCGACGTCGTGTTGACCTTGTCGGTGTTCATGCCCTTCTTGACGATGAACCCCTTGACGTTGTCCGCGCGCTTGCCGCCGAGCACCATGTTGTACTCCGGCTCACCGCGCGGGTCGGCGTGACCCACCAGGCGCATTTCCCGGCCAGCGAGCGGCCCGCTCGTGAAACACGTCGCGAGCTGGCCCAACACCTTGTGGTCCTGGTCGCGCACGTTGGACGAGTCGAACCCGAAGTGGGCGTCGACATCCGAGATGCCGCAGGCCTTCTTGATCTCGTCGGAGATGTTGATCTGCGACTTTGCGGGGTCATCGCCCGGCTTGTCGGTGGCGGCCGCTTTGTTTCCTCCGGCGGTCGGAGCGTCGGTTCCACCGGTCGGCGCGGTCGGCGGCTTCTTCTCGTCGCCACCGCACGCGACGAGGGCAAAACCAGCAAGAAACATGGCAAATAGGCTTGTCTTCATTCGATTCTCCAGAAAAAGGTTGATGGAATATGCGCGCCGCCATCGCGGCGAGGCCGCGGTGGGTCACCCCGGGCGCAGGGTTCGATAGCAGGTTTGGCGGGCGTCGCGAAACTGCGGCGGGCGAGGCCCAATTCCCGGGTGGCCCCAACCGCCCGAAAATTGGCGGGTTGATCCCCATCGACAGCCGGTCGGCCTCCCGACCGAATGAGCGCGTTCGTCAGGCCCTTTCGGGGCTCGCTCTTCAGCGCACCACGGTCACGTAGACCATCAGCCCGATGGTCGCGGCAACCAGCACCACCAGAATGACGAGGGCCGTCGCGCGCCGTTTGACCACCGGCTCCGGCGTGCGGGTGACCTCCAGGGATGCGATGGCGATCGCCAGAATGGCTTTCAGTCGCTTCTCCGCTTCCGGCCCGCGATCACGGTCGCCGGCCATGCCGCGATAGCGTGCTCCGGCCTCGGCCAGCTTCCCTCGCTCGCGGCAGGCCTCGAGAAAGGCGGTGTGGGATTTGTCTTCGTCCCAGTGGTCCAGCGCGTTCTTCCACAGGGCTTCGATGGCGGGGTCGGGTAGCTCGGGCATCTGCGCGCTCAAAGGCGAAGCTCTCGCGCGAGGCGGCGCGTGAGCGCGAAATAATCCTGGCGCGAGAGCGGTACGTTCAACACGTGGAAGTCTTTGCCGGTCAGCCCGACACAACCGAAACAGTAACTGCAGCGCGAGAGTGATACGGAGCGCATGAGGTAGCTCGAGCCGGAGCAGCTCTCACAATCGACGCAGTGCTGGCACAGTAGCAGGCTGCGGCAGCCGCGGCAGTGGGAGCAGTCCGTGCAGCCCGCGCAGCTCACGCAGTAGTTGCAGCGAACGAGTCGCTCGGAGTCGCTGCAGAAGGTGCAGGCCAGACACGCGACACAACCCGTGCAGCGCACACACCCCTCGTTCTCGCGCTCCCGTCCGTGAGCCGACACGAGATCGCGCAGCTTGCGCTCGAAATCGTGGGCCGTGAGGTCTTTCGGCAGCGGGTCCGTCGGCGGCATGCGCGGCAATCCTCGCTGGTTTTCAGCTCAGCGCAAGTGGCCTTCGACGACACGAAAAGCGCGGGAGTGAGACCTCGCCCCTTCCGGTCAGACGCGGATGGCTCGGCGGAGCTCGGCGGCGGCGGCCTGGATCTCAGGGTCCTCCGCGGACTCTTCCAGGCGGCGCAGGCGCTGCTCCATCACGGGGCGCTTGAGCGGGGGCTCGTGGTCGACCAGCGCCGACAGGTGTTCGATGGCCTCACAGGCTCGGTCATCGTCGAAGTGCTCGAGCAGCTGGAGCTGGACGGGCTGTTCGAGCGGTAGCTCGAACCCTTCGCGCAGGAGCTCGTCGACGGCGCGCGTGATGGCGCCGCGCGTCTCCGCTGCCATCAGCCGATCGAGCAAGCGCAGGCGCAAGCGTTCCCGATCGTCGGTATCGGTCTTCGTGATTTGAACGATGCGCGCAGTACGCCGCGGTGCGGGCTCCGGTTCAGCCTTGAGCGGGCGTTCTTCTTCCGTCGTCTTCTGCATGACCGGTCGCACCGACTTGGGTGCGGCGGACATGGCCGCTGGCGCTCGGCCCGCCAACGGTGCGTTGGGGCGACGGGCTGCAATCATGATCGGTTCTACGACGGCGCGCGGCTCGGAGGAGCGCTGCTTGCGCCTGCGCCGGCCGCCAGGCTTTTGGCGTTGCTGGTACATGGTCTGTCCCTTCCGCTACGGATCCCGACCCGGGCGCTACGTAGCACCTGGTGAGTTCTCGTCCCTGCGGCCCGACGCGTGTGCGTCAGCGCTCCCAACCCACCAGATACACGGTGAATAGCACAGCCCGCGGGCCGCGCACTTCGAATTTGAAGGGGCCCGGCTGGACCCTTCCGGAGGAGCGAACTGCCGTTCGCGGCGTTCTCGGTTTGCGTGCTCGACCGAGGCCCGAGCGGGGGTTATGGTCCGCCCCACTCGCCGGGGAGGCTCGATGCTCGAATACGGACAGAAAGTCTGGAAAGACGGGGAGATCAACGACTGGAAGACGAACGGCAATTTGTCGCTTCTGACCCATACGTTGCACTACGGCGTCGGCGCCTTCGAGGGGATCCGGGCGTACAAACGGGCCAAGGGCGAGAGCGCGATCTTCCGGCTCCGCGAGCACGTAGAGCGGCTCTTCGATTCGTGCCAGCTGGTCCTCATGAAACCCGTGGTCACCCGCGAGCAGGTCACCCAGGGCTGCATCGACGTGCTCCGCGCCAACCAGCTGGTCGAGGCTTACCTCCGGCCCATCGCGCTGATCGGTGACGGCGCAATCGGCGTCTACGCTCCCAAGAACCCGGTCGTGACCTACATCGCGACGTGGAAGTGGGGCACGTATCTCGGGCCCGAGGCGCTCGAGAAGGGCATCCGCTGCATGGTCTCGTCGTTCTCGCGGCACCACATCAACGTGAGCTTTGCCAAGGGCAAGCTGGTGGGTCAGTACATCAACAGCGTGATGGCCAAACAAGAGGCGAAGCTCAGCGGGTTCGACGAAGCGATCTTGTGTGACGTCAACGGTTACGTGAGCGAAGGCTCGGGCGAGAACCTCTTCATCGTCAAGCACGGCAAACTCTTCACTCCGCCGCTCGCGGCGTCGATTCTCGAGGGAATTACCCGCGACACGGTGATGACCCTGGCGCGAGAACAAGGGCTCGTGGTCAACGAGCAATTCATCACGCGAGACGAGCTGTATCTCGCCGACGAAGTATTCTTGACGGGAACGGCCGCCGAGATCACCCCCGTCTGCGAGGTGAATCACCGCGCGATCGGTGACGGCAAGATGGGCAAGATCACCCGCACGCTGCAGGAGCGTTACTTCGACGTGGTGCGCGGCAGTGACGACTCACATCCGGAATGGCTCACGCGGATCTGAGCGCCGCCGTGGGTTTCCTTCTCCGGACTCTGCCCGCCGTCTTGTTCGTGAGCGCCTGTGCAGCGGCGCCGCCGCCGCCCCAAGCGGCTCCGCCCCCCCTCTTGCCTCCGCCGCCCAAGACCAGCGCCGGCATTGCCGATCGCGAGTGGGGCACCCTGGTTTCCAATCGATTCTCGGTGCGGGTGGCGCTGCCGGAGCGCAAGGCGTGGCAGATCGAGGATCAGCGCGAACCGTGGTGGACCGCGCGCCACGCGGCCAGCTCCTCCGAGCTCGCGGTCAAAACCTGGCGCACCTCACGGCTCTCGAAGCGGGAGGACTGCGCCAACCAGATCAAGCTCTGGCGCCCGCACGCTCCCAACCCCGAGGCCGCCCCGGAGAGTGTGGTCGATCGGCGTGAGCTGAGCGCTCCGCTCGGTTATCAGACCGAGCTGACCGTCGGGGTGCGGCGCCAGGGCGGGGCCGGCGAAATCGAGGGCTACGCGCTGGCCGTGGGCCACACCATTGGCCAGTGTTACGCGGCCATCTACACGACTCGGGCTGTCGGCGGGAACGCCGAGGCGACGGTGGGAGAGCGCCTGGCATTGTTCGGCGACGCGGTGCTGCCGCGCATCGAGCGCCTGGGCGTCGAAGACCGCGTGCGCTGAGCTGGCTCAGCCGAACGCGCCCTGCACACGCTCCGTGCGGACTCCGCAGGGGAAGGAGCTGCTTTCTGCCGCCGCAGGCCGAATCACCAATCGCCTCTCGCGGGTCTTCAGCCGTCGGTTGCGCAGCTCGCGCCGATTGGAAATCCGTTCGCCGGCGCCTTGGCCAGTCGTGCGGCGGTCTTCGGGCCGTACGAGCCGTCTTCTTCGATGCTGTCCGAGGGGTTGTTGAGGTTCCACAGGATCTGGAAGGCCTCGACGTCGACACCTCTCAGGTTCTGCTTCCCCGAGCCCGCGAAGTCGAAATGCACCTTGTCGCCGTTGCCGAACCAGTGAAACCCCTGGCCAGTGAGGCGTGGTCGCCAGGTTCCGTACTGGCTGAGATCCAGCGCCAATCCGGACTCGTGATTCGATTTGCCTGGGCTCGCGGCGATGGCGATCCCGCAGCGCCCCTTCGCGGCCCAGCGATACAAGACGTACTGTTGCGCGACGGTCCTCAGCATCGAATTCACAGTCAGCGTCGAGCCTGGGTGGGCGTCGAGCGCGGCAACGAGCGCGTCACGCGCCGGCGTCTGCAGAAATGGAAAAGTTGCCGGACCGAACTCGAGCCCGGGTCGTTCGGGGACCTCCGCGAGCGCGCCAGGAATGAGGCAGTTCATCTGCGCCACGATCTGCTCGGAGAGTCCCTTGACCGAGGTCGTGGAGCACGAGCCGCTCACGGCGTCCTCGACCGTGCTGCCGACTGCCAGCGCTACAGCGCCCGGGTCACTGGGCTCTTCGCTGTCTTGTTCCTGGTCCTCAGGGGGCGCTGTGGCAGCGCTGCAGCCGGTGAGTCCGAGCAAGAGGGTGAGCCATGCGATGCATGCGAAGCGACGAGTCATGGCGGCGCACCAAGCAAAATCGCGACCAGGTGAGGAAGTGTGTGTGCGCCCGGAGAACAGGCCTTCGCCACGCCATCCGTCCGGACCGCCTCCGGACAACCTCCAGACGGCGGCGATGAGCTGCACTCCCTGAGGCGCGCATTACCCGAAGATTGGCGGACTTTTCAGGGCCTCCGCTGGGCCCGGAACTTGCGATGCCGGAGTGCATGCGGAGCATGCCGCTCGGGCTGGTCTTGATCGCGTTGTTCCTGCTCGCATGTGGTCCGAGCCCGAGCCCCTCGTCCGCGGCCCGACGCCTCGAGCTTCGCGGGGACTCGCCGTTGATCGGCCACTTCCGGACCGCCGAGCAGCGCCACGGCGTTCCCGCGGAGGTCCTCGGAGCGGTCTCGTATGCGTTGACCCGTTTGAGCTCTCGCGCCCCGGGCACCCACCACGACGCGGACGGTTACCGCGAGGTCGGTGTGATGGGCATCGGCAGTTCTGGGCTCACCTCGGTCGAGGTGGCTGCGACGCTCTCGGGTCAGGCCATCGAACGCGTCCGCCTCGACGACGACGCGAACATCCTGGCGGCAGCCGCGCTCATCCGCGAGTCGGCGCGCGCGCGCGGTCAGGGTCGGTCCGCGGCGCCGAGTGAGTGGTGGGGCGCCATCGAAGCGTACGCTGGCCCACTGCTGCTCGACGAGGCTCGACGCTACCTCGAGCGTGGGTTCGCGGGCAGTGATGACGACGGCAAGAGTGTGGAGCTGGTCGCGATCGGTGGTCTGGCTGAGAGCGCGGAAGAAGTCGGCTATCCAAAGAGCCTCTGGAGCGCGGCGTATTCGGGGAACTACAAAGCCGCGTCGCGCGCGGCGGCGGACATCAACTACATCGTCGTTCACACCACCGAAGGCAGCTACTCCGGCGCGATCTCGTGGTTCAAAGATCCCACCGCCAAGGTGAGCGCGCACTACGTCGTGCGCTCGAGTGACGGGCAGGTGACCCAGATGGTCGACGACACCGACATCGCGTGGCACGACGGCTGTTTCAACACCAACAGCATCGGCATCGAGCACGAGGCCGTGAGCTCACAGCCGAGCAAGTGGTTCACCAAGGCGATGTACGAATCGTCCGCGGCCCTCACCGCCTGGCTCTGTGGTCAGTACGGCATCCCGAAAGATCGTAAACACATCATGGGGCACGGTGAGGCGCCGGACTGCTCGGATCACACCGATCCCGGCCCGGGCTGGGACTGGACCTACTACATGGGCCTGGTCACAGGCGGGGGCACCGGCTCCGGGGGCACGGGTGGTAGCGGCGGCAGTGGTGGTAGCGGCGGCAGCGGCGGCAGCGGCGGCAGCGGCAACACGGGCGCAGGCGGATCCGGCAACACCGGCAGCGGCGGCTCGGGCAACACCGGCGCGGGCGGCGTCCCAGCTCTGCCGAGTGTTGGCCTGCTCGAGAGCGTGAGCTGCAACGAGCTCAGCGGCTGGGCGCGCGACGTGAAAGCACCGGCGCCGCCGGTGAAGGTCGAGTTCGACTTCGACGCCGTGTCACCCGGCGCCACGGCCGGCACGTTCAACGCCAATCTGTATCGGCAGGACCTGTGTCAGAGCCTGGGCTTCTGTGAGCACGGCTTCTGGGTCGCCCCGCCGTATTCGCTGTTCGACGGCGTCTCCCACACGGTGTTCGTGTACGGCAACGACGCGGCGACGACGCACAAGTATCAGCTGACCGACAGCCCGCAGCAGTTTACGTGTGACTCGCCGGCGATCGACGGCGTGAAACGCGCGATCGGACCCGGTGTCATGGCCGCGTGGCGTTTCAACCTGTTCTGGAACGAGGTCCCGACGAACGATCTCGTGATCGATTCTCTGCCGAACGGCGCGGCCCTCCCGGCGAACCCCGAGCTGGTTCAGGCCGACAATGGCTCGGGTGACGTGTGGTTGATCGAGGGCGACGTGCGGCGTGCCGTTCCGAACCCAACCGGGATGCAGACCTGGGCGTTTGCCCCGGAGTCCGTCGCGACCTGGCCGCTGGCGACCGTCATGGCCTTGCCCGAGGGCCCGCCGCTGCGCGCGCGCCCGATGCTGGTGCGCACTGCCAACAACCAGGTCTATCTGGTGGACGACACCGCCGAGGGGTCAGGACAGGCCGAGCCCGACGGCCCCGAGCCGGGCGGCAAGGGCAAGGTCTCGACCCTGGGTGCGCCGAGCGCGGACGACTCGGACCAATCCGCGTGCGCGGCCAGTGTGGTGCGACGCGACTCCGCCCCCGGCGTCTCGTTCCTTGCTTTGCTGGGCGCGCTGGGGTTGGTCCTCGCCCGCCGGCGTCGCAGCAGAGGGCAACCAGGTGTCCCGCTCAAGCGAAGGCGTAGGTGGCTTTTTCCATGGCCTTGCGCTCGCGCTTCCGCAGCGAGCCGACACTCAGCACGCTGAGTCTCTGTGGCCTGAACACGAACTCCGCGGCGTTTCGAATCCCCTCGCGCGTCACCGACATCAGCTGCTCGCGTCGAGCGGCGAAGGTCGGCGCAACGTCGGTCAAGACACCCGACGCAACGAAGGAGGCCAGCTCCCCCGGGTCGTCGAGCATCGACTCGAGGCTCCACCCTAGACGCGCCCTGACCTTGTCGAGCTCCGCCTCCGACGGTCCGCGATCGCGTAGCTCGCGCAGCAGGCTGAACAGCTCACCGAGTAGCTCTTCGGCGCGTTCGTGAGTGGCCTCGGCGGCCAGATCGAAGATGCCACCGCTGACGTAGGCCTCGTAGCCGGCGGACACGTCGTAACACAGGCCCTTCTCGTCGCAGATGCGGTGGTAGAGCCTCGTCGACATGCCGTCGTCGAGCACCCGCAAGAGCATGTCGGTTGCGGGCTCGAGCGGGTGCAGATCCGGCGGGGCGCGGAAGGCGATGCGCAGCTCGGTCTGGCTGCCAGCGTGATCGACGTGCCGGTATCGGGTCTTGGTCTGCTCGGCCAAGGCGGGGGTCGCGAGCACGCTTCCCGCTGGGAGCGCCGCGAACCCGCGCTCGATCTCGTCCAGCACGCGCGCCGGGTCGATGGGTCCGGCTACACAGAGCACCGAGTTCTTACCGACGTAGAACTCGCGGTGGTAACGCTCGAGTTTGTCGCGCTCGACGAGCTCGAGGTTGTCGCTGGTCCCGACGATGGGATGGCCGAGGGGGTGGTCGCCGAAACACAGCTTGCGCACCAGCTCGTCCGCGCCGACCGGCTCTCCGTCGTCGTCCAAACTCTCGTTGATCTCTTCGCCGACGATGCCCTTCTCGATGTCGATGTTGGTGAAGACCGGGCGCTGATAGACCTCGGCGAAGATCGGCAGGGTCTTTGCGAACGACTCGGCCGGGACCGAGATCCCCATCGCCCCGTGGTCGACATAGGTCGAGGCCACCAGCGTGCCACCCAAGCTCTCGAAGGCGTCGGCTTGTGCGTGCGCCGACGGGTAGGCAGCCGTCCCGCGGTAGAGCATGTGCTCCAGGAAATGGCTGATTCCGTTGTCGACCGGAGGTTCGTAAGCGGGCCCGCAGCGGAGCTGCATGTTGAGCACGACCCGGTGCAGCGCCGGCATGGACACGGCGACTGCCCGGAGGCCGTTGGCCAGCGTCCGCTGCCCTAGCTCGAGGGACGCGAGGGTCAACCGTCTCCGGAGCCGTCGTCGGAACTGGCGTTGTCTTCCAGAAGGCGCTGATCGTAGGTGATCTTGTCCTTCACCTTGCTGCGCAGCGAAGCAATGTAACGTCCCACCGCGTCCTGCTCCTTCGCGCCGCGCAGCATGCGCAGGATCGACAGCCGGTCCTTGGCGAAGTCTTCCTTCTTCGCCAGCGTCTTTTCCTTCAGCTGGAGCACCGCGAAGCCGGTCGTGGTCTTGATGGGTTTTTCCACCAACGCGTCGACCTTCGCGAGGTCGAACACCTTCGCGGCGGGTGCCTCTCCCGGCAACGGCGCCTCGACCGGTGTGCCGGTGATGCTGAACGGCGAGCTGATCTCCACGCGCGGTCGCTGCGCGTCCTCCATTGCCGGAGGCTCGGCCGCCGTCTTCTCCCCCGCGGCTGCCGGCGCGGCCGCCGCTGGCTTGGCTGCCTTGGGCGCACGCGCCACGTACTCCAGCGCCAGCTCCTTGGTCGCGTCTTCCAGCTTGGCGCCAGCCTTGGTCTTTTCGATCAGCTTGTCGGCGAACTCCTTGGCGAGCTCCGTGGCGAGCGCGGGCGCTGCCATCCTCCGCGCCGTGGCGCGTTTGCCGATCTTCTCGATGTCCTTCTCGGCCAGGACCCCGTTCAGCCGCAGCACGTGAAAGCCCCGCTTCGTCTCGATGACGTCGGAGACCTGACCCGGCTTCAGCTTCTTGGCCGCATCCAGCAGCTCCTTGCCACCTGGACCATAGGTCTCGCTCAGGCAACCCATGTCACCACCAAGCTCCGCGGCAGCGCCGTCGCTCTCGCGCTTGGCAACCGCCTCGAAGCGCTCTCCCTTCTTGATGAGGTCGAGCGCAGCCTGCACTTTCTGGCGCTTTTCGCCCTTGATCGTGTCGCCCGTGTCCTCTTCGACGGACGCCACGATCTCGCTGACCAGCGGACACTCCGCCTTCCAGTTGGCTTGCGCCGTCTTCCAGCCGTCTTCGACCGACTTCTCGTTCTTCAGCGCCCAGCTGTCGACGCTCGCGTCCGACAAGTCCACGACCCACTTCGAGAACCACTCCCGGGAAACCGAAACCACGCGGGCTACGGCCTTCGAGCGGTCCCGTTCCCATTGTGAGTAGGCCTCGACCTCCGAGACCCGCACACGCGCTCGCACCAGGTTCCGCATGCGCTGCGCAATCATCTCGCGCCGCTGCATCTCCTTGAACTCTTTCGGGCTGCGGTTGGTGGTGTTGCGCACGACGCGCTCGTAGATCTTGTAGTCGAACTCGCTGGTCTGAACGCTCGTGACCGGCAAGAGGCGCACCATCTCCTCGCTGATGCCCAGCGAATAACCAAGGAAGCCCAGCTGGTGATACGGCAACGAAATCCGGGCGCGGCCAGACGACAGCTCTTCGTCGAGCTCTTCTTCGCTGACGGAAATGCCCAGGCGCTCTGCTTCCTTGAGCAACAGCTCCCGCTCCACGAAGCCGTCCATGACGGTCTTCTTCAGGCCCATGGATTTGATCTTCTTCTGGGGCAGCTCGCGGGGAACGATCAGGCCGTAGGCGGCAAAGTACTCTTTGCGATCTACGCAGCTATCCCCGATCTTCACCGCGCAGTCGCGCGAGATGCCGGCACCACCCTGGCGACCAGGGCGAAACTCCATGACGAAGACGATGATGACGGCGAAGACGACCGCGCCGATCACGATCTGACCGACTCCGCCCTTGCGAAAGAACGACAGCATGGTTTGGAGGGGCGCGGTCGTTGGTGCCGCGCCGAAAGGGCGACGGACCTACCATGCCCCCCGGTGATGGTCTACGTCCCGGCGCGAGTGGCGACTTTCGGCCAGCGAAGGGCGTCGCGCAGCGGGTCGAGGAGCTCGATATCCGTGGGGATCGCCAGCTCGAAGGTGACCTCGTACCAGGTGTCGAGAACGCGGGATTTGTCCCCCGGATCGTGGATTGGCACCACACAGGTGGTGACCTCGGCATAACCGCCGGTGGTTGCGGGTTCTCCCAACCGGCGGGCGTGCTCGAACAGACTCTCGGGGCTTTCGCCTTGAAAATCACAACCTTGAGCTCGAAAGATCACCCGAATTCCAAGCCCCGACTCGAGCGTCAACACACTCACGCCGCTGTCCATGATCAGGTTGTCTCGCACCCGATCCGCGAGCACGACTCGATCGGGCAGCGTGCGATAGACCTCCAGCCCGGAAGACAGCAGCAGTTTCTTCAGCTCTTGAGGTGTAGCGATGGGCATGTGGCTTGCAGCGTGGAAGAACGAGAGATCCAGTCCAAGTGGGTCCACTCGATCGGCCGGTCTCACCCGATGGTCAACGATTTTCGATGATTAGCGCCAACCCCCGCTCCATGAAGCCAACGCCAAGAACTTCGCAGACCCGCCCGCCAGCGTCAAGGCAGGCGCGCCGGGGCGACGAATCTGCGACCAGCCTGCGCATCTCACGGAGAGGTTTGGTATGTTCAGCTCGAACGTGACCCGCCGCAATCTCACCCCGCCGCCCGATGGCGGAGGACCGGACACACACGGAACCCGGCGGCAATCCGGTGGCGCTCGGCGTGAGGCTTCCGATCGTGTGCGCCTCTACGCCGGAACCGCGGTGTACGAGGGGTGGACGCTCAACGTCAGCCGAGGGGGCGTCCGCATCATCGTCGAGGACCGGGTGGAGCTGGGGAAAGATTACGAAATTTCTCTCGGTGACGACGAGCACGTGCGCCGCCCTTGCCGAGTGGTCTGGCTGCAAGAAGAAGCGGACGGACAGATCGCGGGTGTGCAGTACATGGACACCAACGCCGGTCCGCCGCCCACGGGCAGCCTGCCGCCAGCGCCCGATTCGAAGAGCGAGCCGCCGGACGGAAGGTGAGCCGCGCCGCCGAGCTGCTCGGAGACGCCGGCCCTCTCGGTGCGTCGCTCGCGGGGTACGAGTCACGTCCGGGTCAGCTCGAAATGGCGGCTGCGGTGGAGCGTGCGCTCGCGGACGATCGAGTTCTGCTGTGCGAAGCGGGCACCGGCACGGGCAAGACCCTCGCGTACCTGGTGCCCGCGGTCCTGAGCGGCAAGAAGGTCGTGGTCTCGACCGCGACACGCGCGCTCCAGGAGCAAATTGCAACACGAGACCTGCCGCTGATCCGCAAACACCTGGGCATCGACCCCCAGGCTGCGGTGATGAAGGGGCTCGCCAACTATCTGTGTCTGCGGCGCTTCGAGGAACACCGGCGCAAATACCGTGAGCCCGCTCACGAAGCGGCCATGGCGCGGCTCGAGGCGTGGCGCAACGAGACGTCGAGCGGCGACATCAGTGAGCTCGACGGCTTGCCGGAGGACGACCCACTGTGGCGCGAGGTCACGGCTTCGAGCGACACCCGGGTTGGTCCTGGTTGTGCGCACTTCGACGAGTGTTTTGTCACTCGCATGCGCAGGGACGCCGAGGCCGCACGCCTCGTCGTGGTGAACCACCACCTGTTTTTTGCCGATTTGGCCCTGCGCGGACCGCATCCCGGGCGTGTGATCCCGGACTACGACGCCGTCATCTTCGACGAGGCGCACCAGCTCGAGGACATCGCCACGGATTTTTTCGGCGTTCGGGTATCGAGCGCTCGCATCGACGCCGTGCTGCGCGACGTGGAGACCTTGCTCGGCGTGTTTGCCACCGCAGACGCCGTCTTGCGCGGGTCGAGCGCGGTCGATGGTGCGCGGCGCGCGTCGGACGCCTTCTGGTCGCGGCTGGTGCGACAGTTGTCCAGCGCGGGCGGCCCGGATGGGCGGCTCGCGATCGAACGCGACGTGTGGACCGGCGAGCTCGAGACGCGCTGGCACGAGCTCGACTCGGCGCTAGAAGGTGTGGTCGCGCTGCTGGAGTCGGCGCGAGGCCGCGTGAGTCAAGAGAAGGCGCGCCTGCGTCAGAGCCCCCAGAGCTTGACCGATGCCCTCGACATCGCCGGACGCCGCGTGACGGGTCTTCGTGAGCAGCTCGCTGTTGCCATCGACGGCGCGCCGGGTCGGGTCACCTGGCTGGAGACGGGCAGCCGAAGCACGGTGTTGTCGTCGTCTCCGGTCGACGTCTCGGGTTTGTTTCGCGATCTGGTGTTCGACGCTGTGCCCGCGGTCGTGCTCACGAGCGCAACCCTGGCGACGGGCGTGGCGCGCGCCGACGAGAGCCCGTTTGCCTACCTGCGCTCGAGGCTCGGGCTGACCAACGGCTCGACCGAGGTGACGGAGCGATTGATCGACTCGCCCTTCGACTTCGGGCAGAACGCGCTCTTTTACACGCCGCGGGATCTTCCGGAGCCGAACAGTCCGGCGTTCGTTCGAGATGCGGCGCGGCGAATCGCCGAGCTAGTGGCGCTGACCGACGGCGGTGCCTTTGTGCTCACGACCAGCGTGCGTTCGATGCGGGCGCTGCACGCCATGTTGCAGGGCATGGTCGGGCGGCGCCTGCTGCTCTTGCAGGGGGAAGCGCCGAAGAGCGCTCTGCTCGACAGGTTCAGGGCCGACGGGCGCGCGGTGCTGGTCGCCACGAGCAGCTTCTGGGAAGGGGTGGACATCCCCGGTCACGCGCTGCGGCTAGTCGTGCTGGAGAAGATCCCGTTTCTCGTGCCCACCGATCCCATCGTGAAGGCGCGCTCGATGCGCCTGGAAGAACAAGGGGACAACCCCTTCATGAAGCTGTTCGTGCCCGCGGCGGCGCTGGCGCTGAAACAAGGGTTCGGTCGCTTGATCCGCACCCGGGCCGACTTCGGCGTCGTGGCGTTGTTCGACGACCGGGTGCATCGCAAGAGCTACGGTCGACGGGTGCTTGCGGCCTTGCCGCCCGCGCGCCGAACGGACGAGCTGGCTGACGTGAGAGAGTTCTGGAGCGAACGCGCTCCGGGGTGAGGCCGTGGTAGACCTCCCACGAAGCGCCACTGATGCAGCCTTTTCAAGATGCCTTTCGTGAGCTCGGCCTCGATGGTCGCCTCGACGTGTTGCCGATTCCGAGCGGCTATCCCAGCCCGAAACACGTGAACCTGATCCTGCGCCGGCACGCGGGCACGACCTACCTGTTCGAGTGCGGGCCGGCGCGCCCCGACGTCATCGAGGAGACGCGGCGTGCGCTCGAGGCTCACGGCGTACGCAAGCTGGACGCGCTCTTGGTCACACACTGTCATGGCGATCACGCGGGCAGCGCCGGCATCGTTGCGGGTCACGGCCGACCGGAAGGGGAACGGGCGCCGGTGTATCTGCACTCGGCGGGCTACCGATTCTTGACCCATCCCGAGGCGGCGTTTCTCAACGAGACCTACGAGATCTTTCAGACCCGCGCCCATTGGGGCTTGCACGAGTACAACGCGTTCAGCGACGAACAGATGCTGAACAACGCGCTACGCAAGCGCTTCAGCGGCTACTTCGCCCGCACACCGAAGGGGGCGCTCTCGTTCGTCGACGCCGGCAAACTGCCGCCCGGCATGCTGGCTCTCGAGACGCCGGGGCACTCGCTGGACTGTGTGCTGTATTACGACACCGAGCTTCAGATCGCGGTCCCGGGCGACACGATCATCTGCACCGGCCTGGTCGACAAACCCGAGACGCACGGCTACGTGATCCCGATCTTCACCGTCGCCGGCCAGTCGTACTCGGTGGCCTACGAGCGGTTTCTGGAAAGCATCCGAGTCCTGCGCGAGTTCTTTCGAACCTACAGCGTCCGCGCGGTGCTCGCGCCCCACGGCAAGTTCGCGGTGACCCGGCCCCTCGAGTGGGTCGAGTTTGCGGAGGGGTATTTCCGCGGCATCTATCGGGCGCTGCTGGATGACTTTTTCGGTGAAGCCGAGCGCCGCAACAAACCGTTTCGCGCGTGTGATCTGAACGCCTTCGTTCCTAGTGCGGGCTCCCATCCCATTTCGACGCCCAGCCACACCTTCGGCATGCTGTGTACGCTGGCCGACGAGGGTTTCCTTTCACTGGAGGAGCACCCGCACACACGGCAGATCACCTTCACTCTCGAGGCGCTGCCGCCTGCGGACTACGTCGAACGACGTCTGGCGGAGCCGGTGAGTCGGCTGCCGATCTTCGGCGGGCCGAGCTGAACGAGCACCGCGCGCGGGCGGATGACCGAAGCCCGACGCGAGAGGGGGAGGCCGGGCCACACCGCGCTCCACTCGGCTCGGCGCTTCCCGTATGCTTTGGTGACCATGCACTCTCATCATGCCCTGGTGGCGGCGTTGGCCATCCCATTCGTCACTTGGCTCTCCAGCTCCCCCGCGTTGGCTTGCGGCGGCATGATTGGAAGCAACGAGCAGCATGCCGCCGGCATGAACGCCCAGCGGGTGCTGATCGCCGAGGGCGAGGCGAGCACTGCGATCGTCGTGAGCGTCGGTTACGAAGGCGCCGATGGCGACAATGCCTTCGTGCTACCGCTGCAGCGCGCACCCGCTCAGGTCGCCGACGCGGATCGGGCCATCTTCGACGAGTTGGAGCAGCTGACCGCCCCGCGCATTAGTGTGATCGACCGGACCGCGCGAACGCCCTCCGGCAGCGGCTGTGGCTGCGCGGGTGGTGACAAGAGCGCCGGCGCGCCGGGCGGTGCCGGGCGGGGTGAAGAAGTCACCGTCGTTCAGCGCGGTGAGACAGAGACCTATCAATACGTCGTCGTTGGGGGAGGCTCGGGAGCCTCGCTGCAAGAGTGGCTGAGCAAGGAACAGTTCCCGGTGCCCGCGCAGCTCCAAGCTTCGCTCGACAGCTACGCCAAGCGCGACTGGCTGTTTCTGGCGGCTCGAATTCGGCCCACCGCGTCGGCGGGTTCCCTCGCGCCGATCGAGATCCACTATGCCAAGCTGCCGCTCGAGGAGCTCGAGTACCCGTTCGCGCTCTCAGCGGAGTCCGTCAAAGAGCCGGCGCGGGTGGAGGTGCTGCTGTACCTGGCTGGCGCGAGGCCATTTCTTCCGGCCAACTACCGCGCGGCGCGCATCGCAGCCGGGGTGAAGGCCATCTCTCCGACGCGCAGCAACTACGACGAAGTCTTCACGCGCATGACGGAGACGGGTGCGTTCGTACTCGAGAGCGGAATGGTGAACTTTCGAGCCAGCTTCTTCGCCGAGCGCAGCACGGCCCCGCCGAGCCCGCTGGCGACGACTGCGCCTCGAATGTTCCCCAAGGGGATCCACCTCGCGCGCCTGCGGGGTCGGCTCGGTCACGCGCAGCTCGTCGACATGAAGTTCAAATCCGTAGCGGAGGCGGCGATCGCGACGAGCAACGACATCACCGTGTTCTGGGACCCACCGACGACCAGCGGAGCGTTCGGCGCGCTGTTCGGCCTCACTCTGCTCAGGCGTCGCTCACGGCCCGAGCGCGCGAAACGCTGAGAGTCGCCCACACCCGGTGTCAGGCGACCTGCGCCGCGAGGGTTCCGGACCAATCAAAACGGCTGCTGGCGATCTGGATCGAGCGAGGGTCCACGAGGCACTGCGCGCGCAGCGAGCGAGTCTCGACCTCGAGCAGATGGCAGCCGCTGCGCGCGGCGGCACGCGCAGCGCGGCGGGCGTTGTCGCGCCAGGCGCGGGCGCCGCTCGCACCAAAGAGCTCCGTCGCCAGATTCTCGAGCGGCCAGCGCTCTCCGCTGAGCAAGAGGCCCAGCCACTCGGTGAACTCGGCGGGGATACAGCCGCTCGCGAAGCCGCTGCCGCCCCACGCCGGCAAGCCTGCCTCCCAGCCGGGCAGCGCCAGGGCCGGCGCGACGTCGGCGGTCGAGCTCAAGAGGTGCCGAATGGCGCGGGAGAGGTGGCGCACGGCGCGCGGAGCACCGGCGAGAGCAAAACGCTCCGGGTGCGCGAGGAAGGCGAGTGAGCGACCCACGCCCTCACCCCAGCTGGGGCCACTCGTAGCAGACAGCCAAGCGATCTCGTTCCACACGCGGCGTCCGTAGTTTGCAGCGTCGTCGCTCGAGCGTGTCGTCTCGGCGAGCGCACGCGCCCGCACGGCGCCGTCGAGGCGAGCCGCAATGCCTGCAGCCCGCTCGATGACCTCAGTTGCACCGGCCGAGGCTGGACCACGTGCCGCCAACGAGAGCGCAATGGCCTCGCGCTTGCGGGGCGCAGCCACGTAGCGACTCACGTCGTCAACGAGCGTGGGGTCGACCAGAACCAGGAGTCGCTGCGGCATCGACATGCCGGCGTCGGCTGCAATGGACGTGCCTGCTTGGTGGGAGGGGAAAACTGCGATGACTGCTGCAGCTCGTGGCCCGGACGCCAACCTTGGGTTTGCGCCTCGTGTTGGCGCGCCGGGCGCCGTTCCACGAGGCGGATCTCCGGTCGTCTGCGGTCGGGACGCGGTGCGCCCTGCCGGCCGATCTGCGCCGTTACTTCTTCTTGCGCTTGGGCGCCGGCTTCGCGGGCTTGGCGCGCTTGGCGGTCTTCTTGGCTTTGGGCGCCTGCTTCGCGGGCTTGGCGCGCTTGGCAGTCTTCTTGGCTTTGGGCGTCGGCTTCGCGGGCTTGGCGCGCTTGGCGGTCTTCTTGGCTTTGGGCGCCGGCTTCGCGGGCTTGGCGGTCTTCTTGGCTTTGGGCGCCTGCTTCGCGGTCTTGCTGGGCTTGGCGACTTTCGCTTTCTTGCTCGGCGCCGCGGCTTTGGCCTCTACGACCTTGCCCTTCTTCGCGCTCTTCTTTGGGTTCTTCTTTGCGCTCTTTGCGCTCTTTGCGTTCTCTGCGTTCTCTGCGTTCTCCGCGTTCTTCTTGGGAGCCGCCTTCTTCGCTGCGGGTTTAGCCGCCTTCGCCTTCTTCGGTGTCCCCGCATTCGGGCTGTCACCTCGCCCGACCTGACCCGCACGCCGACGCGCCAGCGTCTCTTGAACGCGCGCATCCAACATCGAAAACTCGAAGGGCTTGTCGAGGTAAGCATCCGCGCCGTAGAGCGGAGACGTCATCTCGTTCAGGTGCTCCCCGATCCCCGTCAGCATCACGACGCCCGTGTGCGCCAGCGACACGGCCTCACGGATCTTGCGACACACCTCCCAGCCGCTCATGCCCGGCATCATCACGTCGAGCACCACCAGGTCCGGCAGGTGCTCGTGCGCAAGGGTCCAGGCCTCATCCCCGTCCGTTGCCTCGACGACGCGATAGCCTCTGCGTTTGAGGTGTCCGACCACCAGCGCGCGTGTGCTCGGCTCGTCGTCCGCCACCAAAACTAGAGTCTTCGTCTCGTCGGGCATCGCTCGCTCCTGTCTGACCGTTTGGGCGCCAATGTGAGACCAGCGGTGTGCGGTGGGTCAAGCCCGACCGACCCCCGCGGGTTCGATTGGAAAGAATCTGCCCGGGACGGGCGTCACGCACCGGGGTACTCGTGCGAAGGAGAGCCGTTGACGCCCGAGCTTTCGCCGCCAAGGTTGGCTGGGCCCACCGGGTCCATCCCAGCAGGAGCTCGCTGCCGCCCAATCAGGGTAACGGCGCGAACTCTCAGGCCTTTGGGCCGGGCGCCGCCGGCAATTGCACCCACCCCGGCGAGCGCCCTTACGGGCTACCATCGCCAACCACCCCAGCGTCACCGAAAGCAGACGGAACTTTCGTGCGTTACAACCGTCAAGTCGAGAACCCAACGTGAACCCGTCTGACCGCGACGCTTCCATCAAGAGCCTGCGGCGTGCCGCGCTCTGGACCGCGATCCGCCTGCGTCTGGACCTGACCCTCGGTCGCGCCTTTCTCCTGCTCCCGGTTCCACTCGTGTACGCGGTCGGCGCCTTGACCTACGTCAAGGTGGCCCGTCCCCCTGCGGAGACCATCCAGACGCTCGGGTTCGCGGGTTTGGTACCGCTGTTGTTCTTCTTGGTGGGCACGGCGCACGCTTGGCTCAAATCCAGACCGGAGCACGCCGGCGCGATCGCCCTCGACCGCCACCACGGCTTGCACGATCGGATCACGAGCGCGCTCTCCTTTTCCGCAGAGGAGCCCGGCAAACGCTCGATGTTGATGAACGCCGCCATCGACGACGCGATCGTCAACGCCAAACAGCTGCAGCCGCGGCGGGCCGCGCCGTTTCACCTGCCCCGTGAAGTTCCGCTCGTCGCCTTCTTGATCGCCGGGCTCGTGGGTGTGGCGCTGCTCGAGGTGCGCACGACCAAGGTGCTGCCGCCGGAGAAGACCTTCGACGCCATGGTGATGAGCCCCGACGACATCGAGCTCTTCAAGGACATGGCGAAAGAGCTCGAGCAAAAGAGCCAAGACCCGGAGGTTCAGTCGGCGGTCCGGAAGTTCAACCAGCTGATCGAGGACATCGCCGATCGCCGCCTCGACCGCAGCGAGGTGTTCAAGCGGCTGGAAGAGCTCGAACGCCAGCTGATGAAGGGCGCGGAGGCCGACAAAGAGGCGCTCGAAGAGGGGCTCAAAAACATGGCTCAGGAGCTCGAAAAGAGCGAGCTGTCGAAGCCCATCGCCGAGCCGCTCAAACAGAAGAACCTCGCCGACGCCGAGAAGGCCATGCGTGAGCTGGCCGAGAAGCTGAAGAACAAGAAGCAGCCGCCGACCAAGGCCCAGCTCGACAAACTTCGCGAGGCGGTGAAGAAGGCCAGCGAGAAGAGCGCCGAGACGCTGAAGAAGCTCGAGGCGGAGCGGCAGAAGGTCGAAGAGGAGCAGAAGCGCCTGCTGAAAAAGAAGCAGGAGAACGACGGCGGCCTGTCGGAGAGCGACAAGAGCCTGCTGAAGAAGAAGGACCGACAGCTCGAGCGCCTCGATCGCGAAAAGGATCAGGCCAAGCGCGCGCAACGTCAGCTCTCGAAGCTGGACCGCGAGCTAGCCAAGGCCGCCGAAGATCTGCTCAAAGAGATGGGCGCTTCCGCCGAGGACTTCGATCAGGCTGCCGAGGACATCAACCGCATGGCGCAGGAAGAGATGTCCGACCAAGAGAAGGAAGAGCTGCGTCGCCGCCTGCAAGAGATGCGTGAGGTGATGCGGCAGCAGGGCAAGGGCGGCAAAGCTCGGATGCAGCGCATGCTCAAGTTCGGCAAACAAGCGCGGGGCGGCAAGGGCGGCGATCAAGGCGACGAAGATGGTCAGGGCGGCAAGAAGGGCCAGGGCATGAAACCCGGCGGCTCGGGCGGCGATCTGGTGATGGGGCAAGGCTCCGGCGGCAAATCGATCCCGATGCCGGGCCAGGGTTCGGGTCAAGGCCAGGGTCAGGGCCAAGGCCAGGGCCAGGGTCAAGGTCAGGGCGAAGGCGGGGACAAACCCGGTGGCGGGGCCGGCAAAGGCGGCGACAGCTACGGCACCGGCCACGATGAAAACCTGAAGGGTGAAGCCAGCAACCTGAAGGGCAGCACCAAGGACGTCACCGCCGCAGCGCAGGACACGGGGCAGGGCGGCGCGTCGAGCCAGGTGATCTACGGCGCTGCGCAGCGCGGCTTCGTCGGGCGGGGCTACAAGAAGGTCTACACGGACTACAAGACCGTGGCTGAGCGTGTGATGAACGAGGACCAGATCCCGCCGGGGTACCGCTTCTACGTGCAGCGCTACTTTCAGCTGATCCGGCCGAGGGATTGAGGCGTTGAAGACAGCGAGCACCGTGCTCGGTGAGCGTGCGGGCCACGCTCGCCCGGTCTCTCCGCTGGAGAATGGAATCGGAAAGAGGGCAGATGTCTGAAGAAGAAGCCAAGGCTGAGGTCGAAGCGTTCCGCAAGAAGATTGGCGCGCTCAGGGAAGAGATCGCTCGCATCATCGTCGGGCACCGAGAGGTCGTCGACGGTGTCCTGACCTGCATGCTGGCCGGCTCGCACGCGCTGCTCGAAGGCGTGCCGGGTCTGGGCAAGACCATGCTCGTGCGCACGCTGGCGGACGCCGTGGGGCTGAACTTCTCGCGCATCCAGTTCACACCGGACCTGATGCCCGCCGACATCATCGGCACGACGGTGATCGAGGAGGCGGGCGGCGGCAAACATGCGTTCGAGTTCCGCAAGGGGCCGGTCTTCGCCAACATCGTCCTGGCCGACGAAATCAACCGCGCCACACCCAAGACCCAGAGCGCTCTGCTCGAGGCCATGCAGGAGCACCGCGTGACCGTGGGTCGAACGACCTACGTGATCGAGGAGCCCTACTTCGTGATGGCGACGCAGAACCCGCTGGAGATGGAGGGCACCTACCCGCTTCCCGAGGCGCAGCTCGACCGCTTCTTCTTCAAGCTGCAGGTGCCGTTTCCGAATCGCGAGGACCTGCACGCCATCATCGAGCGCACCACCACGGACTACTCCGCCAAGGTCGAGTCCGTCGTGAGTGCCGAAGACATCCTCGGCATGCAAGCGCTGGTGCGCACCGTGCCGGTGGCCCGCCACGTTCAGGACTACGCGGTGCGCCTGCTCCAGGCCACCCATCCGGACGGGCCGGACGCTCCGGAAAAGGTCCGGCGTTATGCGCGTGTTGGTGCGTCGCCGCGCGGCGCGCAGTCCGTGCTGCTCGCCGCCAAGATCCGGGCGCTCTTCGAGGGCAGGTTCGCCGCGAGCATCGACGACGTGAAGGCCAGCGCCGCCCCCGCGCTGCGGCATCGCATGCTGCTCAACTTCGAGGGCGAGGCCGAGGGTGTGAAGACGGACGACTGCATCCGTGAGATCCTCGAGGAGCTTCCGGAAGCCAAGACCTGAGCGGTCAGCCCTCTCGCATGAGCCTCCTCGACGTCTTCAAGCGTGCGACGGCGCCGGTGTCCCGGCGTCTGGGTCCCGTCTCGCGCCGCTTCGGCATGGCCAAGCCGGCGAAGGAAGACCTGTTCGGCGACGACTTCCAGAAGAAGCTGGAGACCCTCGCGATCGTCAGTCGGCGGGTGTTCGCCGGCCGTCAGCGCGCGGAGCGACGCACCAAAAAGAAGGGCAGCGGCATCGAGTTCGCCGACCACCGCGACTACAGCGCGGGGGACGATTTTCGCTCCGTCGACTGGAACATCTTCCAGCGCTTCGGCCGGCTGCTCGTGCGGCTGTACGAAGAAGAGGAAGATCTCAGCATCTATTTCATCATCGACTGCTCGACCAGCATGGGTTTCGGCGACGGGCGCAAGTTCGATCAGGCACGACGGCTCACCGCCGCGCTGGCCTACGTCGGGCTCGCCAACCTCGATCGTGTGACCATCGTGTCGGCGACGGACGAGATCGTGGCGCGCATGCCCACGACGCGGGGCAAGGGTCGCATCTTCAAGGTGTTCGATTTCCTGCGGCGCATCGAGTGCGATGGGCAGACCGGGCTGGAGGACAGCCTGAAGACCTTCGTCGCTCAGCACAAACGCCGCGGCCTGGCGGTGCTGATCAGCGATCTCTACGATCCGGCTGGCTTCGAGGCGGGCATCAACGTGCTTCGCTACAACAAGTTCGAGCCGTACGTGCTGCACATCGTCGACCCGGCCGAGGCTCACCCCGCGCTCAAGGGCGACGTTCGCATCTACGACTGTGAGACCGGCGACGAGCGCGAGGTGACCGTCACGGCCAAGATGCTGGAGCGCATGGAGCGCGCTTGGAACGACTACCGCGACGACATCGAGCGCTTCTGCACCAAACACCAGGTCCCCTATTTCGCCGGTGACGTCGAGACCCCCTTCGACGAGCTGGTCTTGCGAGTCTTTCGCCGTGGAGGGTTCCTGCGCTGATGCTGTTCGCGGGCCTGCCCTTCGGGACACTCGTCACGATCGCCGCTGCGGCCGGTGGGCTGACGGTTTTGTTCTACATCCTGAAGCTGCGCCGGCGCCCGGTGGCCGTGCCCTTCAGCCGCATCTGGGAGCGCATCTTGCGCGACAAGGAGGCGACCAGCTGGTGGTCGCGCCTCAAGCGCCTGTTGTCTCTGCTCTTGCAGCTGGCGCTGCTCAGCCTGTTGATCTTGGCCCTGGGTGATCCGCGCATCACGGGCGCGCTGATCCAGGGGCGCAACATCATCGTGCTCGTGGACGCCAGCGCCAGCATGAAGGCCAAGGACGTCTACCCGTCGCGCATCGAGCAGGCGAAGACGGAGGTGAAGAAGCTGGTGCGCGGCATCAGCGGCTCCGACCGCATGCTGGTGGCACAGATGGACGCCGCCATCATGCCGCTCTCCACCATGACGGGTGAGCTCAGCGATCTGGACGCGGCGGTAGATCAGCTCCACGCAACGGACACTCGCGCCGACGTGAAGCGCGGGCTCCGGTTCGCCCTCGACAGCTTGAGCGGCCTCTCCAAGCCGGAGATCGTGCTGGTCAGCGACGGCGCGGTCGGAGATCCGAAGGAGCTGTCCGAGGGGCTCGACTTCGAGGGGGTCGAGGTGCGCTACGTGCCGGTGGGCAAGAGCAGCAAGAACGTTGCCATCACCGGCTTCTCCGTGCGGCGTTACCCGCTCGACAAGGCGCGCTACGAGGTGATGCTCGAGGTCACCAACACGAACGACGAGCCGGCCGACGTCGAGCTCACGCTGATTGGTGATGGCCAGGTCGTCGACGTGACGCGCATCTCGCTGCAGCCGAACGAAAAACTGCCACGGTTCTACAAGGACCTGGCGGGTGCCAGCCGCACCCTGGAGGCCAAGATCTCGCTCGGCAACGGCGAGAGCGACGATCTGCCGGCGGACGATCACGCGTTTGCGCTGATGCCGGAGCGCCGGCGCGCGCGGGTGCTGGTGGTGACCCCGGGCAACACCTACCTCGAAGCAACCCTGTTGCTCGACGAGTACCTGGACGTCACGAGTGTGGCGCCGGCGAAGTACCCGCCGCCCGGCAACTTCGACGTCACGATCTTCGACGGAGTGGCGCCGCCGCTCGCGCCCAACACCGGCGGTTCGTTGTACTTGAACCCGCCGCCCGAGGGCGGGCCGGTCAAGCTGGCGAAGGCCATCACCGAGTTCGGCTTCGACGTGTGGGACAAGAAACACCCGATCGTGCGCTGGATGAGCATGGGTGACATCCAGGTCGCGAAGGGCAACGCTTTCAAGCCTGAGAAAGAAGACAAGGTGATCGGCGCCAGCGAGGCGGGGCCGATCTTGGTCTCGGGGCGGCGCAGTGGACGAAAATTCGTCGCGCTCGGTTTCGACCCGCGCGACAGCGACTTCGTGCTGCGGGTGGCCTGGCCGCTGTTCGTGCTCAACACCATCAACGACTTCATCGAAGAGGACACGAGCTACGTGTCGTCGTTTTTCACCGGTGACGTGTGGAACATCCCGGCGCCGAGCGGCGCAGAGGTGGCCACGCTGAAGGCACCCGACGGCAAGACCCACAGCATTCCGGTCAAGGAAGGCCGCGCTGTCTACCTGGGGGACCAGGCGGGCTTCTACGAGCTCTTGGTCAAGACGGAGCCGGAGCCCACGACCAGCATGTTCGCGGCGAACCTGTCGAACCTGGACGAGAGCCGGATCAAACCCGCTGACACGCTGGACATCGGCGGCAAACCGGCGATCTTGCCCAGCGGCTTCGACCCCGGCATGCGGCGTGAGATCTGGCTCTATCTGCTGCTCGCGGCGGTCATCGTCTCGACCATCGAGTGGTTCACTTATCACCGGAGGATCACGGTGTGAGCCCGCGCCTGCGCAAAATAATCTGGGGTCTGTTCATCGTGCTGGTCGGCGCCGGGCTGTTCTGGGCCTATCAGCGTTACGTCATCGGGCCCCACGCGCCCGCGTTCAAGTGGGTGCGCGAGGGCAAGAACTACGAGCTGCTCGAGCCGCGCACGCTCGGCTTGCTTCTGCTCGCGCCGCTGCTCTTGTTTCTGCTCGGCCGCTCGCTGGCAGATCTGCCGTGGCAGCAGCGGGTGCTGGCGGTGCTGTTTCGGGTGATGTTCATCGGGCTCGTGGCGCTTGGCCTGGCGCGTCTCGCCCGCACCGCCGAGACCTCGAAGGTGGCGACGGTCTTTGTCGTGGATGTGAGTGACTCGGTCGAAGATCCGTCGCTCGAAGACGCTCGCAAGACCCTCGAGGCTGCCATCGACGCGCGCGGCAAAGAGGACGTCATCCGGTTGATCACGTTCGCGAAACGACCGCGGCTGATCGAGCTCAAGGAAGAAGGTGGCAAGCCCGTGGTGCCGTCGGCCCAGGAGCTGCGGGACAGCACCAAGGAGACTCTGCAGAAGCTCGGCGTCGACAAACCCGGCGCCGGCAGCGACGTGCAGGCGGGCATGCAGCTCGGTTACGGGGTGTTCCCGCCGGGGTATCTCAAGCGCATGGTGTTGATCACGGACGGCGTCGAGACCAGCGGGGACATGCTCGCCGAGTCGAATCGCGCCCGTGGTTTCGACGTGAAGGTGTTCAGCGTGCCGTTCCGGCGGCCGCCGCCGGGTGAGGTCGCGCTGCGCTCACTTCAGGTTCCGGAGAAGGTCGACATTGGCCAGCCCTTCGACGTGATCGCCAACGTGTATTCGAGCCGCGCCACCAAGGCGCGGGCGCAGCTCTACCAGGGTGAGTCGCTGAACGGGCTGGACTCGATCCGTGATCTGGAGCTGAAACCGGGCGAGAACGAGGTCAAGTTCAAGAGTGTCGTGCGTGTCGGCGGGCAGGTCACGTACGCGCTCAAGCTCAGCAGCATCAAGGACGACAAGTTCCCCGAGAACAACCAGTACGCCGTGACCGTGGACGTGCCGGGTCGCCCGACCGTGCTCTACGTCGAGGGGCAGCCGCAGCGCGCCACGTACCTGTCGGGCGCGCTGACCGCGCAGCAGTTCGACGTCGACGTGCGAGGGCCAAGCGGCTTTCCGAGCAGCGTCAAGGAGCTGGAGCGCTACGACTTCGTCGTCGTGTCGGATGTGGCGCGTGAGGCTTTTGGCGAGGCCTCACAAGATCTGGTCGAGAGATACGTGCGCGACCTCGGTGGCGGCTTTTTGTTCGCCGGTGGTGAGGCCGGCTACGGGCTCGGCGGCTGGGCGCACACGACCATGGAGCGCATCTTGCCGGTTCGCATGGACGCGGAGCGCAAGAAGGAGATGCCGAGCGTCGCGATGGCGCTTGTCATCGATCGCTCGGGCTCGATGACGGGCTTGCCGATGGAGATGGCCAAGAGCGCCTGCAAGGCCACGGTCACCACGCTCGAGGGAGACGATCTGATCGAGATCATCGCCTTCGACTCGACGCCGATCCGCTACGTGAAGTTCCAGCCGGCGCGGTACCGCAGCCGGATCAACAACGAGATTGCGCGGGTTCAGCCCGGCGGTGGCACCGAGATCTTTCCGGCCCTGGACATGGCGTACCAGGACATCTCGGTGGTCCAAGCCCGGAAGAAACACGTGATCTTGCTCACCGACGGTCGGGCGCCGACTCAAGGGCTCAAGGACGTCGTGCAGGCGATGATCGCCGAGAACATCACACTCACCACCGTGGGCCTGGGCGACGGCGCCGACCACGAGCTTCTGCGCATGCTGGCGGACACCGGCGGCGGGCGTTACCACGCGGTGCCGGACCCCAACAGCCTGCCGAAGATCTTCACGCGTGAGACCGAGATGATCGCGCGCCAGGCGGCCGTCGAGGAGTGGTTCCCGGTTCAAACGGTGACCAACGCCGACTTCCTGAAGGGGATCAGTGTCGGGTCGGCGCCGCTCTTGCACGGCTACGTCGCGACGCAGATGAAAGAGGCGCCGGCGCAGCTGATCTTGGCGAGTGACAACGGCGAGCCGATCTTGGCGCGCTGGCGGGTTGGCCTTGGTTACACGCTGGCGTGGACGAGTGACGTGAAGAACCTGTGGGCCGTCGACTGGCTGCGCTGGTCGGGCTTCGGAAAGTTCTGGGGTCAGCTGGTGCGCGAGCACATGCGGCACAAACACCGCCGTGAGCTCGACATGAAGACCGAGGTCGTCGGTGGCAAGGTGCACGCGGTCGTGGATGCGTTCACCGTCGACGAGCGCTTCGACAACGAGATCGAGAGCAAACTCTTCGTCATCGGTCCGGAGCCGGGCGGAGAGCGGCGCGAGTTCCCCATGCGCCAGACCGCGCCGGGGCGATACGAGGCCGATTTCCAGCTGGAGAAATACGGGTCGTTCTTGCTGCGCGCGGAGCACAACAAGACCAACAAGAAGGGAGAGACGAGCAACGTGGGCATGAGCTACGGCCACGTCTCGAACCCCTACCCGCGGGAGTACGCGAGCTTCGAGCCTGATCTGGAGCGCTTGTCGCGCGCGGCGCTCGCCGGCGGCGGCAAGGTCGACCCGGAGCCCAAAGAGCTGTTCGATCCCGGTGGTGAAAAGATCGTCTACTTCGAGCAGCTCTGGAGCCGCTTCATCATGGCGGCCATCGTGATGTTCCTGCTGGATCTACTGGTGCGAAGGATCCGGATCTTCGACCGCAAGTTCGTCCCCAAAAAGAAGCGCGCCTCCTGAGCGATCGGGCGGCGCGCGGGTGGGAGCGCTATTTTTGGGAAGGGCGGGCGCTGTTCCTGGGAAGGGTGAGCGCTGTTCCTGGGAAGGGTGGCGCTGCTGGGAAGGGTGGGAGCGCTATTCCTGGGAAGGGTGGGAGCGCTATTCCTGGGAAGGGTGGGCGCTGTTCCTTGGGAAGGGTGGCGCTGTTCCTGGGAAGGGTGGGAGCGCTATTCCTGGGACGGGTGAGCGCTATTCCTGGGAAGGGTGGCGCTATTCCTGGGACGGGTGGGCGCTGTTCCTTGGGAAGGGTGGGAGCGCTATTCCTGGGAAGGGTGGCGCTGTTCCCGGGAAGGGTGGCGCTGTTCCCGGGAAGGGTGGCGCTGTTCCCGGGAAGGGTGGCGCTGCTGGGAAGGGTGGGAGCGCTATTCCTGGGAAGGGCGGGCGCTGTTCCTGGGAAGGGTGGCGCTGTTCCCGGGAAGGGTGGCGCTGCTGGGAAGGGTGGGAGCGCTATTCCTGGGAAGGGTGGGCGCTGTTCCTTGGGAAGGGTGGCGCTGTTCCTGGGAAGGGTGGCGCTGCTGGGAAGGGTGGGAGCGCTATTCCTGGGAAGGGTGGGCGCTGTTCCGTTGGGAGGGGTGGGGCTGTCCCTGGGAAGGGGGGCGCTGCTGGGAAGGGTGGGAGCGCTATTCCTGGGAAGGGTGGCGCTGTTCCCGGGAAGGGTGGCGCTGTTCCTGGGAAGGGTGGGAGCGCTATTCCTGGGAAGGGTGGGCGCTATTCCTGGGAAGGGTGGCGCTATTCCTGGGACGGGTGGGAGCGCTATTCCTGGGAAGGGTGGCGCTATTCCTGGGACGGGTGGGCGCTGTTCCTTGGGAAGGGTGGGAGCGCTATTCCTGGGAAGGGTGGCGCTGTTCCCAGGAAGGGTGGCGCTGTTCCTGGGAAGGGTGGGAGCGCTATTCCTGGGAAGGGTGGCGCTATTCCTGGGACGGGTGGGAGCGCTATTCCTGGGAAGGGTGGGAGCGCTATTCCTGGGAAGGGTGGCGCTATTCCTGGGAAGGGTGGGAGCGCTATTCCTGGGAAGGGTGGGAGCGCTATTCCTGGGAAGGGTGGCGCTATTCCTGGGAAGGGTGGCGCTGTTCCTGGGAAGGGTGGGCGCCGCTTCCTGGGAAGGGTGGCGCGGTTCCAGTGGCGCTATTCCTGGGAAGGGTGGCGCTGTTCCTGGGAAGGGTGGCGCGCTTTTCCCAGCGCAAGTTCGCGCAGGTCCTCGGTCAGGGATCGAACCTTCGGCTACTCGGCACGCGGTAGTGCGACGATGAAACGCGCGCCGTGTCCCGGTGAGCTCTCGACCTCGAGTGAGCCACCGGCGCGGATCACGGCGGCGTGGACCAGCGCCAGGCCGAGGCCGGAGCCTTGGTCTTTGGTGGTGAAAAAAGGCTCGAACACCCGGGCGCGGGTGGCGTCGTCCATGCCGGCGCCGTCGTCGGTGAACTCCAGGATCAGGTGATTGTGGGCGACCGCGTCCTCCGCGGTCGGGTTCCGGAGCACGACCGAGACGTGGCCCTCCGCCTGAACGGCGTCGCGGGCGTTGGCCGTCAGGTTCAGCAGCACACGCTCGACCTCGGTCGCTTCCATCATGACGCGCGCGCTGTCCGTGCGGTCTTCGAACGTCAGGGTTGCCCGTCCGGCCAAGATCGCGGTGAGCGCTGGGCGCTCAGCCTCGAAGATGCTTCGGACGTCGCTCAGCTCGGGTGAAGACGCCGGCCCCCGACCGAGCTCGAGCAGCTGCTTCGAGAGCGCGTGCACCAGGCCGACCGAGTGCATGACGTTCTCGGCGAGCGCTGTCACGCTGGGGTCTCCGCGCGCCGCGAGCTGGTCACCGGCGAGTGATAGGCTAGTCAGCACGTTGTTGATGTCGTGGGCCACGGCGCGCGCCAAACGCCGGAGCGCTTCACTCTTCTGGTTCTCCAGCGAACGTTCGTTGTGTGCAGCCAGCGAGGCCTCGAGCGTGAGTCGATCGGATTGCTCGAAGATCAGCGCGACCATGTCGGCGACCGTGCTCGCGAAGTCGATCTCACGCTGAAGCCAGATGCGGGGCGCGCCAACGTGTTCGTGGCACACGACTCCGACGACCTGGCCTGCACGAATGATCGGAGTGTCCAGCATCGAGTTGATGTCGTTCGGAACCAGGTACGCCTCACGAAGCTCGGCCGTCGCGGGGTCGGTTCGTGCGTCGTCCGCAGCGATGGCTCGGCGCTCACCGAGCGCGGCGAAGTAGCCGGGGAAGTCATTGGCCGTGAGGGAGCTGCCGGCGCCGAAGCTGCGGCTCGAGCCGATGTAGAGCTGCTGGCAGTCGATGCGTTTGTGGCTTGAATCAAACAGCCAGATCCCCACTCGCTCCACGCTCAGCGCGCCGGAGCTGATCTGCAGTGCGTGCCGCGCGCCTACCCAGCGAGCCTCGTCACCCTCGACGCGCAGGCGCGCGAGCCGGAGTCGCGCAGTCTCGTAGCCCGCTCTAGTCATGTCGCCAGCGGAGTCTCTTGCCCGGGCGCGGGCGCACGTCAACGCAGCGCGAAGACGCGACCGGCGGGCGTGCGTCGTCATCAGTCGCAGCGGCGTTCCCCCGAACGCCGTGTTATTGCGGCAGCCGTGGACCGCCCGCACCTTTTCGCGCTGCTGCCTGACGAGATCGCGGACGCCTGCGGGCGCGACGGACTGGATATGGCCGAGGACGAGGCCCGGCGGCTGATGGCTCAGGTCTTCGAGCCACCCACCGCGCGACCGACCAAACGGCCGCTCTCCAAGCGGAAGTCCGAGGGGGTGGCTCAGCTGTTCGACCGGGCGCGTCTCGAGCTGATCGAGCGGGTCGAAAATCCTCGGGACCGTTTCGTGAAGTACCTGTTCCGCTCGCCGGACGGCGCGCTGTCGGAGGCGGTGCGGATCCCGCTCGAGAAACCGGATCGTTTCAGCGTGTGCCTATCGTCGCAGGTGGGCTGCGCGATGCAGTGTACCTTTTGCGCGACCGGCAGGCTTGGACTGAGCCGCAACCTCGAGGCCTGGGAGATGGTGTCGGCGTTCGTGCACGTGCGAGACGAAGCCCCGGGGCGCATCGTCGGCGCGGTGTTCCAGGGTCAAGGCGAGCCGCTTCAGAACTACGACAACGTGATCCGTGCCGCCCGTGTGTTGTCTCACCCGTGCGGTGGCCGGGTATCGGGAAAGTCGATCACGATTTCAACCGTCGGGCTCGCGCCGCAGATCCGACGGTTTGCTGCCGAGCGGCAGCCGTTTCGGCTGATCATCTCGTTGACCAGCGCCATCGAAGAGCGCCGGCGCAAGCTGTTGCCGGTGGCGGGTCGCGTCTCGCTCGAAGAATTGGCAGCGGCGGTTCGCGAATATGCGAGCGTCGCCAAACACGGTCGCCTGACCCTGGCCTGGGTGCTGATGTCCGGCGTGAACACGGACGCGGCGGAGGTCGCGGAGATCGCGCGGTTGTTCGGTGATCTCCGGCTTCGCATCAACCTGATCGACGTGAACGACGCCCGCCCCGGCGGGTTTCGGCAGGCTCCGGACGAGGAGCGCAAGGCCTTCATGAGCGCGCTACAGGTCCTGGGCGCACCCATCGTCCGACGTTACTCCGGCGGCGCCGAGAAACACGCGGCCTGCGGCATGCTCGCCGCTCACTTCGGTGCCGGAGCTGAGCCATTCCACCAGCGCTGAGGCCGCTTCGGACGCAGCGCGTGCACACACATCCAACGCCGCATTGCGGCAGCGGTCGACCGCCTCGACCAGTTCCGGCTAGAACCCGGCACATGACCCGCTCCTTGGCTGCCGCCGGCGTGCTGCTCGCCCTCCTCGCCTGTGGCGGCGAAGTGAAACAGGCCGAGCGCGATGAGGCGCGTGCCAAGTGCGAAAAGGAGGTCGGCTTCGACAAGGTCGCTAGCGAGTCCGCCCTTGCCAAGCTGAAGAGCGAGGGCTGCAAGGACAAGTCGCTGCTCGAGGGCTGTGCAGACTGGTGGAATCACACCGTCATCGCCTGTGTGTACCAGCGCGAAGGGGCCCGGGAGATCGAGGTCCATTCGGACCTGTTTGCGGAGACGGACACCCATCGCGAGCACCGCGAAGGAATGTGCGACGGCGTGCGCCGTGCAGTCTCGATGACCGACCGGGCGGTCGTGATCAACAGCCAGGGCAAACGCATGACTACGTGCGGCAAGCCGCGTCGTTGACCCTCGCCGTCACTTGCCGATCGCGCACGTTTCAACGCGCTCGACCGTCGAGCAGAACCCGCACCCTCTGCGCCAGTTCCACGGGGCTGAACGGTTTGTTGATCAGGTGCGTCCCTGACGTCGCGACACCGTGCTGGAAGAGCGCATCGTCGGCGTGGCCCGACATGTACAGGACCTTGATCTCGGGACGGGTCAGCGTCAGCCGTTCGGCGAGCTCGCTGCCGCTCATCTTGGGCATCACCACATCGGTCAGGACGAGCTGGATTTCCCCGTCGAATGTCTCGCTCGTCAACAAGGCTTCGCCAGCGCTTGCGGCGGTGAGCACCGAGTAACCTTCTGCCTCGAGGATGCGCCGGACCAGGTTGCGCACGGCCCCTTCGTCCTCGACCACGAGCAGCGTCTCGGTGCCGCGGGCAGGTGGAGCGGGTCTGACGGATGGCATGACAGTCGCGCTGCCCTCGACGCTTCGACGCAAGTAAATCTCGAACCGGGTCCCCTCCCGAGGTTCGCTGCTGACCGAAATGCTGCCCCCGGTCTGACTCACGATGCCGTGCACCGTGGAGAGGCCGAGGCCCGTGCCCTTGCCCTGCTGTTTGGTCGTGAAGAAGGGCTCGAAGATCTGCGCCAAGGTCTGTGCGTCCATGCCGAGGCCCGTGTCGCTGACGGCGAGCAGGACGTAGGGTCCGGGTCCCGGAGCGAGGTGCCGTGCCGCGAGTGCCTCGTCGAGCTCCACATTCGCAGTTTGGATGGTCAGCTTTCCTCCGCGAGGCATCGCGTCCCGCGCGTTGACCGCCAGGTTCATGATGACCTGCTCGATCTGACCTGGATCCGCCAGCGTCGACCCGAGGTCCGGCGCGAGCTCGAGCACCAAAGCCACGTCCTCGCCAATGATCCGGCGCAGCATCTTGTCGATTCCGGTCGCAATCTGGTTCAGGTCGATCAGCACCGGACTGAGCACCTGCCGGCGGCCGAACGCGAGGAGCTGGCGCGTGAGCGCGGCGGCCCGCTCACCCGCGTGTTTCACCTCCAACAGGTCATCCCGCATCGGATCACCCTCCCGCAGCCCCTCCAGCGCGAAGCCGGTGAAGCTGAGGATCACGGCGAGCAGATTGTTGAAGTCGTGCGCCACGCCCCCCGCGAGGCCCCCGATGGCCTCCATCTTCTGGGCTGTGCGGAGTCGCTCCTCCAACTTCGATTGCTGCTCGGCCGCCTGTTTGCGCTCGGTGATGTCGCGCTGGATCGCGAGGAAGCCGATCAAGGCACCGCCTTCGTCGACGACGGGGTTCGCCGAAGCATCCACGTGCACGACGCGGCCATCTTTCGCCCGGTTGACCATTTCGGCCCGGACCACCTCGTTCGCCGTCAGCGCCGCCCAGAAGCGGGCGTAGAACTCTGGAGCTTGCGCGTCCGATTTCAGAATGCGCGGGGTCTTGCCGATGGCCTCTCCGCTCGTAAATCCGTAGAGCAGCTCGAACGCCGGATTGACGTACGTGATGGTGCCGGCGCGGTCGGTCAAGAAGATCGCGTCGCTCGAGCGCGCCACTCCCAGCATGAATTGGCGATGCTCGTGCTCTGCGCGCCGGCGCGCGCTCACGTCGCGGACTGCGGCGAGCAGGTAGTCTCGGTCGAGGTGAACGAGCCTGATGTTGACCTCCACCGGAAATGTCGAGCCGTCCTTGCGCCGGTGTACCCCCTCCCAGAACAGCGAGCCGTCCTGTGCCATCCCCTCGCTGGTCATCGGGAACCTTCCGGGATCGACGCTCGGATCGATGTCGAAGACACTCGACGAGAGATACTCTTCACGGCTGAAGCCTAGATCGAGGCAGCCCTTCTGATTCACGTCGAGGAATCGGCCCGTCGTCGGATCGATCACTTCGAAGGTGTCGTTCGATTGATCGATGAGCGCGCGGAACAGAGACAACTCCTGCTCCGTGTGCCTCAACTCTGCGATCGTCTGGGTCAGCTGCTGCGTGCGTTCACCGATGCGCTGCTCGAGCTCGCGAGCGTGCTGCTCGTTGAGCCGCCGCTCCCGGCGTTCCTGTAGAATCACGGCCAAAACGACGCCAAAGTTTCGGAGATGCGGCTCGTACGGTGCAAATTCATCCGGGTCCGACAAGGTAACCCGCAATTGTCCGTGATGGGTCTGCCCACACCGCAGCGGAAGCCGGAGTACCTGCGGGTGAACTTCGTCGGTCGGCCCGCGGCCGTCATCGACGTGGTGCACGCTGGCGACACCGGGAATGTCGGCCAAGCCCCGGCACACGAAGTCCATGATCGCGTCCGCGTCGGGCAGCGCGGCCAGCACACCCTGCATGAGCAGGAGCTGTCCGAGGACACGCGCGTTCGGCAACGGCGAGGGGTCCGGATGCATCGTGTCGCTGCCTGGCCCGATTACAAACCCAGGTACGTCTCCGGCGTGATGAAGAACGGGTTGTTGACGACCGAACCCTGGACGACCATCAAGGGATGGACCTTGAGGATGTCCAGGATCATAGCGCCGTCGAAGCCGCGCGCGTCGTACTGGCAAACGGTGGTGACCGAGTGTGTTCGCAGCAAGACGCTCACCCTCGATTCATACTCCAGCAACCGCGAGCCGCCCGGCATCTGCTGGATCTCGGGTGACATCTCGCCAATCACGCGGGAGGCGACGTACCCATCCCGGACCGCGTCGTCGTGGAAGGCGGTCAGTACCAACAGCATGCGGTCGGGATCGAAGCGGCCGTCCTCGAAGTAGACGCCTCCGGCGGGCGCCAGGGAAATGGCCCCGGAAGCCTTGCGCTCGGCGTAGGAGATGTCGTGGTCGTCGAGGAACTCCGCGACGCGCTCCTCGCTCGTCTTGTCCGAAAAACAGCTGACGCGCTCGGTGGCGCGAAGCCCGCTCAGCAGAAAAGCGAGCACGGCGTTCTGCCGTTCTTCGTCGTCGGTGAAGAGCTGGCAGACGTGCGCTCCCGCAGGAAATCGCTGCTCGGTGAACCCCAGGGAGATCTCGGCTCGGGCCATGCTCCGCTCCTGCCATGGACGTTATCAGGTCGTGCCCCGCCCGGGTGGATGCCGCCGGGTCGTTCGGACCGCTGACGCGATTCACCCGGCCTTACTCGGTGTATTTGCTGCGCTCTCGCCGCTCACTTCGGTGGCGGAGCGACCTTCGTCTGACAGCCCACGACGACGTCGATCTTGCCGCCGTCGTCGGCCTTCACCTTGTCGCAGGTGGGACCGCAGAGCAGCACCTTGGTCTTGGTTGAGTCCCACTGCCAACCGTCCGCGCCCTCTGCGCAGGCCTTGTTGTTGTCCTGCAGCACCTCCTGGGCAGTGCCGCCCTTTGCGGTGTAGCTGACGTTGACCTTGGTTGGATCGATGGTTCCGCCGTCCTTGGGCGCCGGCAACACGAACTCGCAGCTCAGCTTGTCGACGATGCCCGCCGCGATGGAGTTGAAGATGTCGGACCAGTCCGTCTCGCAGATGCTGCGGATGATGCCGCCGGTCAGCTTGCTCAACGCCTGATATTCGATCCCGGGTGCCACGGCGGCGTTGCCCGCATCCTGTCCACTCGTGTTGCAGGTCTTGGTGGGATCCGTGGGGTCGTGCCCGATGATCGAGTGGAAGATGTACTTGCGGTTCTGCGCGGTGCCGAACATGCCCGGCGGCTGTGCCGAGTTGAGCGCCCAGTTGTCGAACCCAGCGGCGTTCCAGCCGGGGAAATCCGCCTCGTCGTCCGTGACCTCGACGAACACCTTGGTGGCGTCGAAGCGCGCCAGTTTGTTCCACGGCCCGCCCGTGAGATTGCAGGTGAAGAGCGGCGGAAACCCCACGCCCCCGTAGCTGAACGCGGCGGCGTAGAGTGAATTCGAGCTGTCGACCTCGCAGTCGAGCTGGGTGAACTTCGGTGGATTGTTGCCACAGCTCGGGCCAGCAAGCGGTGGATCGACACACACCTTCTGCGAGCTGGTGCCGCGCGCGGCGATCATGATCACCTGCCAGTCGATGATGCTCTTCGAGATCGTCGGCACGAAGCTCTTGTTGATCTGCTCGCGAACCTTCGCGATCTCGTCGCCCATCGAGCACGAGTTGTCGATCACCCAGACGATGTCGACCGCGGGTTTCTTGGCGGTCTCCGTGTATGTCGTGCACGCGGCGTCGGGATCCCCCGTGTCGTTCAAGCCCGTGTCGATGTTCACCCCGCCGCCCCCGCCGGAGCCGCCGCCCCCGCTCGCGCTGCTGCCGCCCTGGGCGCCGCCGCCCTGAGCGCCGGTCCCGGTTCCACCGGAGCCGCCGCCGCCGGCCCCACCGTTGCCCGCCGGATCGTTGCTCGTCGCCGAGCAAGCTGCGGCGAGTGCCACCCCAATGACCGCCGGTACAACCACGGTTCCGAGCTTCGAGCGCGCCATGTGCAGCGAAGCGTACAAGCAGGAGCTTGTTCGGTCCACCGGCCGGCGTCCATTCGCAGCGTGCCAGCTGAGCGCAGCGCGTCATGAGCCGCCATTGGGGTGACGCCGTCGCGGCCCCATGACCGCAGAGCCGCGCGCTCAATCGCACTCGCGGGCATGATGCGCGCGTGGATGCCGGCCGCCTCGTCTTGCTCGGGCTCGCGGCCGCGGTGGCAGCGATCATCAACTCCGTCGCGGGCGGCGGTTCGCTGATCTCGTTTCCGGCGCTGCTCGCGCTGGGAGTCCCGCCGGTGATCGCGAGCGCCACCAACACTGCGGCACTCACTCCAGGGGGTGTCTCATCCGCGGTTGCCTACCGAGCCGAGCTCCGACAACGCTGGCCCCTCACGCTGGTTTTCGCGGCGTGCGCGGCGCTGGGCGGAGTCGTGGGAGCGAGCGTGCTGCTCGCCGCGCCTCCGCGGGTGTTCGAGCTCGTCGTGCCGTGGCTGATCGGCGGCGCGACGCTGCTGCTCATCGTTCAAGATCGACTCGCGAAGCCCACACGTGCCGGCGCCGTGCGTGCGCCGACGAGCGCCCGAGTTTGGCTGGTGGCCCTCGGGTTCGCGGTCATCGCGGTGTACGGCGGCTATTTTGGCGCGGGCATCGGCATGCTCACTCTCGCGCTCCTTGCACTGCTCGGCAGCGCGACCTTGAACCAGCAAAACGCGATGAAGTGTGTGATCGTTGCCAGCATCAACGCGGCCGCCACGCTGTACTTCCTGGTCGCGGGTCGCGTGCAGCTCGTCACCGCGCTGGTCATGGCCGTCGGCGCCATGATCGGTGGATACTCCGGGGCCGCCATCGCGCGGCGCGCCGATCCGAGGCGTGTGCGCTGGGCGGTCGCGGCGATCGGGATCGGGCTGACCCTGGCGCTGGCGGTGCGGTACTACCGCTGATGGTCGCGCCCGCTAGCCAAGATGTGACCCCCGGCAAGCCGCCGAGCGCAGCCGAAAATCGGGCCGCGCCGCTTGATCTCATCGGCGTGGGACGGTACTCCCGGGCTCGCGATGACCCTCACCAAGACCCGTTTCGCCGCCGTCTTCCTGCCCGCTTGCCTGCTTGCCGTCAGCTGCGGCGGCGGCGCGCCCTACACCCCAGCGCCGATCGCGCCGGTCGTCACACCAATGCCGTCCACGGACTCGGAGAGCGATGGCAAACCCGATGCCGAGCAAGCCGCCGAGTTCGTCAAGGACGTGAATCAGACGCTGCTCGATCTTGCGCAGGACGCCGACCGCGCGGCGTGGGTCAAGTCCACCTACATCACGCCCGACACCGAGCACCTCGAGTCCAAAGAGCGCGAGAAGGTGATGGAGTTCCTCACGCGCAAGGTGAAGGAGGCGCGCCGTTTCGAGGGGCTCACACTGCCGCCGGATACAGCGCGCAGTCTGTACCTGCTCAAGTTCTCGGCGGGTCTGCCTGCGCCGAGTGATCCCAAGAAGCGTGCCCGGCTGGCCGAGCTGACGACGCAGCTCGAGAGCATCTACGGCAAAGGCAAGTACTGCTCACCTCGGCTGAAGGGCAAGGGCGAAGACAAGAAGAGCGAGTGCCTCGATCTAGATCAGCTCGGGAACATCCTCGCCAAAGAGAAGGACTACGACCTCTTGCTCGAGGTGTGGAAGGGCTGGCACACGATCTCGCCGCCGATGCGCCCGATGTACAGCGAGTTCGTCGGGCTCGGCAACGAAGGTGCGCGCGAGCTCGGGTTCAGCGACATGGCCGAGATCTGGAAGGGCGGCTACGACATGTCTGCGGCCGACTTCGAGCAGGAGATGAATCGCCTGTGGACCGAGGTGAAGCCGCTCTACGAGAAGCTGCACTGCTTCGTACGCGGCCGGCTATCCAAGAAGTACGGCGCCGACAAGGTGAAACCCGACGGGCCGATCCCCGCCCACCTCATGGGCAACATGTGGGCGCAAGAGTGGCAGTCGCTGTATTCGATGGTCGAACCCCACAAGGGCAAGGGCAACATCGACGTCACCAAGCAGATGAAGGCCAAACACTGGGACCACACCAAGATGGTCAAGACCGGTGAGGCCTTCTTCACGTCACTGGGCATGCAGCCGCTGCCCAAGACGTTCTGGGAGCGCAGCCTGTTCTTGAAGCCGAAAGACCGCGACGTGGTGTGTCACGCGAGCGCGTGGGACGTCGCCCTGTCGGGCGACCTGCGCATCAAGATGTGCATCCAGACCAACTTGGACGACCTCGTCACGATCCACCACGAGCTGGGCCACAACTACTACTACCAGCAGTACGGCAACCTGCCCGCGCTGTTTCAGGCTGGCGCGAACGACGGATTCCACGAGGGCATCGGGGACACGCTGGTCTTGAGCGTGACGCCCGAGTACTTGAAGAAGATCGGCCTGCTGGACAAGGTGAACGACGACCCGAAGTCGGATCTCAATGTCTTGATGTCGCGAGCCCTCGAGGGAGTGGCCTTCTTGCCCTTCGGCAAGCTGATCGACGAGTGGCGCTGGCGAGTATTCGACGGCCGCACCAAGGCGACGGAGTACAACAAGAGCTGGTGGGAGCTGCGCCGCAAGTACCAGGGCATCGCGCCGCCGGTGGAGCGCAGCGAGGCGGACTTCGATCCGGGCGCGAAGTATCACATTCCGGCCAACGTGCCGTACACGCGCTACTTCATCGCGCGTATCTTGCAGTACCAGTTCCACCGCGCGCTGTGCAAAGCGGCGGGTTACACCGGGCCGCTCTACAAGTGTTCGATCTACGGCAAACGCCGCCGCCGGCAAGAAGATGATCGACATGCTGAAGCTCGGGGCAAGTCGCCCCTGGACGGTGGCGCTGGAGACGATCTCGGGCGAGCGTCGTATGGACGCCACGGCGATCATCGACTACTACGCGCCGCTCGCGACCTGGTTGGACGAGCAGAACAAGGGTCAGAAGTGCGGCTGGGACTGACTTGAGCTTCGGTGCGGTGAGCCCACGGCTGGTAGCTGGCCGGCCCTTGGTGGTCGACGCCGACACCGGCGCGTGTTTTCGCTCGCGCGGCGTGGCCATCGACTCACCCGGCGCGGTGGGGCAGCTGCTGCGGAGTCGCCCGGACGACGTCCTCGATCACTACCGGGCCGAGGTGAAGAGTCGAGTCACCATCCTCACTGCTCTCACCGCCGACACCACTCCGCGGGCGCTGGCCGAGGTCGGCATGGAGCATCGCTCGGCGCTCTTGACCGGCATGGCCCTCGAGCTCGCGCTCGACGCCGCCCGCGCGGGCGAGAAACCCGTGGCCGTGGCCGGTGTGCTCGGTAGTGAGATGGTCGCGGCGCTGCAGCCGCATCGCATGAGCGAAGAGCTGGTGGAGCATGCTACCCGCATCGCAACGGCCGGCGCCGAGCTGATCCTGGCGCGCGGGCAGGGCTCGCGGCTGGAGCTGATGGCCGCGGTGGGCGCAGCCGCGCAGACCGAGCTGCCGACCTGGGCCGTGGTCGAGTGTCTGCCGGGCGGCGAGCTCGCACACGGAGGGCTGCTCAGTCAGCTGCTCGAAGATCTGTCCCGCGCGGGCGCCTCGGCGGCGCTCTTCGAGGTATCGAGCATCGACGACGGCATCTTGCTGCTCGACCGGATGGGGCCGTTCGCAGGCTCACTGGCGGCGGGGGTGTTGCTCTCGGCGAGCAGCGACAGTGTGCGCGGATTTCCCAGCGAGGACATCGATCCCGTGCGCTGGGCCGCCCGTGCTCTCGAGCTCGACAGCGGCGGCGCGCGCATCATCGGCGGTGGCGCCGGCACCACCGAAGCGTTCACCCGCACGCTCGTCGAAGAGTTGACGGCGCTGCACCCGTCGATCCCGGCGTCGCGCTGAGGAATGACCAGCGGCGTTGACGCCGGCGTGCTGGTTCACTGCAACACGGTCAGATTCACCGCGCCAAAACCGCCCTTCTTCAGCGTGATGCGCTGTGACTTACCGACGCCGCGGGCGCCCAACCAGACGTTGTGAGTGCCGGGCGCGAGCCAGACTCGCCCGAAGGCAATGCGCGCCGGCAGCGTCGACCAGCTGCGCGTGTCGGGTGTGTCGGCCGCGACCAACGTTGCCTGCGTACCAAGGCTGAGCAGCATGCCGAGGGCGCCGCCGCCCGAGCTTCTGCGTACGACCTCGCCGGCAGCGATGCGGGTGATGAGTCGTGTGATCGCGCTGCCGACGATGGCGCCCTTTGCGCTCTCCCACGCGCGCACGGCTTCGCGATCGACCGCGGCCATGCCTTCGAGCTTCTGCCAGCGGCCGTCGACCGCGAACTCCGGAATGTCGTACTGACCGCGCGGTTTGCCGAGCTCCGGATAGTTGACCCAGGTGACCAAGCCTTGTGCTGCGAGCGCGCTCGCGCGATTGCGATCGTGCGGCGCGAGATCCCCGGAGACCCAGGTGAGCGCGAGACCGATGGGCACCCGCTTGGCGACCTTCGCGGGCACACGACCGAAGCTCAGGATCACGAGCAGCTCGGCGAGCTCTTCTTTCGCCGGACCCTTGGCGGGGGCCTGCGGTGTCGTTTTGTCGTCGGCGGGTTGGCTCCCCCCCGGGTTGGCGTCCGAGTCGGCCTTGACTGCGTCTCGCGCTTCGCTCGCGCCGCCGTCGTTCGCTTCTTCTCCGCCCTTCGGCTCGGGATTGCCCTCGGGGGTCTTGGTCGGTGGCGGTGTCTTCGGCGTGAGCTTGGGATCGGCGTCACCCAGAATGGCTCGAATGCGAGGCGAGCGGTACGCGGCGGACTCTGCCAGCCGACGAATCGGCTCCACGAGCGAGCGGTAACTGCCGTAGGCGAGCGCCTCGTCGTAATAACGCAAGGCCTCCTGGCTGCGCCCGCTCTTCTCGAACATGAACCCCGCCAGGTAGCTGCCCGGACCCAGCAAGCTCGCGCTCGGGTCCTTCCGCTCCGCGAGATACTTCTGCATCACGGCCAGGCGCCGCGCTTCCACGCGACCGCCGCTCAGATCCCCGCGCACCAGGTAGTTCACCATGTTCATGGTGTTGATCATCAGCTTCTCGTACGCCGGTGCACGATACGGGCCGGACTCGTCCGAGAACAGGTAACGCCCGAGATCGGAGCCGACCCCCCGCGACAGATCGAGGAGCTCGATCTGCTTGTCGGCGGTCTGCAGATCGCGACTCGACAGATCGTAGCGGTCGAGCTGCTGGAGAATGATGGCGCGGTCGAGCAGGAACAGGATCTTGTCGCCGCTCGTGTCCTTCGGCACCTGCTCCGCCCGGTCCACTCCCAGGGCTTCGTTGTAGAGCGCGAGCGCGCGCTTCGGCTGACCCGCATCCAGAGCGCTGCGCGCCTCTTTGGTGTGGTCCGAGTGACTCGCACAACCCGCGACCGCGACCGCGAGAGCGAGGAGCCACGCCGCGCTGAGCGGCGCGCTCTTTGGGCGCGCGATCATGGGCGGCTCGTCACTTCACGATGGCCTTCGTCAGGCTGCTCTTGTGCTGAAACTGGATCGCGCCGGTCTCCGCGTCGATCACCTGAAGGAACAGGAAGTACTGCACCCGCCGCTCTTCGTCCTGGCGTTCGTCGGCGCTGAAGACCTTCCCCGTAATGAAATACTTGGCGCCGATCTGTTTGCCCCAGCGCGCGACGGCCTGCGGGTCGAAGGCGTCGGAGTACTGGCGTCGCACCTCCTCGATGAGCTGCGGCTGGCGCTCCAGGCTCACGACCTGCACGTGGCCGGCGTTCACCAGGGTCGTCTCGATGTCGCTGAGCAGGGACTCGAGGGCGGCGTCCACGTGTTCGCTCGTCTCGTTTCTGAGCGGCATGACCGCGAGCGTCGGCCGATTCTCCTTTTGCCAGCGTTGAATCACCGCGGAGGCCTGCAGGGCCTTCATGTTCTCTTGCAGCATCTTCTGCAGGTCTCGTTTGTCGAGCCCCGTGCTCATGGCTTCGTCGTCGAGCCCCGCGACCTGCTCACCGCGCACCGCTTGTGGGCTGCCGCACCCGGCGAGGGCAACGAGCGGGAGGAACGCGAGGCACAGGGTCTTCGTTTGGCGAACGAGCGTCATGCCCGAAGCTTGATACCGCTTGGGCGCCGGGAAAAGTGCCGATCCAGCACAGGCCGAGAGAACTCTCCGCGGCCCGTTGATCCGGCTCTCGGGTCTGCTACACCGCTCGCACATGAAGATCGCGTTTGCCGTCGGCATTTCGTGTGTCGGGCTGCTGAGTGCCCCCCCGGTGTTCGGTCAAGCTACCGACCCGCCGGCGGAGGCGGAAGCACCGGCAAAGACTGCGGCGCCCGAGGCCCGCGCCCGCTGAGCCCGCGGCCAAGGCCGCGGCTCCCGCGACCGAAGCTCCGCCGCCCAAGATCGATCTGCACGTTGCGCCGACGCCGCCGATCGTGGAGCGCAGCTATCACGTTCACGATGGTTTTTATCTGCGGCTGAACCTCGGCGTGACCGCCCTGGGCAACAAGTACGATCTCGCTGGTGTGTCCGCCGACTCACACGGCGGGACTCTCGCGTTCGACGTGCTGGTGGGTGGCACACCCGCGAAGGGCCTGGCCATCGGTGGCGCGCTGCTCGGTGAGGCCGGCGTATCACACAGCGTCGAGCGTGACGGTCGTTCGGTTGGTGACGCAAACGTGCGCCTCGGTTTGCTCGGACCCTTCGTCGACGGCTTCTTCGATCCCAAGGGCGGCTTTCACATGGGCGGCGCGGTTGGACTCGCGGCGCTCACGCTCGAAGGTCTGGGCTCCAGCGGCGCGAGTGACACCCTGACGGGGTTCGGAGGTGCGGCCTGGGCCGGTTACGACGCGTGGGTCGCGGACGAATGGGCCATTGGCGGGCTCGTGCGCTTCGGCGGGGCGATCACCAAGAAGAGCGACGACGCCGGGGACTTGACGGCCTCATCGATGTCGTTCGGCTTGATGCTGTCCGTGTTGCACCACTGAGGCGGAGCCGGGGAAGAAGAGAGATCACAGGAAGTCGGCACAAGGGCGGGAAGGTTTGAGGGTGCGAGAGGGGCGTTGATTGCCCAAAGTCCTGTGGCGCGGGGGGTTGGGCATGCAGAGGCGGAACGGGGAGGAGGAGAGATCACAAGAAGTCGGAACAGGCCGGGGAAGAAGAGAGATCACAGGAAGTCGGCGCAAGGGCGGGAAGGTTTGAGGGTGCGAGAGGGGCGGGAAGTCGGAGCAAGGGCGGTAGGTTTGAGGGGTGCTGGGCTGAGGGGTTGGGGGACGCTTCGACGAGAGGTCGCGACGCTGGGGCATCTCGCTTCAGCGCGGGGCGTGTGATACTCGCTCGGGCCGGACCCCGTTCCAGACTTCATGGGCCAGACCGACCAAGACCCCGCGGCCGACCGACCCCTTCGCGAGCTGGACGAGCTCGAGGAGGTATTTCGCTCTGTCGAGAAGCCAAAGGAAAAGTGGCGGATCGGCGCCGAGGCGGAGAAGTTCGGTGTCCGTCGCTCGGATGGACGGCCGCTCCAATACGAGGGTGAGCACGGTGTGCTCCGGGTGCTCGAGACCCTGTCCGGCACACACGGCTGGAGTCCCGAGGCCGAGAGCGGAGGCGGCCCGATCATCTCGCTGAAACGCGAGATGTCCTCGATCACCCTCGAGCCCGGTGCGCAGCTCGAGTTGTCCGGGGCGCCGTGTGAGGACATCCACGAGATCTGCGTCGAGCTTCGCACTCACCTGACCGAGCTGGCCGAGATCTCGGCCGAGATGGATCTGGTCTGGCTGGGGGTCGGATTTCACCCGCTCGCGCAGCAGGCCGAGCTGCCCTGGGTGCCGAAACAACGCTACGCGATCATGAAGGCCTACCTGCCCACCCGCGGCAGTGCGGCGCACGACATGATGCGCCGCACCGCGACCGTGCAGGCCAACCTCGATTTTTCCAACGAGGCGGACGCCATGGCAAAGCTCAGGGTGGGGCTCGTGCTCGCACCGCTGATCAACGCCATGACCGCGAACTCACCCTTCAAAGAGGGCAAGCTCGCGGGCAAGAAGAGCGTGCGCGGTGAGGTCTGGCTGAGCATGGATCCGAGCCGTTCGGGGCTGATCCCGGCGCTCTGGAAGAAGCCCGAGCTGCGTTATCGAGACTACGTCGAGTGGGCGCTCGACGCGGGCATGTTCTTGATCAAGCGCGATGGCAAGACCGTCGCGAACACGGGGCAGACCTTCCGTGACTTCATGCAGAACGGCTTCGAAGGGCATCACGCTACGTTCGCGGACTGGAAGCTCCACGTGAACACCCTCTTCCCCGAGGCGCGCATCAAGAGCACCTTCGAGGTGCGGCCGTGTGACTCGCTGCCCACCGATCTCGCCTGTTCGGTCGCGGCGCTCTACACGGGGCTCATGTACGACGAGCGGGCGCTCGAGCGGGCGCTCGAGTTCGCGTCGAGCTTCGACTTCGATGCGGTGGACGCCGCGCGCCCCGAGCTCGTGCGAATCGGCCTGGGCGCCAAGATCGGCTCGCGCTCGGCCCGGGACCTCGCGGTCGAGCTGCTCGACATCGCGTCGTCGGGTCTCGAGCGGCGGGCGCGCAAGAACGACTCCGGTCAGGACGAGCGCATCCACCTGACGAAGCTCGCCGCCCTGAACGAAGCCGGGCGCTCTCCGGCCGATCTCCTGACCGACGGGCTCAGTGGGCAGCCTTCGACGGCAGAAATCTTGGACCGCACGCAGGTCTGAGCCCGTCCTGGGCCGGACCCTGTTCCGAGGCTTGCAGCCGCTCTAAGCTGGGCGCGCCGCCATGACTGACGAGACGCGCCTGCTCTCCCTTCGCAGCGAGTTCCCGACGCTCGCGAAAAAAACTCACCTCATCAGCCACTCGCTCGGCGCGATGCCGAAGCGCGCGCGGGAGCACGTGACCGCGTTCCTGGACCAGTGGCAGGACGACTCCATCGAGGCCTGGAGCCGGCATTGGTTGCCTCAGGTCGAGGCCGTCGGTGACTTGATCGCGAAGGTCCTGGGTGTGCCCGCCGGCACGGTGGTCATCAACCAGAACGTCTCGACCGTACAGGCGATGGTGGCGTCGTGTTTCGACTTCGTGGCTCCGCGCAACAAGGTCGTCTACACCGACATGAATTTTTCCACCGTCGACTACGTGTGGCAGGAGCAACGCCGGCGTGGCGCCGACGTCGTCGTGGTCAAGAGCGACGGCGTGCACGCGCCCATGGAAGAGCTGCTGGCGAACATCGACGAACGGACGCTGCTCGTCCCGGTGAGCCACGTGCTCTTTCGTTCGAGCGGGGTGAAGGACGTGCGCGCCATCGTGAAGAAGGCGCACTCGGTCGGAGCGCTGGTGCTGCTCGACACCTACCAGAGCGCCGGAACAATCCCGCTCGCGCTCGAGGAGTGGGGTGTGGACATGGCCTGCGGCGGCAGCGTGAAGTGGGCGTGTGGTGGACCTGGATGCGCGTATCTGTACGTGAGCCCGAAGCTGCAGGGCACGCTGCGACCGGCGAGCACCGGCTGGTTCGGTCATGCGCGGCCGTTCGCCTTCGAGCCGGGGCCGATCAACTACGCGGACACACGCTGGCGCATGATCGGCGGCACACCGGCAATTCCGGCGCTCTACAGCGCACGGGCGGGCTGGGAGCTCATCGCCGAGATCGGGGTCGATGCCATTCGAGCCAAGTCCCTGCGGCAGACCGCGCTATTGCGCAGCCTGGTGCGCGAGCGGGGTTTCAAGGTGAACACCCCGGAGGAGGACAGCGAGCGCGGCGGAACGATCTGTTTCGACTTCGACGGCGCCGAGGTCGTGAGTCGTGCGCTGCTCCAGCGGGACATGCTGCACGACTACCGGCCGCGCTGCGGCATCCGTGCTAGCCCGCACTTCTACACGACCGACGACGAGCTCTTGGGTTTTGTTGCGGCCATCGACGAGCTCCGGAAATCTTGAAGGAACATAGAGTCATGCACATCCCGCGTTTTGGTACGTTCTGTTTCTTCGTGTGTGCGCTCGGAGCCTGCGGCGGCGCGGGCTCGGGCGGTGGCGTCGGCGGCTCTGCCGGTGTCGGCGGCGGGGTTGGCGGGGCCGGCGCGGGTGGCGCCGGCGCGGGTGGCGGCGGTGGCGTCGTCAGCGGTGGCGGTAACGGGAACGCCGGCGGCGTCGTCGGCGGCGGCGGCAGCTTCGGTGGCGGTGGCAGCTTCGGTGGAGGCGGCAGCGGCGGCGGAGGCGGCAGCGGAGGCGGCGCGGCCTGCCAGCACGTGACCGGGAGCTACGGCTACTACCTGTTGACGTTCTCCACACCACTCGCCACGGGTCAGCCGATCTTGTTCCGCGCGGACGTGTTCGTCGAAGGCGCGGCCCCCAACCTGGCCTTGACCCTGACGCCCCTCGACGCGGCCGATCGCACGACCCCGGTTGGCTCGCCGATCTCGCTACCGTCAGCGCCCATCGCGCAAGACGGAACGTTCAGCCTGACCGCACAGAATCTGAACATTCCAGGGCCCGCGAACCCGATCTCCGGGCTGGCGATTGTCGGCAACGTGTCCATGCACGGGGTGATCTGCGGGAAGGGGCCGTTCTACTGCGGGGACGGCGGTGGGCAGCTGACCCAACCGCTCAGCGCGAGCCTCGCCGGTTCGACCTGGACCCTGGAGCAATACCCCTCGGCCAGCACACCGCCGAGCCCACCCTTGATCAACTGCCAGAAGACTCCGGCGGATCCGCCTGCAGTGCCGCCCTGAGCCGTTCAGCCGCCTAGCATCTTGTGAAGCGCGATGCCCACGCCCGTGAGGCTCTCGCCGGCGATGAACCCACTCGCCAGCACGATCAGAAACCGCTCGGCCCAGGTCGGCGCGCGCTTCTGCACGATCAACGCGAGCACGGCGCCGAGCAACATCGAGAAACCCTGGTAGGCGGGGATCACAAAACCGAGCCCCATGCTCGACGGGCTCGGCACCCATTTCCGCGCGGCGACCGGCAGCTTCTTCTCGAGCACCGCGAGCAGAATGCCCACGCCGCCGCCGATCCAGATCGCCGCGAGCGCGCCCGGCGGCATCGCCGACAACCCCTTCGCAAACAGCTCCGCGACGGCCTTCCACGATGCCACTGCCGGGGCCGGCCACTGATCGGTGAGCAACATGGTCTTTGCGTCGCGCACCAGGACCAGATACGCGGCCGAGCCAATCAGCGCGCCGCTGAGTGCACCGAAAGCCTGGGCGATGGCCTGACGCCGCGGCGATGCACCCAGGATGAGCCCCGCCTTCAGGTCGTGCAGCAGATCGCCAGCTTGTGAGGCGGCGCCGCCGGTCACGTTCGCGCTCATCAGGTTCGCTGCCACGTTTCCGGGCTGAATGATGCCAAAGACGAGCTGCGTGACCTTGCCCATGGCGCCGACCGGCGTGACGTTGGTCTCACCGGTCACGCGTCCCGTGACGATGGCCAGAACGAAGGTCAGGAGCACGCCCAAGATGGCGGTCCACCAGGCGATGGAGAACAGCGACACCTGCGTGATCGTGGCGAAGATAGCCACCACCACCAGCGCCCCCAGGAACCACTTCATGGGCACCACGTCGCGCAGTCGCGAGTCCGCCGGCAGCTCGTCGTCATCGCTGGCCTTGCCTTTCGAGCCCGGCATGAACGCGCGCAGCATGGAGCGCCACGAGAACGCCAGCGACGCGAGGGATGACGTCACCATCATCGATACACCCGGCCACAAGAGCCAGCTGAGCAGCGGCGTGTACCAGCTCTTGTCGGCGAGCTTGGGCGACGGCAGCACCCAGCCCTGACTGAGCGCGTACGGTCCGAGGATGCCGTACGCGATCAGCGAGCCGAGAAACAGCGACGTCGACGCCCGGATCCCCACCAGCACACCCACGGCGGCCATGAGCGGCGAAGGATCGAGGGCGAACCCCAGGTTGGTCAGCGACACCTTCGTGATGCCCTTGGCCGCAACCGGCGCCGGTGCGGCCCAGCCGAGCGCGGGCGCCCATTTCTGGATCTTTGCGAGCTCGATCGTCAGCGCGGCCGAAGCGGCCAGCACGGCGCCCAGGCCGAGCATCTTCACGCGAGCCATGGCCTCTTTGCCCACGGCGTACATTTGTTTGAGTGTCTCCGCCGCAGCGAGACCGCCCGGGAAGGGCAGCTTGTCCACGACGATCAGCTGCCGCCGCAGGCCAATGCCCGCCACGATGCCAACCAGCATCACACTCAGCGTCCAGCCCGCCAGGATCTGCCAGGTGTACTGGTAGCCGGTCATGATGGTCAGCGCCGGAATCGGCGCGACCAGACCGGCGGACGAGACCGCCGCCGCGGAGGACGCCGTGGTCTGGTTCAGGTTGCACTCGAGGATCGAGAACTCGCGGGTGCCCGTCACCTGAAGCGCCTTCCACAGCGCAAAGCCGAGCAGCGACGCGGTCACGCTCATGTTCATGCCCCAGCCGATCTTCAGCCCCGCGTAGATGTTGCAGGTCGAGAGCACGCCGCCGATCAACATCCCGGTCAGCACGGATCGCAGCGTCAGCTCGGGCATGCTCGCGGGCACGACCGGCGCAGGGGGCGAGGGCTCACTCATACAGCGGAGCTAACCCCGATCCGGTGGCGAGTCACCTGTCAGCGGCCGCGGCTGCAACGATCGACGTCGAGCTCGGTCCTTGCTTTCGCGATGCAGACGGCCTCACGCTGCGACGTATCGCGAGACAGGCACTCGTCGGCCGCTTCGGTGATGCGCTCGCGATGAGCTGCGCTCTTCAGCACCTCCGCGCGTCGTTTCTCGAGCTCGGCGCGCTCGGCCGCATCCTCAGCTTGTTTGACCGCAAGCTCGAGCGCCAGCTCTTCGATGCGGCGCCCTGCAGCCGCGCACTCGGTCTTGGTCGCCAGGCTCTCGGCGGGTTGCTGAGCTTTCTGCGACCGCGGCTCCGTCTTGCCGCGCGCCCCCACGGTGCCATCGACGCCGCCGTGCTCCGTCAGATCGCCCAAGATCTTCTGGGGATCTTCCGCTTCTTTGGCGTGACAGCCCGCCACGGGTAGCGCGAGCGCCAGACACAGCCAGGTCTTGATGGGGGTCATCGGCCCCGCCAAGTTACGGGTCCGAGGGCCTGCTGTCCAAGCCCGAACCCGGGAAAGCCGCCAAAAATGCGCCTTCTCCGGTCGTTGCGGCGGGAGAAATTTCGTGTACGAATCAATTCGCCGCGGCCGCGGCGGCCCCGCACGAGAACCGCGCGGGGGCCGAACCCGGAAGAGCAAACGCCATGTGGAATCCGTACACCGAAGAACACGAACACTTCCGCAAGACCGTGCGTCAGTTTGCCGAGAAGGAGATCGAGCCGTTCTCGGACGAGTGGGAGAAAGCGAAGGACTTCCCCGACGAGCTGTTCAAGAAGGCCGGCCAGCTCGGCATCCTTGGCGCGCATTACTCCGAAGAGTGCGGTGGCTCCGGCGGCGACTACTGGTTCAGCGTGGCCAAGGCCCAAGAGCTACCGCGCGGCCGCTCGGCGGGTGTGACGATGGCGCTGCTCGTGCAGACCGACATGGCGACGCCGGTGATCGCCGATCTCGGTACACCCGAACAGATCGACGAGTTCTTGAAGCCTGCGCTGGCAGGAGATCGCATCGCCGCCATCGGCGTGAGTGAGCCCGGCGCCGGCAGCGACGTGGCGGGCATTCGCACGGCGGCCCGCAGGGACGGCGGCGACTACGTGCTGAACGGCCAGAAGACCTTCATCACCAACGGCGCCCGCGCCAGCTTCGTGACGTTGCTCGCCAAGACCAACCCCGAGACCGGCTCCCACGGCTGTACGTTCTTCCTGGTTCCGACCGACACCAAGGGTTTCAAGGTCGGCAGGAAGCTGGAGAAGATCGGCAATCACGCCTCGGACACCGCGGAGCTGTGGCTCGAAGACGTGCGCATCCCCGAGCGTTACCGGCTCGGCGAGGAGGACATGGGATTCATGTACCTGATGCAGAACTTCCAGGCCGAGCGCCTGATCGGCGCCGTCGCGGGCGTCGCGGGCGCGCGCTACGCCATCGATTTTTCACGCCAGTACGGCGAGACCCGCGTTGCGTTCGGCAAGCCGATCATCAAGCGCGAGGTGTGGCAGCACAAGTTCGTGAACATGTACACGAAGGTCGAGATGGCGCAGGCGTTCGTCGACAAGTGTGTCGACGCCTACAACACCGACAAGTACCTGAAAAAGGCGAACGTCTCGATGGAGACGGTGAAGCTGATCAGCATGGCGAAGATCGTCGCTGGTGAGCTGGTGGCCGAGGTCATGGACACCTGCCTGCAGTTCCACGGCGGCTGGGGTTACATCGAGGAGTACCCCATCGCGCGCGCCTGGCGTGACGCACGCCTGCTCAAGATTGGCGGCGGCACCAGCGAGACGATGACCTACTATCTCGCGAAGCTGATGGGGCTCTGACTCGAGCGCCCGCGCGCTCACTTCGTGGAGCCCAGCTCCGCACCACACTTCCAGCACAGCTCGAAGTTCTCCGGGCTCTCTTCCCCGCAGCTGGGGCAGGGTTTTTCCCCCTCCAGCTTGGAGCGCCGGCGCGTCTCGAACTCGTCCACCGCCGCTCGCGCCCGCTCGAAGTCAGCGTCGCGTTCGATCACCACCCGGGGCCGTGAGGCCAGGTACGGCAGCTCGCCGTAGGCCGACATGCTCAGGGCGTTGTCGATGCGCGCCGGGATCCACAGCTCCTTCAACTGATCGAGCAGAAGCTGCGCTTCCCAGAGGTCTTGGGCGACGAACACGACCTGCACGGCGGTTCGAACTCTGGTCCACTCAAGCGGCGAGCGCGAGCTGGATCTTCTCGGTCTGACCCGCGCGGTAGAAACGCCTGAGAGTGCGCAGCACCGCCGGCGCCTTTTCGTTTCGGGCCAGGCGTGCCACGAAGCGCGCGGCCAGATCGTTCGCCATGCGGTAGCGCACACCGTCCTCGGTGTCCGCGGCGTGCAGATAGCGCACGCGCTCGTACAAATGGCCGTGCAGCGCCGAGCTGTGCTCTGGCTCCAGGGGCTCACCCACGAAGGCCAGCAGCACGAATTTGTCGACCTCGGCTTGCAGCTCCAGCTCGAGTCGTGTCGCGGGCAGCTGAGTGCGCGCGCGCTCGGCGACGTACACGAAGTGGCTGACCCCCTCGACCAGCTGCAGCCACGCATCCGTGGGGCCGTGGTGGGCGGCGTTCAGCTGCCGAGGATCGGCGACCGGCGGCAGAACCAGGGCAATTTCCAGCTCGCCGTCCGTTTGTCGGAGCACCAGGGTCTCCCGCGAGTCGTGGGCCCCTTCGCGCACGAAGTCCACGACGTCCGGCGCCCGCTCGAGTCCGTAGACCCGCTCGAGCTCGAGTTGAACTCGTCGCAGCGTCAGCCGGTGCGGATCGCTCAATGCACCATCCCGCCGCCGCGCACGGGCACCATGCCTCGCGCTACCAGCGCGTCGCCCAAGGTCGAGGAGCCGGTTCGCAGCCAACGCTCGTACAACTTCACGACCGCGCCGTCCGTGCGCGCCGACTTGGCTCGCAGCGACTCGGCGATGTCGGCGATCAAGCTGACGAACATGCGAAACTTCGCGGCAAGCTCCCGGAACAGATCGGGAGCGTTGCCATCACTCTCGCGCTGCCGCAGCATGGCCGAAGCGTTCTCGTACGCACACGCTCCGAGGGAGCTCACGTAGCGCCGCTCGACGCCTCGGGTGTCGAGGTGCTCACCAAAAAATCCGCTCACGTAGAGCACACCGTCGCCCAGCACGCGCAGGCGCTCGAAGCGCTCGGGTCCCGCGGTCTGCATGGCCTCGTCGAGCAGCAGCGTGAGCGGTCGTGACAGCGTCTCTTCGCCGAGCTGCCCCGGCTTGGTGTAGTCCGCGAGCAGCGCGACCATGTAGGCCTCGGCGGCGTCGGTGGCCTCGTAGCCGCGAGCCCGGATGGCGTCGGCAACCACCGGAGCGAAGAAGTCGCTCACGCTGGAGGCCAGGTCGATGGGGGAACGGTTGGGGCTGTCACTCATTGCGGATCTCTCCTGTGCGGCCGGAACTGGGCCGTAGAGGGGGGGTGAGGGAGGCGGCACCGCATGCCCCGCATTCAGTGGGCGGGGCCGGCAAGTCAGTCGTGGTTTCGGTGACCTTGCGCGCCTTCTTCAACTAGCTTGATTCAATATGAGCGAGGCGGGCACAGCTGGCCAAGTTGAAGTGAGGCTGCACACCATTTCCTCAGCACTCGCCGAGTGAGGCTGCCAATTCCTGCCTACACTGTGCCCCCCTTGACTCCATCCGAGAGCTGACTAGATTCGGTGACCTGTTAGCACTCTCATTAGGTGAGTGCTAACTCTTTAGCCGAATAATTTCAAGGGTTTGAACGGCGCGTCCGCGTCAAAAAGCCCCCAGAAAACCGGGTTTGTTCCCGGGGCTAGGGCCCGCAGCGACGTTCGCCGCGACCGCCCCGGTCACATCCCGGCCCCCACCGAATGAGGAGAGGAAGACCATGAAGATCCGACCCCTGCAAGACCGCGTCATCGTGAAACGAGTCAAAGAAGACGAGAAGACCAAAGGCGGGATCATCATCCCGGACACCGCGAAAGAGAAGCCCATCGAGGGTGAGGTCATCGCGGTGGGCAACGGCAAGGTCGCCGACGACGGCACCCTGCGCAAGCTCGACGTCAAGGCGGGCGACCGTGTGCTGTTCGGCAAGTACAGCGGCACCGAGGTGAAGATCGACGGTGAGGAGCACCTCATCCTGCGCGAGGACGACATCCTCGGCGTGATCGAGAAGTGAACCTGTACCCCCGACAAAAGATTTAGAGGAGAGACAAAAATGGCAGCAAAAGAAATCGTTTACCAAGAGCAAGCTCGCACCCTGATCCTCAACGGCGTCAACGCCCTCGCGGACGCGGTCAAGGTCACCCTCGGCCCGAAGGGCCGCAACGTCGTGCTCGAGAAGAGCTTCGGCTCGCCGACGGTCACCAAGGACGGCGTCACCGTCGCCAAGGAGATCGAGCTCGAGAACCGCTTCGAGAACATGGGCGCGCAGATGGTCCGCGAGGTCGCCTCGAAGACCAGCGACGTCGCCGGCGACGGCACCACCACCGCCACCGTGCTCGCGCAGGCGATCTTCCGCGAGGGCAGCAAGCTCGTCGCGGCCGGTCACAACCCGATGGAGGTCAAGCGCGGCATCGACAAGGCCGTCGAGACCATCGTCGGTGAGCTCAAGAAGATGGCGAAGCAGACCAAGGACCCGAACGAGATCGCTCAGGTCGGCACGGTCAGCGCCAACGGCGACACCACCATCGGCAAGCTGCTCAGCGAGGCCATGGAGAAGGTGGGCAAAGAAGGCGTCATCACCGTCGAAGAGGCGAAGAGCGCCGAGACCACCCTCGAGGTCGTCGAAGGCATGCAGTTCGACCGCGGCTACCTGTCGCCGTACTTCGTGACGGACCCGGAGCGCATGGAAGCGCACCTGGACGACTGCTACATCCTCCTCAGCGAGAAGAAGATCAGCAACATGAAGGACCTGCTCCCGGTCCTCGAGGCGATTGCGCGGCAGCAGAAGCCGCTGCTCATCATCGCCGAGGACGTCGAGGGCGAGGCGCTCGCGACGCTGGTCGTCAACAAGCTCCGTGGCACGCTGGCCTGCTGCGCCGTCAAGGCCCCGGGCTTCGGTGATCGCCGCAAGGAGATGCTCAAGGACATCGCGACCCTCACCGGCGGTCAGGTCATCGCCGAGGAGCTCGGCCTCAAGCTCGAGAACGTCACCATCACCGACCTCGGCCGCGCGAAGACGCTCAAGATCGACAAGGACAACACCACCATCGTCGATGGCGCTGGCGTCAAAGAGAAGATCAAGGCTCGCCAGAGCGAGATCCGCGGTCAGATCGAGAACACCACCAGCGACTACGACCGCGAGAAGCTCCAGGAGCGCCTGGCCAAGCTCGTGGGCGGCGTTGCGGTGATCAAGGTCGGCGCTGCGACCGAGACCGAGATGAAGGAGAAGAAGGCCCGCGTCGAAGACGCCCTCCACGCCACCCGTGCGGCGGTCGAGGAAGGCATCGTCCCCGGCGGCGGCGTCGCTCTGATCCGCGCTCAGGCTGCTCTCGATGCGCTGAAGGTCAACGACGATCAGCGCTTCGGCGTCACGATCATCCGTCGCTCGATCGAGGAACCCCTCCGCCAGATCGTCGCGAACGCGGGCGAAGAGGGCTCCATCATCGTGCAGAAGGTGCGCGAGGGTAAGGGCAACTTCGGGTTCAACGCGGCCACCGGCGAGTACGGTGACCTCGTGGCCCAGGGTGTCATCGACCCGGCGAAGGTCGTGCGCTCGGCGCTGCAGAACGCGGCCAGCGTGGCGGGCTTGATGCTCACCACCGAGGCGCTCGTTGCCGAGAAGCCGAAAGAGGAAAAGGGCGGCGGCGGCGGCGGCGGTCACGCCGGCCACGGCCACGACTTCTGAGCGCGCCGCGCTCGCAAGGGCGCGCGTGAGCTGAAGCTGTAGAGAAGGCGGATCCCGAGAGGGGTCCGCCTTTTTTTGCGCGAAGGCGTGCCGAGCGCCGGCCCGGCCCTTTGCTCGCGGCCGTGTAACGGCGCGCGGGCAAGGTGGGACGTCCGATCCCGCGCCCGAGCGCAAAACGGCAACGAGAATCTGTTAGGCTCGAAGCGATTCGGGAGGTCAGGTTCGGTGGTGACGGGTGGTCGGCGGATGCGGGTGATGGGCGGCGCGCTGGTTGTCGCGCTCGCCGCTTCGTCGAGCTCGTTGTCGTGTGCGGAGACGACCTGCGAAGAGACGCGTACCTGTGGCGCGAGCTCCGGCGGTGCGGGCGGTGGCGGCGGCGGTGCGGGTGGCAGCGGGGGCGGTGGCTTTGGCGGAGTGGGCGGCTTCGGCGGCGTGGGCGGGAGCGATGGTGGTGGAAGCGGAGGAACCGCGCCTGCGGGGAGCTTCGCAATCTTCCCGGACGTCACCTCGCTCACGCTGGAGGTCGGCAAGAGCATCAACGTCGGGGTGGTCGTCGCGCGGGACAAGATGACCGATCCGATCACCGTGGACTTCGTGGGGCTGCCCGCGGGAGTCACCGCCGCTCCGGTCATTGCGAACAGTGCGGATCAGTGGGTGGCCCTCAATGTCCAGGCAGCAGCGGGCGCTACCCACATCGCGGGGAAAGTGAACCTGCGTGCTCAGGCCAATGGCGTCACCAAGACTGTCGCCATGGACCTCCTCGTGCGCGGTGCGCCCGGAAGTCTCGACAACGCGTTCGGCGTCGGGGGTGAGGTTTCCGTCAACCTGTACGCAGAATGGAGCCGCGCTCGGGCCGCGGCGGTTTCCCCCAATGGCAGCATTTACGTCGCGGGTGAGGCTGGCTCGACCGTGGGCAACAACCACGCGTATTTTCTCGCGCGTTATCTGCCGTCGGGGCAGATCGACCCGACCTTTGGCACGAACGGGGTGGTCGTACGCTATTTGAATGCCGCGACTGGCGAGCACGTTCTTCGCGGCGTCGTCGTCGACTCACAACAGCGCCCCGCGGTAGCCGGGTACTTCACTGGCGACCTAATTCATGTCGCGCGCTTCGACACGAACGGAGTGCTTGACCCGACCTTTGGCTCGGCCGGCGAGGTCACGGGTCCCGGTGGAAGCGCCTACGCGTTGGTGGTTTCGGGAACCAAGCTGGTCGCGGCGGGCAAAGACGACAAGACGCCGGCGCATGGGTTCGCGGGTCGGCTCAACGAGAATGGCACGCCGGATACTGCCTTCGGCAACCAGTCCTTTGTCACCGCGAACACTGGTTCGACGGTCAGTGACGCCGTCGCCGTCGCGATCGATGCAGACAACAAGGTTGTGATTGCGGGCAACACCCCGAGTGCGGTCGCGGTCGTCGCGCGGTTCACCCCTGGTGGCGCTGCCGACGCCTTCGGCACCGCCGGCGTTGCAACGATGACACTCGGTAGCGGCCTCGTTCTCACGGGGATGGCGGTGCGTCCCGACAAGCGGATCGTCGGCGCGGGGGGCGCCGCGCCCGACCAGTACTTCTTGCTCCAGCTCGATGCGCAGGGGGCTCCCGATGCGACCTTCGGCGCAACGGGGATCTACAAGAACTCTGGCATTCGCATCGACGCGATGACCTTGGATGCCGCTGGCCAGATCGTCACCGCCGGACGCTCAGCTCAGTCGTTTCGAATCGCGGTCTTCGGCGCGAACGGTGGCGTTGTAGGCGCAGGCTTTGTGGACGTGAGCGCGAATGTGATCCCGCAAGGGATCTACATGCTGCCGGACGGCAAGGCGCTGGTGGTCGGCATCAGCCAAAAGGCGCCGACGGACAAGATCTACCTGGCGCGAATTTGGATGTGATCGGCGTTACAAGCAGGGCTGCAGCTTGTTGGAAACCGTTCCCGTCACGTTCTGGCAGCCGGAAACTCCCGGGTTGTCCGCGCAGGTCTGGAGGGTGCCGGACTGTCCGCAGGCGACGTTGCCAAAGTACCCCTCAGCCGGTCCGTCACCGGAGCAGCCGGCTGGGTTGCAGCCCCAAGCCATGTTGCAAAAGAGCGCGCTACACAGCCCGCCGGGTGCACATCGACCGCAACTCTTGCCTGATACATTGGCGTAGAACGGCGTGGCGTTCCCGTCGCAGTTGTAGTCGTACCCGCCCTTGCCCTTGCGCGGGACGTCGAAGAAGTTGGTCTGACCTGGAAACGCTTTGTTGTCTCCATCGTCGCAGTCGGTCTTGTTGAGCACGTACTTGGCCGGGGCGGGGCTGCTGCAGCCCAGCGCTGGCGCGTTGGGGTCGCCGAACCCGTCCCCATCGACGTCTGCATAGTAGGTGACACAACTCGCACCAGCCGCGCAGGTCTGACCGTTGCACTTACAGCTGCCGCTTTCGCAGGTGAAGCTCTGGTCGCAAGCCGTCGGGCAACAGAGTCCGGCAACGCAGTGGCTGCTCTGGCACGCGCTATCTTTGGGGCAAGTGCCGCCTATCGCGGCCTTGATCACGCATTTGGGCGTATTGCACCAGTTGCTGCTGATGCACTCGGCGTCAGCGGTACAGTTCGACAGGCAGCTGTTGCCGGAACACTGATACGGGTCGCAAGGCTTGTTGATCGTGGTGCAGCTACCAGTCGAACTGCACGAGTAGTTGCTCTGCGTCGCGCTCGCGCACGCCTGGGCCCCGCACGATTTCGAGCTGTCCGGATAGGTGCACGCGCTCTTGCCGTCGCAAGTACCTGCACAAGGGTCTGTCGGTGTCCCGGCGCCAACACAATCGCCCTCCGGATCGGTGCCCTGAGAGTACGGAGTGCAGAAGCCTTCCTTGCCTGAGACCTTGCAGCTGCGGCAGTCGCCTTTGCAGTCGCTCTCGCAGCAAACCTGATCGACGCAGTAGCTGCTCTTGCACTCGGTGCCGTTGGCGCAGGGCTTTCCGTTTTCCTTGCCGCTGCCGCCGTCGCTGCCGGAGGCGCCGCCGCTCGCGGTACCGCCGCTGCCGCTGCTTCCCGAAACACCACCGGTGCCCGAGCCCGCGGCTCCGCCCGTTCCTGTCCCCGCGACGCCGCCCGTTCCTGTCCCCGCGACGCCGCCCGTATTCGAGCCCGACGCGCCACCGCCGCCGCCCGAGCCTCCCGTGGTGCTCGCGTCACCGGCGCTCCCGCCGGTGTTGCTCTTGCCGCCGGTGTTCTCGGTGCTGAAGTCGTCACCGCTGGAGCACGCCGGAACCGCAACGCACACGGCCGAGGCAGCCAGACCGAAGGTGAACGCCGCGCGCAGCGCCGTTCGAGAAAAGAAAGCAGTTCTGTGGCTCATGAGCCCTCCCGAGTCGCCCAGAATAGCGCCTCATTCAGTAGTTTTCACCTGGCGTTTGGGCCAGGTGACGTCGGATTTGGCCAGGTCGTGCCCGGGCTGGGTCGGGTTGCGGTCTTTCTGCCCCGTGCCCACCCTCTGGGGTTGCCCACCCTCGTCGCCGCTGCGCGGCGCCGGTCCCTCCCAAAGCCGTGCTCGCGGCTGCGCCGCTCCGCGCGGCAGGGAGGGACTGTGACCTGGAGGGGTCTGCTCGAGATTTGGCGGCGCGATGACTCGCTGCGTCGGTTGGGCTACCGCGTGCTGCGCGTCGGGGCGGAAGAGGTGCGGGCGGACGTGCACGAGGTCGTGGCGCGGGTGCGGGAGGTCATCGCTCAGGGGTGAGAGTGTGCAGGCTGACGCGCACGCGCCTGCATCACTTCTGCTCGAACTCTTTGCCAGCAGGTCCGGCCGTGCCCTCCGGAGCAGGATTCAAGTTGGAACCTTGCACCGCGCCGCCGGGCCCTTTTGCTCCGCCAGTGCCTTCGGCGAGCACGGTCGAGGGAATGCTGGGCTTGGTTCCGTTCCACACGAGCGCGTGGCTCGCGCCACCTGTGGCGCCGGAGCCGGAGCCGCCAGGGCCGCCCGTGCCGCCAGCACCGCCCGGACCGCCAGCCCCCAGACCGCCCCCGGCAAGACCCCCGCTTCCACCACTCTTTCCGCTTCCTCCCGGCGCGGCGCTCCCGCCCTTTCCGCCGTCGCCACCCTTCTTGGAAGTGAGCGAGCAACCGCTCACGGTCACGTCGCTCTGCCACGAGAGAAGCGCAACGCTCGCGCCGCCGCCCTTGCCGCCGGTGCCCTTGCCGCCGCCGCAACCCGCCATTCCGCCCGCGCCGCCGGACGCGCCGATGCACGACCCCGAGCCCGCGCTTGCACCACCGCCGCCGCCGCCTTGGCCCGGGAAACCATTAGCGCCGTCGTTGCCGTTCGCGGGAGTGAACCCGGACGAGGTGAAGGTCCCGCTCGAGGCAGCGGCGGTTGCGAGCGTGCCGGAGTTTCCGTTGGAGCCTGCTACACCAGCCGTTCCGTTGTTCGTGCCTGAGCCGGCGGCGCCGCCGTTTTTGATGTTGGGCGGAGTCACGCTGGTTTGGGGCAGGCCAGCGGCTCCGTCTTCGCCGGCAAGGCCCTTGTTCGCCAAACCGCCATTGCCGCCCTTCGATCCGCACGTGCTCGCGCCGGACCATTTCCCTCCGTCCTGTGTGCCCGGCGCACTCGTACACGTCGCCGCCGCGCCATTCTGCGCTGCCGCCGCGTTGTCACCATCCGGCCCTTGCGTCCCGTCGCTGCCCGCGTTTCCAGCCTTGCCGTCGCCAGCGGTGAGCGACACGTTCTTGAACGCGACGCCCTTCGAGCTCGCGACAATGGCGCCGAAGCTGCTCTCGCCAGAGTTCGCGGCGTTCGCTGCGATGATGTCGAAGCTCTCGACTGTGAAGCTCGTCGAGATGCCGGAAATCGTCAGGCCGACCGCCGCTCCGTTCACCTTTGCTTTTGCGCTGGCCGACCAGGTCCAGGTGCCACAGTCGAAGCCGCCATACATGCCGCGGCTGTCGTGAGTGGCCGTTACCGCCAGCGTCGCCGTCTCGCTGAATCCGCCTCCGTCGTCACAAGCGTAGACACCCTTGCCCGTGGTCCCCGCGCTGGCGAGCGCCTTGCCCAGCGTCTTGTACGGGCTGGCTTTGGTGCCGTTGCCGCTAGTGTCGTCGCCTTTCGGCGAAACAAAGACACCGTAGTCGTCAGCGATGAGGCATGGCTCGGAGCCAGGCGACTTCGTCGGGTCGCAAGTGCCGCCGTCACCGCCGGCAACTCCGCCGCTTCCAGCGGTGCCGCCGGTGTTGCCAGTGCCGCCAGTGCCGGAGGTGCCTCCGGTGTTGCCGGTGCCTCCTGAACCGCCGGTGCCGGATGTGCCTCCGGTCGCGCCGGTGCCGCCGTCTTTGCCTCCGGTACCGCACGTGGCGTTGGCCTCACAGGAACCGAAGTCTTCACCACCACAACCGGCGACCAGCGCTGCGGACGCGCCGATGGCCACCAACACGAAAGCAAAGCCCATCTTCTTCATTTCGTCCCCTTGATCATCAGAAGCGGCCGAAGGCGCCGAGGCCTGCCGTGTGCTGATCCAGCAGCGGATACACTGCAGTCTTGTTGTTCGAGCCGGGCATCAACATGAATGCCACGAAGCCCGCAGCGCCAACACCGGCGCCGACGAATCCAATCGTGGAAATGGTTCGGCTACTTTCAGCGCGATCATTCGCGTCTGCCAGATCTGCGCAGACAGTCGAGTTGTTGTTGCGACAACCGCCGGCTCCCAACTTGTTGTCTGCGCGGAGACTGTCCGCATCATCCTTCGCCGACTGCTTCTTCATGTAGAAGCCCACCCCAACACCGAGACCGATCAGCGCAACCGCTCCGGACGCGATCATCCCGACAGTCTTGACTGACGATCCACCTGGCGGTTTGAGATCACCACTCGCGTTGCCGTTCGCGTTCGCGCCGCCGGAACCGTCGCCGTTCTCCGATGGCCCCGCCGCTGGTCCCACCGCCGCCGCCTCCCCCTCGATCACGAGCTCGATCTCTCGCGCGTCGCCGACATCGAGCGCGACCGTCTTCTTGACGACCTTCTCCCCGATCTTCGCCTCGATCGTCGCCGCCCCCGCCTCGATGAACACCGGTCCCGGCAGCGGCGACTTGCCGACCGGCTTGCCGTTGACGCTGATGTCCGCGCCTTCGCTGACCTTCAACGTCAGCGTGCCGATCTTCTGCTTTGCTTCCTCGAACCGCGCCCACGTGCGCTTGCGCGAGGCCTCTTGACCCGCAGGCCAGTTGCGCAGTGAGTACTCGAGGTGCTCCGCCGCATCCCGGAACTTCCCCTGGAACACCTCCACGTCACCGAGGTTGCCCGCCACTCGTGCTGCCCACCCCCGTCGCCGCTGCGCGGCGCCGGTCCCTCCCAAAGCCGTGCTCGCGGCTCCGCCGCTCCGCGCGGCAGGGAGGGACTGTGACCTGAGGGGTCTGCTCGAGGTCTGGCGGCGCGATGACTCGCTGCGAGCTTGGCGATGCCGGGCCGTGTGGGTGTTCCGCCCGGCGTGACGGCCGGGCTGTGCTCCGGTGGCGCACGCTCTGCGCCACGCCGCGCGTGATGCAGCGGGCGTGTGCGAGGCTCGAGTGGTGCGCGCGCATCGGAGCGACTTGGAGACGGCGTGTCACAGATCGTGCGCCGTGGGGTCGCAAAGCCCGGCCGTCACGCCGGGAGGAGGAAGCACCATGGCCCATCATCCCCGAAGCTCTCCGCTCATCATCGCACGGGCTCGCGAAATGCGCTCTGCAATGACCGAGACCGAGGAAATCCTGTGGCACGAGCTCTCGGGTGGGCGGCTCGGCGTCGCGTTTCGGCGGCAAGTGCCCATCGGGCGGTACGTGGCGGACTTCGCCGCGCTGTCGGTGAAGCTCGTCGTCGAAGTCGATGGTGGGTATCACTCGCTGCGAGGGGCGGCTGATGCGCGCAGAGATAGAGATCTCGCGCGGTGGGGCTTTCGCGTGCTGCACGTGGGGGCGGACGAGGTGCGGGCTGAGGTGGACAGGGTTGTCGACAGGGCACGTCGGGTTCTGCAAGGCACGTCCACGCGGTAAATGCGCCGGGACTCCCACGAGCCACAGCGGATCCACGTAGCCGGAACGAAGACGGGCCATTGTTGTCGAGTTCTCGCTCTGCGTCGCACGACAAGGCAGCACACGTTGCCGGTCGCTCATGCCGGGGCCCGGTGGATGTTCGTTTGCTTAGCCACGACTGCGCAATATCGTTTCCAGCACAGCGGGAAGCTGCTCGCGCCAACCACGGCCGCTGACAAGCACCTTCTCCGAAAGGTGCCCGCGACAGTTGGGATGCGGCGCCAAGACCCGGGTCGGACAGAAGTTGAACTCCCACTGCTCTGTTACTGGATGAAGGCAAGCGGCGAGCACTTCGAACTGGGCGGCACGATAGTAGCGACTGCACGGGTTGCCCTTGGACGCGCGTGTCTTCTGAAAATCCACCCTTGGGTACCCGTCCCTGTTTCTCCTTCTCAGAACGTTCTTGCATTCAATTCTGAACAGGTTCCGCTCGTACCGGACGGTGAAGTCTGGCTGGCCATCTTCGTCCAGATGTCGGACATCGCTGACTCCAGCAGTACGCTCCAACTCACCCCCGAGGTGGTGCTCGGCAACACGACCCCTAATGGCGGCGGCAAGCCGGAAGGAGCTGCCCAAAACGTCGAGTAACTCCCCTCCGGACAGCCCGAGCGCTCTCTCCAGAGGGTGGAGCTTCTCGCGCTTTCCGGGCTCGGGCGCGTCGAGACGGCGAGCGATTCGATCTGCGAGCAGCAGGCGCTCCCCGGGATCGAGTCCAGTTGCTACACGCTCGAACTCAATGAATCGAAGGAAGTGACCTGGCCGAAACGCGGACACCACCTCCGTGCTGAAGTCGAGGCGTGGCATCTCCGCTTTTCGGCGAGCTGCCGAGCGCTCGCGTTCCCAGCTCACCCAACCAGATCGTTTCGCGGCGAGAAGATCCGCGCCTTTGAATTCCACCGACATTGAGAACCAGGTCGGTGTGTGGACCGAGGGGTCCACGGCGACAAAGAGGTCCATCTCATGGTGAACGCCGAACATGAGAGTGATCTTTCGTCGGCGTTCATCGACAAAGAGGTCGTGGTACCTCTTGAACTCGCTTCCGTATTTCACTTGGAATCGGTGTTCATCGACTGGGCGCCCCGCCTGTTTGTACTTGTTTGCCGTAAACGCGTAGCAAACTAGGTCGAGTACCTCGCCTCTGGGCGACCGGATCCGGTACTCAAATGGCGCGACCGTCGCATCAGGCGCCGCGAGGATTTGGGCGCCTGACTCCTCGAGTGCGCGGGTGATTCTGCCGACGTTCGCGTGCCCGTGGACTCCGCGATAGTACTCGATGACGCTCACAACCCCATGATCTCCCGAGGTGGGACTTTCTGTGTCCGACCCAAGCGTGGAGCGCCCTCCTTGCCTGGGTCAGGTCATGCTATGGCCGAAGCGATGGGTGGACCAACAGTCATCAGCCTCTATTCCGGCGCGGGCGGGCTCGACTACGGTTTCGAGGCAGCCGGCTTTCACTCTGCGGTGGCCCTTGAGTTCGATCATGACGCTTGTGAGACCTTGCGGTCGAGCCGTGGCTGGGAAGTCATCGAGCGCAGCATTTTCGACGTTCCTACGAGCGAGATGCTCGAGCGCGCTGGGCTGCGCCAGGGTGACGTCGATGTACTCATTGGAGGTCCACCGTGCCAGCCTTTTTCCAAGTCCGGCTACTGGGCCAAAGGCGACACCAAGCGCCTCGACGACCCGCGCGCAGACACATTGAGCGCCTACCTTCGCGTTCTCGAAGAAGCGCTGCCTCGCGCCTTTTTGCTCGAAAACGTGGAGGGACTCGCTTACTCCGGAAAGGATGAGGGACTACGGCTACTCGTCGAGCGAATTCGCGTGATCAACCGCAGAACCAAGAGCAATTACCAACCTCGTGTCGCCGTGCTTCGCGCCGCGGACTATGGCGTGCCACAAGTTCGCGAGCGGGTCTTCGTGATTGGGGCGCGCGACGGAACCCACTTTCAGTTTCCGCAACCCACGCACCAAGCGGCGGTCGAGCAGGCCAACCTGTTCAAAGAGGCTGACTTGCCGCTATACCGCACGGCCTGGGACGCGCTCGCAGATGTTGAGCCATCTCCTAACGAGGACCTTGCGGTGCGTGGAAAGTGGGCCAGGCTTCTCCCCTCAATTCCGGAGGGCAACAACTACCTCTGGCATACCGACAGGGGAGGTGGTCTGCCTCTCTTCGGGTGGAGACGCCGTTACTGGAGTTTCTTGCTCAAGCTCGCGAAGAGCCAACCATCATGGACTATCCAGGCTCAGCCCGGCCCCGCGGTGGGCCCTTTCCACTGGAAGAATCGCAGGCTAAGCATGCGCGAGCTTTGCAGGCTTCAGACATTTCCTGATGACGTAGAGATTTGTGGCGGTCGGACATCCGTGCAGCGGCAGGTTGGAAACGCGGTCCCGTCCCTCCTGGGAGAAGTGCTGGCCCGCGAGATTCGCGTGCAACTGCTGGGTCGTCGTGCACCGCGCGGTACACCCAAGCTCCTGCCTCCGGACCGATCGCCAGCGCCGACCGCGGAACGCGTTCGCGATGTGCCGCACGAGTTTCGGCCACTGGCTGGACGCCACACGGCCCACCCGGGAACTGGCAAGGGCTACGGTGCGCGTGCGCGCGCCAGGCAACCCGCGCGCGAGCTTGGGGCAGAAGATGGACCGTGACGACCGGCCTCGTCTTCCGACGCAAGCAGAGCTGCAGGAGCCCGTGCTGGCTGCCCTGCGCGAGTTGGGAGGCAGCGCGACCAACGAGCAGCTCGAACTCCATGTCGGGAATGCGCTTCGCTTGACGGCCGCACAGCGCGAAGCACGCCATGCATCCGTTGGGGTTCGTACAGAGCTTGCCTACAGGTTGGCCTGGGCTAGGACGAGACTGAAGCAAGCCGGCGCGATCGTCGGTGATGGACCTAGGCGCTGGCGCTTGAAGTGAAGCCGCGCGACTTGGTCATTTCTGCTCGAACTCCAGCGCGGCTAGGCCCCCGGTTCCATCTGGTGCGGGATTCAGCCCAGAACCCATAACCGCACCGCCCAGACCCTTCCCGCCCCCGGCGCCTTCCTTTAGCGTGGTCGTCGCCGCCGCTGGTTTGGAGCCGTTCCAAACGAGCGCATAGCTCCCGCCGCCGGAGCCACCAGATCCGGATCCTCCGTTGCCTCCGTTACCCCCCTCACCCCCGCCTCCACCCTTCGCCAGGCCCCCACCCGCAAGCCCGCCCTGTCCGCCTGCTTTGCCCGAGCCGCCGGCAGCCGCTGCTCCGCCCTTGCCGCCGTCGCCGCCCTTCTTCGAGGTGAGCGAGCAACCAGTTAGTGACACTGAGCTTTGCCAGGACAACAGCGCGACGCTTGCGCCTCCGCCCTTGCCGGCGCTCCCCTTGCCGCCGCCGCAACCGCCCATTCCACCGGCGCCGCCAGAGGCACCAATGCAGCTGGCTGACGAACTCGAGCTGGCTCCGCCACCCCCGCCGCCTTGGCCGGGGAATCCATCACCCCCGTCGTTCCCGTTGCCGGAAGTGAAGCCCGAGGAAGTGAAGACGCCGGTGCCCCCTGCCGAGCCGAGCAAGCCAGAGTTGCCGTTAGAACCCGACTGACCAAGATTGCCATTCGCAGTCCCGGTACCGACGGCGCCGCCGTTGTCGGTATTTGCAGGCGTCACGTTGGTCTTGGGCGTCCCGGCCCCTCCGCCGAACCCTGACGTAGCCTTCACCGCCAACCCACCGACACCCCCAAGCGAGTTGCATCCACTTGGTGCGCTCCAGGAACCGCCCAGCAGTTGCGCCGGCGCCCCCGTGCAAGTCGCCGCCGCGCCATTCTGCGCCGCCGCTGCGTTGTCACCGTCCAGCCCTTGCGTGCCGTCGCTGCCCGCGTTTCCAGCCTTGCCGTCGCCGGCGGTGAGCGAGACGTTCTTGAACGCGACGCCCTTCGAGCTCGCGACAATGGCGCCGAAGCTGCTCGCCAGAGTTCGCGGCGTTCGCTGCGATGATGTCGAAGCTCTCGACCGTGAAGCTCGTCGAGATGCCGGAAATCGTCAGGCCGACCGCCGCTCCGTTCACCTTTGCTTTTGCGCTGGCCGACCAGGTCCAGGTGCCACAGTCGAAGCCGCCATACATGCCGCGGCTGTCGTGAGTGGCCGTTACCGCCAGCGTCGCCGTCTCGCTGAATCCGCCTCCGTCGTCACAAGCGTAGACACTCTTGCCCGTGGTCCCCGCGCTGGCGAGCGCCTTGCCCAGCGTCTTGTACGGGCTGGCCTTGGTGCCGCTGCCACTCGTGTCGTCGCCTTTCGGCGACACAAAGACGCCGTAGTCGTCAGCGATGAGGCATGGCTCGGAGCCAGGCGACTTCGTCGGGTCGCAAGTGCCGCCGTCGCCGCCGGCAACTCCGCCGCTTCCAGCAGTTCCGCCGGTGTTGCCGGTGCCGCCGGTGCCGGATGTGCCTCCCGTGTTGCCGGTGCCTCCTGAACCCCCGGTACCGCTGGTGCCACCGCTTGCGCCGGTGCCGCCGTCCTTCTGCGGACAGGTCGAGGTTGCCTCGCAGGAGTCGAAGTTGTCTCCGCCGCAGGCGATCAACCCACCGCCGCTGGCGACAGCAGCAAGCACGAAAGCAAAGCCCATCGTCTTCATTTCATCCCCTTGATTCTCAGAAGCGGCCGAAGGCGCCGAGGCCCGCCGTGTGCTGGTCGAGCAGCGGATACACCGCAGTCTTGTTGTTCGAGCCGGGCATCAACATGAATGCCACAAAGCCTGCAGCGCCAACACCAGCGCCGATGAATCCAAGCGTGGAAATCGTGCCGCTGCTCTTCGCGCGATCGACAGCGCCCGCCAGGTCGGAGCAAGCGGCGGGTTTGGTCTTCCCGCTGCAGCCGCTATCGCCGAGCTTGTTGTCGCTCTGGAGTGCGTCCGCATCATCCTTCGCCGACTGCTTCTTCATGTAGAAGCCCACCCCAACACCGAGACCGATCAGCGCAACCGCCCCGGACGCGATCAGGCCGACGGTTTTGACTGACGATCCACCTGGCGGTTTGAGATCACCACCCGCGCTTGCGTTTGCGTTGCCGCTAGCCGTCCCGTCGCCGTTCTCCGATGGCCCCGCCGCCGGCCCCACCGCCGCGGCCTCACCCTCGATCACGAGCTCGATCTCTCGCGCGTCGCCAACGTCGAGCGCGACCGTCTTCTTGACGACCTTCTCCCCGATCTTCGCCTCGATCGTGGCAGCCCCCGCCTCGATGAACACCGGTCCCGCGAGTGGCGACTTGCCGACGCTCTTGCCGTTGACCGAGACGTCAGCGCCTTCGCTGACCTTCAACGTCAGCGTGCCGATCTTCTGCTTTGCTTCCTCGAACCGCGCGGCCGTGCGCTTGCGCGAGGCTTCCTGACCCGCAGGCCAGTTGCGCAGTGAGTACTCGAGGTGCTCCGCCGCATCCCGGAACTTCCCCTGGAACACCTCGACGTCACCGAGGTTGCCCGCCACTCGTGCTGCCACCCTCGTCGCCGCTGCGCGCCGGTCCCTCCAAAGCCGTGCTCGCGGCTCCGCCGCTCGCGCGGCAGGGGAGGGACTGTGACCTGAGGGGTCTGCTCGAGGTCTGGCGGCGCGATGACTCGCTGCGAGCGTCGCGATGTTGCGCCGGGTGGTGTTCCGCCCGGCGTGACGGTCGGGCTGTGCTCCGGTGGCGCACGCTCTGCGCCACGCCGCGCGTGGCATGCGGAGTGAGCCCGAGCCTGCAACGCGCACCGCGGATGAAGCGAGCGCGAAGCGGCGTGTCACAGATCGTGCGCCGTGGGGTCGCAAAGCCCGGCCGTCCCGCCGGGAGGAGGAAGCACCATGGCCCATCATCCCCAGAAGCTCTCCGCTCATCATCGCACGGGCTCGCGAAATGCGCTCCTGCACCGAGACCGAGGAAATCCTGTGGCGGGAGAACCGGGCGGCAGGCTCGGGGTGGCGTTCCGGCGGCAGGTGCCCATCGGGCGATACGTGGCGGACTTCGCCGCGCTGAGCGTGAAGCTCGTCGTCGAAGTCGATGGTGGGTATCACTCGCTGCGAAGGGAGGCTGATGCGCGCAGAGACAGAGATCTCGCCCGGTGGGGGTATCGCGTGGTGCGCGTGGGGGCGGAAGAGGTGCGGGCGGACGTGCGGGCGGTGGTGGCGCTGGTGCGGGAGGTCATCGCTCAGGG
>JADJKB010000004.1 GCA_016706225.1 Myxococcales bacterium
CTCGCTCACTGGTCTTCGTAGCTGAGCACGTTGGTGCCAACCTGAAGTGGCACTCCGGTGGGCCACACCACGTCCCTTGCCTGCGTCCAGCTTGTTGCCGCCCAGCGACGCGCCGTTCTTGCTCCCGAGGTCACTTCCCGCAGAAGCTGGGTACCCTTGCTGGTGATCTCGACATGACGGCGCGAAGCGTCCGATCGTCGAGTGATAGCTCCACACCTTGGCCGCGACCGAGCACGTAGGGCCGACCGGCTTCACGGATGCTCACCTCACGCCCGCGTCCGGACCCTCCGTGACGAAGACACGGACCGCCGAAGGATCACCCTGAGCCTCGAGCGCTTCGGCCACGAGCCCGAGCGCGATCTCCTTGGTGGCAACGTTCGCCGCTGCTGTCGGCACGATGTGCTCGACGCGGGCTCGGCCAGATGCGCCCGACCCGCAACGTATCGCCGGAGCGGATCACGCGCGGCGAAGTGGGGCGCGACAGTCGCACCCGGACCGACGAAGGTGCCGTTGGTGCTGCCCTCGTCGACGATCAGGTACTCACTTCCACGCTGCTGGATCGGCGCATTACCGGTGGCTCACGCTGGCGTCCGGCAGGCGCACATCGCAGCCCTCCCGCGACCGACCACGATCCGGGGGCGCATCGAAAAGGTCCGCTGGCAGGCGCCGACTTCGAATCGCCGGGCGCACCACGACCGTATGAGCGCCATCGCGCGCGGATATTGACCCTTGCCCGTCGGAAGTCCAAGTCTTCCCGATGGCGCCGACTCCCCCGTATCGCCGCAGGCTCATGGGCCAGCCCAGGATCTCCTCGACCACGGTTCAGCAGGCGGGGCTCGGGCCGGTTTTCAACGAGACACTGCCGAAGAACCGCAGCGTGTTCACCGTGCTCGCCGAGCCGGAGCCCGGTCGGATCTTCTCCCTCGAGAACGGCGAGGTTATTTTTGGGCGGGACGACACGGCGGCCAGGCGTTTGTTGGACGACGGTCTGTCGCGCCGGCACCGCGCGGGCGTTTCGCAGAGACAGGGTCACCTTCGTCGAAGATCTGGAGCGACACCAACGGCACCTTCGTGGGAGACGAGCGCCTCTCGGCTCCGAAAGCGCTCAAGGACGGCGACCGGGTGGGGCTAGGGCGCAACGTCGTCAAAGCAGTTCGCCCCACTCGACGTGCTGGAAGAAGAAGCGCAGCGCACCTGTACTAGTCGACGGTTCCGGGATCCTCTGACCCGGGCGCACAACCGCCGTTACCTCGAGGAACGCCTGGCCAGTGAGCTCGCCTACGCCGAGCGGCACGGGGCGGACCTGACCCTGGCCGCGATCGACATCGACTACTTCAAGCGCATCAATGACGGCTTCAGTCACCCCGCCGGCGACTTCGTGCTGAAGAAAGCCTCCTCGATGCATCAGCCGTTCGCTGCGGGTCGAGGACGTCTTCGCCCGCTTTGGTGGTGAGGAGTTCGTGGTGCTCCTCCGGGGGATAACTCCGGAGAAAGCCCGACAGTTCGGTGAGGGCGCCCGCGCCCTGTTGGAGTCCCTGGTCATCGAATGGGAAGCCAAACGGATCCCCGGCGACAGCCAGCCTGGGGATCACCCGAAACGATGACGGCGGCGCGTTTCCTAACGGGGCAGAGCTGCTCGCTGCAGCAGACGCGGCGCTCTACGCGGCCAGAACTTGGCGGCCGGAATCGCGTCGAAATCGGCTGAAGTCGCGCTCGGCTCGCGGCTGGGTCGCACCCGCTGCCGGGTGAACGTTTCCAGTTCTCGCCCCCGAAACTTAGCCGGGAAGTCGGCTGGGGCCCTACCTCCCGAAGCGGCCCCGCTCCGTATTTCGGGCGCGGGCTCACGGGAAGCAGCATGAGCTACGAACAGGAACGGCGCGCCAACGGATTGCAGCGTGTGCCGCGTGCAGGCGCTGAATCGGTTTGTGGTCGCGACGTCGGTGGAGCCCCCTGCGTTCGAGGCCGAGAGCGTCGACGTCAGCGGTCGCGGGATGCATCTGCGCACCGCGTACCTTGCCCCGAGGTCGGCGCGCCATTGGTCTGTCGCTTCGAGAACGGTGGTCAGGAGAATCGTCGTCGAAAGCAAAGGTCGCCTGGCGAAGCGGGGCCGACCGCGGTGGTGAGTTCGGCGTTGGGTTCCTGGCCCTCGAGCGGCAGCGTGGAAACGCTGGAAGGGCTGTGCGGGATCGGCACACCGCCGAAGCGAAGGGCGGCTGAGACACCTCCTAACCCGACGAGGCCAGCCCCGGCGGCACCGGCGTGCGAGTCCCGCCTGCATCGACGGCCTTCCCGGCTCACCGATGAAGCGTATTGTCGAGCTGGCGGCTCGAAGCAGGTCGAGGTGGCATCGAACCTGGAGGTTCCTGAGGGTGGGCGCGCGCCTCCGGGATCAGACGTCGGCGCGGGCGGGCGCCGCAGTGCTCAGATCGACGGCGTGGACGTGGTCATCGACCCGCGGACCCGGGTCCCGCAATTGGTCGTGGCGCTGCACGCGCTACGACAGGGCGCAGACGACACCCAGGCCGAGTGCCAGATCGACTCGAAGGGTGACCAGGTGGCCGGTCACGCTGGAGCCATCGGCGGCTTCACGGCTGCCGCTGCCCACACGGATGACGACGCGCCGCTCGGTGACGACGGCTTCGTCGATGGGGCCGGATCGGACGAGGAAGGCCGCGGCCATACGCGGCAGGTGGCGAACAGGCGGTCGACGCCAGCGCCGCCGCAAAGCGTGGTGGAAGATGATGGCGAAGCTGGGTGGGCGGCGGCGACCAGCGTCGGCAGGCTGTTCAAAGGGCAGGCGCGAAAATGGTGGAGCTTCGGCAGAAGAGACGGGCAACGCACCCAGGCGCACCACCGCGGCGGCTCCGCCGTCGGTGTGATGTCGGCTGGCAGTCGCGAAGCTGCGTCCGCAGTCGGGTACCGCCGAGGCCATGCCGGCGGAGGTCGAGCTCGATCCGGCGGCCAAGAAGAAGCGTGCGAAGAAGGTCGCCGCGCTGAGCGCCGTTGGAGTGCTCTGCTCACGGTGGGTGTGATCGCCATGAAGAAGCCGACGGCGCCGCCGGGTGCCGAGGGGCAAGAAGGATGTGCGCGGCGGTCGCGGTCGCCGCTGGCGACGTGATCAAGGTCGACGAGCAGGGCAACCCCGTCGACCCGAAGAAGGCGCGCGGATCCGGCCAAGGGGCGCGGACCCGACCGCGGCCCCCCGCTTCGACCGGTGCCAACGCGGACGTCCCGCTGTTTGGCCCGACGCCGATGGCGACCATGGAACCCGCGCCGCTCGGCTCGGCCCCGGCTCCGCCGACGAAGGCGACGAGGCGGACGACGCGAAGGGCGCCGAGGCCAAGGAGAAGGCGGCGGCGGAGCCGCGGTCGACGACCAGGCTTTCGGCGGCTCCGGTGACTCCGGTGATTCGGACGACGAGGAGGGCAAAGGAAGCGCAGGCAGCGCGGCGCCGTGGGGTCACGGCACTCTCTCTCGGAGCCGGTCGTTCACCGGCTGCGCCTCGACAAGGCGGCGACGAAGCTCCAGGGCGCCGTGAACGCCACCGGTTTCACGGTGGTGCTCCCGGTGAAGGTGATGGAGTCACCGAACGGGATCGTGAAGCGCGACAATCGCATCGCGCGGGTGAAGACCCGCAACGGCACGAGCGGAGCCGAGATCAGCTTCCAGTTCAGGACGGCATCCCGGGCTACAAGGTCCGCCGAAGAAGGACTCGGTCGAGTTCTGATCAGCTCGCCGGGCAAGAAGGGTGGCGCAAGGCCGTGGCCAGCGCCGACGCGAGCCGAAGCAGCACAAGAAGAAGTCTGGCAAGAAGAGCGCGGCGCTCTCGTCCGGAAAGAAACACGGCAAGAAGGCCGGCGGCGCAACGAAGCTCAGCAAGGGTGGGAAGAAGGGCGCGAAGAAGAAGGCCGCGAAGAAGAAGGCGCTCTGAGCAACGCCCCACCGGGCCAGCGATGAAAAAGCCCCGCGGCTGAGCAATCAGCGGCGGGGTTTTTCTCGTTTTTCTTTACGCCGGGCGCGAGTTCTGGCCCCCTTCCGCCCGGAAAGAGAGGGAGCATGGATCCGTTCGCCCCCATCAATGGGATTTCGCTGGAACGTTACGCAGATCTCGGCGCTGCGCTCGACGGTCTCGACAAGGACAAGGCGAAGACCGAGGAGGTGCTGCGTGGCGAAGGAGTCACGGTTGCGGACTACGAGGCTGCGAAGGCCGGCTGGACCGCCCGCATGCAGGACATGTCCCTCATGGGTCGTGTGGCCACGGCGTTCATGCCGATGTATCAGGCGGCGCTCGCGCGGCGAAAGGCGGAGCCGCTCGCTGCAGCTACGACGACTACGTGCACGTCAGCGCGCTGATCAAGATCTACGGCTTCGAGGCCGCGATTCAGGCGGCGGGCGTCTCGATGAGTGATTGGACCGAGGCCGGTGGCTACTGGACCGGGCAGATGTCGGCGAACATGATGCAGTACGCCGGGCATCACAACTTCGTCACGCAAGAAGAGACCCGCATTCGCGGTGGGGGCGGCCCGCGCCAGGTTCAGGTGACCCGCGACACGAGCGCAGGGGCCATGGCGGCGCCGAACGCACAAGCTCTGCAGCAGCAGGCGATGATGGATCCGGTGCAGGCCGCGATGATGAACCCCGCCTACCAGCAGTCGCAGGCCGCCGCCGCGTCGATCATGCAGAACCCGCTGGGTTCGGCCTCGAAGCAAGCCGCGTCGTTCATGACCGGCGGCATCGTCGCCGGCTCCAAGGTGAAGGTCGCGTGGTCTGACGGTCAGCACTACGCGGCGTCCGTGATGCAAGCGGCCCCGAACCAGTACCTGGTGCAGTTCGACAACGGCTCGCAGCAGTGGGTGCCGTCCAACGCCGTGAGCAAGGCGTGAACTGCGAGACCTGCGGCGCGACCTTGTCGCTCGACGACATGACGCGGCCGAACTGTCCGTACTGCAAGAACGTACTCAAACACCCGCGCGCGCCGCCGAACACGCGGCGCTGGTGAACAAGGTGCTCGACGACCGGATCCGCGGCAGTGCCCGGCCTACCGCCGGGCCAGGTGCCGCAGATCGGCTACGGTTTTGGCGCGCCCATGTCGCCGGGTTTCCAGCAGTTCCAGCAGTTTCAGCAAGATCAGGTGGGCCACGCCATCAAACGGGCGGGCTGGATCACGGCGGTGGCATTCCTGGTGCCAGTCGTGATGCTCGTGGTCATTGGCGGGGTCGTCGCGCTTTGGTTGTTGTTGTGAGGTGACCCTCTCGACCACTGCGCCAGGGCTTCGCCCGGACCCCATGCTCAGCGCCGGCAACAAGAGTCCTTCGCTGCTCGCGCGGCTCGTCATGGTTGGGTTGGCTCTGGGTCTGACCGCAGGCTGCGGCTCCAAGCCGAACCGGACGCGGGACGCCGCGGTGGTGACCGGGGCGGCGCTGGTCACGGCGGGAGTGTATCGCGCAACGACGGGCGGCTGCTGGGCGCAGTGCACCCCGGCCGCTATTGCAATCGCAAGTCGGGGTTGTGTGAGGAGCTTCCGCGCGGCGCGCCGCCGCGCGCCGCAGCCGCTGCACCCGTGCCGGAGCAGAACTGGTGGGAGGCGGGCGAGGCGGCTTGCCCGGAGGGCTCGACGCTCAACAAGGATCCGTCCGAAGAAGGAGATCCCGTGATCTTGTGCAGCCGTGCGGATGGCACACCGCACGGGCGCGCGACCTTCTTTTATTCGAGCGGCCGGCGTGAAATGGAAGGCGAGTACCGCGATGGGAAAGCGGTCGGCGCCTGGCAGCACTGGGACGAAGACGGCAAACCCGGCAAGCTGGAGCAGCTCGGGGGGAAGTGAGTGTGGGCTGCTACTTCGAAGCTGCGATGGCGGTCTTCACGGCGTCGGGGAACTCGTCGCGCACGAATAGCTCGTAGCGCAAACCGCCGACGTCGATCAGCACACCTTCGAACGTCGAGCCTTCGCGCAAACCCCGGAGCTTCGCCGCGTCACCCGCGTCCGTGACGACCTTGCCCCCCGGCTCGTTGGGCAAGGGTAGGTCGGTGATGGGCCAGCTGAGAGGCCAGGCTTTGGCCGGCTGCGCCGTGACTTCCTTCGTCTGAGCGGCTGCGGCGACCGGTCCATCGAGGGGCGAGCCTTCGTTCCACAGTTTTTCTTCCACTGGATGCGGCGTCGATGGCGGACTCCAGTCCTTTGGGTGCATCTGGATCACAACCGCAGCTGCAATACGCCGAGCTCGTACCGTCGCTGATGGCCACGTTGCCGGCGTCTGGGCAGCCCATGTCCAGCCAGCTCGAGTAACTGGGGATGTTGCTCCGATGGACCGCGGTTGCGAGCTCTTGCGCGCGCGCGGGGGTCCAACTTTCCGCTCTTCACCCCGTCCTGCACGCTCCCGCCCAGGAAGTACTCGCAGCCGCCGGTCACGTAGAAGAAGCTCCAACCATAGGGGTTGGTGGAAGACGTAGGACGGCATCACCATGCCGCCGCCGAGCGTCGCCGAGAAACGAATGCTGGCGCTTCCGTCGCAGAGCGCGGGCTCGGAAGCGCCGCCGGTCCCGCCGCCGCCGCCCGCGCCGCCGCTGCTTGCCGCGCCGCCCGTCGCGTCGCTGTCGCTGCTGGTGGAGCCACAGGCGCTCGAGCCAAGAAGAACCAACGCCGCGGCGCCCAGGAAGCGCGTCGTCGTGGAGCTCATGCGATTCATCCTATCGTGTGCCGGGCTGTGCCTCGGTCGTGGTCCGGCGGTCCGGCGAACTCTACCAGGAGGCATGTCGATTGGCAGTCGGGCCGAGGGGATGGGCCGGCGACCGAGCGGTCGACGAAGCCAGCGGCCGCGAGAAGAGAGCAAGGAGAGAGAGAAGCCGGTCCCCCGCGGCGCAGGGATAGGGGTGCGCGGGCCGCGAGGAGAGCGGCGTGCTGGCGTGAGCGCGCCGGGTGCCGTCAGCGCATGCGAGCGACCGCGCGTCGTTACCGTGTGCGTCGCGCACTGCCGGCGCATGCGTGGAACCGCCAGCGGTTCGCACTCCGCGCGAGCGCGCGAGCTCGAGGACGCTGCCGCTGCCAAGACCACCGAGGGCAATCCTTGCACCCCTCTTTGTTCGAGGGGTGCGAGCGGCGTGGTTCCGAGCTCTGCGCCGTGGCGAAGCGCGTGCTTGAAAAGAGCGGTCGCGCGACGATTCGATTCACATTCTTCTTGAGATCTAACCGGCCAATCTCGGATTGCCGCCGAGTTGGCCCGTGCCGGATTGGATCGCGATGATCGCGGCGGAAGAAAGTAAGAGGGCCCGGACAATCACTCCGAGCCCTCGGGTCGTCGCGGTGGTCGCGTTCGACGGCGCTACCTTCGCATGCCATCCCTTGCTGCGGCCAGCTTTCTGCATTCGCAGCGGTGGTCGTTCTTCAGCAGGTGGAGTGCTCTCGCGATGAGTGCCACAACGTGCTCGACGTTTGCCCGGCCTGCAACTTCGGCAGGCTGTTCTGCGGCGAAACCTGTCGGCGGATGTCGCGGGAAGCCTCCCAGCGCCGTTACCGCACCAGCCGCCTGGGGCACCGCACGACGGCGGCACGAGTGGCCCGCTGGCGTGAGCAGAAGAAGAATGTAACGCACAGCACGGCTCGAGAAGTTGGCCATCGTGAGAGCGTCGCCCCGCTCGTAGCCGAGATAGCCGTCATCGTGGCGGCCTCGAGCTCGGAGCAGGAATCGACCGATGAGCTCGATCTGGATGGGCGTTGCACCTGGGCCGAGGGAGATGCGCGTGCTCGCGATGGCCGGCCCGAGGGAGACGATTCTCAAGGCCCGGTTGCTGCGCCCGCCAACCCACCCGCGGGCGTTGCCGCTGTTGCTGGAGGCGCTGGCGCTGTGGCAGGGGCAGTCGGTGCGCGTTGCGCTCGCTGCGGAAGAGCGGGGCGTCGAAGCGGACTTGTCAGCCTACGACGGGATTCGAGCGGACGACGGCGGGGCGGCGCCGTACACCGTGGAATGGGTCCCGCCCCCCGGTCGCGTTCGCCGCCGTCATCGTGATCTCTCCGGTGTCGACGACTTCTGTGACTTGAGGCAGCTGCTGCTCTTTGGAGTGCCTTGATGACCGAGTGCACCTCCGGAGAGTCCGGCGCCGCTCACGGCGCGGGCCACGCCGCGGCCGTGCTCGCAGCGCTCGAGATGCGAAATCTCACGCCACTGCTCGACGAGGTCTGCCGTCGTCGTGGTGTCGTTCGGGAGGAGCTCTGCGGCCGAGCGCGGACCTCAAGCGTGTCCCGGGCGCGCCAGGAGCTCTGGTGGCTGATCCGCAATCAGTTCGATCGCCACTACAGCCTTCTCGAGATTGCATCGCTGTTCCGTCGCGACCACACGACCGTGCGCCACGGCATCCGAGCTCATCAGCGACGTGCAATCCCATGACCAGTGGCTCGCGAAGCAGCGCCGACACGGGTCTGCGCGTAGCGCGCTCGGCCATCGGTCATACGCTGGTCGACGACAACGGCACGATTGCTGAGGCCAACGAGTTCCTCTCGGCGCTGCAGGTCCGCGGGCTATCGCCACGCACGGTTCGGGCGTACGCATTCGATCTACTGCTGCTCTATCGATGGATGCGCGCTGGCGGCCGAGCCCTCCAGCAGCTGGAAGCGCAGGACTTGTTGGGCTTCATCGCAGCTCAGCGCGAAGCCGGTGCGGAGCCACGGTCGATCAATCGGCGGCTGACGACAACCCGGCTCCTGTTCCGCTTCTGGATGAATCGAGAGCTTGGCGTCGGCCCTCGCGTGAGCCTGCCCGCTGCGCACTACAAGGGACCTGGCCGTGATCATGATCTCGGCCTTCACCGGCTCAGGCGGCGCGGAGTGCTCAAGCTGCGCGTCACGGAGCCGCGCAAGCTCGTCGAGCCCCTCACACCCGAGCAGGTGCGAGCCTTCCTTCGCAGCCTCACGCGCTACAGGGACTTGGCCATCGCCCATTTCATGCTCCTGTGCGGGCTTCGCTCGCACGAGGTGCTCGGGCTCGAGCTCGGTGACGTCATCTTCGGCGACAACCGCGTTCGGGTTCGCGGCAAAGGCGAGCGCGATCGCGCGCTGCCCCTGCCGCAGGTGCTCGCACGCACGCTGCGTCAGTATCTCGAGCTCGAAAGACCAAGGCAGTGCAACAAGCCCCGACTGTTCGTCGTCTTGCAGGGTAAACACCGCGGATGGCCCATGACGCCGGCTGGACTCAGGAGCCTGTTTCGGCATCGGCGTCGCCGTCGGATCCTCGCCATCGCCAACCCTCATCGCTTTCGACACACGTTCGGCGCCGACATGGCGCGCGCCGGAGTACGTTTGCCGGTTCTGCAACAGATGATGGGCCACGCCGACCTGAAAACGACTCTGCAGTACGTCCGGCTGTCCATGGCGGACGTGGCCGACGAATTCCGCCGTGCGCTCAAGAAAATCGCCGGCCGTTATCGGCGATGAGATTGCACCATGGCGCGTCGCAACCCCTTCGCCCATCTGCCGCCCTTCGCGCTCGAGTTCTTGCAGAGCAAGCCGAGCGCGGGTGTCGTTCTGAGCCAGTTTCATGGCTGGTTGAAGGCCAGTTACAGGCCGCTCCTGCAGCTCGACCGCTCGGAAATCGACCGATTCCTTCAGCAGTTGGCGAAGGCATCCGTTCCCGAGCATGCGCGCACCCGACGGCGTCGTGTGGCCCTGATGTATTTCGAGTGGCTCCATGCACGGGGTCTTCTCGGCTTCGACCCTCGGTGCGCTTGGCCGCGTTCGAATTTCCCGCTGCCTCCGTCTGCCAGCCGGTTTCTCGAATTGCTCAAGCCCACGCACAGTCTTCAGTGCGTGCGCAGCTATCAAACCCACCTCCGGCAGCTCCACATCTGGCTCAATGCCAACCACGTGTCCGTCGTCTGCCTGCAGCGTTGCCATCTCGAATCGTGGCTCGCGTGGCTGCATGCTCGCGGTTTGGCTGCCTGCACCCGAGTCAACGCGATCCAAAACGTGCGCGCATATCTCGAGTGGCTCGAGGAGCAACGCCTGCTCTCCGTGCCTGCCAACACCCTGATTCGTAGCAGTGACCTCCCGAAGCTACCGAACTACCTCCCGCGTCCGGTCGCGCCGGACATCGATCTCGTGCTCCAGCGCCGGCTCAAGAAGTCCGGCTGCATCTACCAGCTCGGCTTGCTCCTGATGCGATGCACCGGGCTTCGCATCGGCGAGCTGATCGCTTTGCCGTACCAATGCACCCGCTCGGACCACAGCGGCAACACCTTGCTCAAGGTCCCTCTCGGCAAGCTCGCCACCGAGCGGCTCGTTCCGCTCGACCCTTCCACCGTCAAGCTCATCGCAAAACTGCGGCGGTTGGGTCCCCGCAAACGCTCCTGGCTGCTCGCCACCGCCACAGGTCACAAAACCCGCTACGAGCTCTATCGAGAAGCCCTTTGCAAAGCCTGCCGCGGACTCGTGTTCGCTGAGTCCATGACGACTCATCGGCTCCGCCACACCTATGCGACCTCGCTCCTGGCTGCCGGAATGAGCCTTCCCTCCGTGATGAGGCTGCTCGGTCATACCGACTACCGCATGACTCTGCGGTACGCCGAGATCAGCGGCTCCACCGTCCATTCCGAGTTTGCCGCGGCACTCGAGCGAATTGCCGAGCGTTACCCAACCGTTCTCCCCCAGGCGCCGAGCGCACCTTCCCCTCTCGACCCGATGAAGTCGCTGTCCGAGGTCGCTCGATACATCCAGAAACGCACCCAAGACGACGCACTCGATCGCCACGCCGCACGCTTGCTCGTTCGGCGTGCTCGCCGACTGCAAGCCGATCTTCGCAGACTGCTTCGCAAATCTCCCCGCTGAGCAGCGCGGCACCATTGGCCGGTTAATTGACGGGTTTTCGAGCACGCAGCGCGCGCGAGCGACGAGTCACGAGGAAACCCTCACGCCCTGCCACGAGGATGCGCGCTGTGCGCGCTTTGCGCGTCGCGGTGACGTTCGAAGCGTTCCACGTCGTGAGCGTCGCGCCTGGTGGCAGCGGTGAGGGCGAAAAATCGCGTGGTATGCGGAAAGCATGCCTCTCTCTCTTCGGTCTCCGATCTCGACCTCCGCGAACGCCTCTCGGCTGCCGTCAGCACCGAGCGCGCCGCATCGACGGACGTCGTCTTCCACCTGGCGGAGCTCGACCGCCGTAAGCTCTATCTCGAGGACGCGTGTTCCTCACTCTTCGCTTACTGCGTGGAGCGCCTGGGGTACTCCGAGGACGGAGCCAACAAGCGCGTGCGCGTTGCCCGCCTGGCACAGCGCTTTCCTCAGATCCTCGACGAGCTCGCGTCGGGTGAGGTGCACCTGACCGGGCTGTTCCTCCTCTCCAGGCACCTCACGGGGACAACGTCGAGCAGCTCCTGGCCGAAGCGCGTGGGAAGTCGAAGCGTCAGCTCGAAGAGCTCATCGCCCGCTGGTCTCCGCAGCCGGATGTGCCGACCACCTTGACCACGATGGCGCCCGAGCCCGCGCAGACGGAGTTACCAACAGTGTCCGGGGCAGGTAACTCCGTGCCAGCGCCTCGGCCCTCGATGAATCGTGCTCGTCTCAAGCCCCTCTCGCCGGAGAGTGTGCGATTGGAGCTCACCGCTCGGACCGCGTTTCGCGACAAGCTCGAGCAAGCCCGCAACCTGCTCAGCCACGGATCCCCAGCGGCGACCTGGCGACGCTCCTCGAGCTCGGCCTGGACCTGCTGATCGCGGACGCGATCCAGCGTCGCTCGGGCGCGGGCAAGCCGCGCAAGCGTCGCGAGACGAAGCCGGGCTCACGGCACGTGCCCGTCGATGTCCAGCGGGAGGTGCGGGAGCGGGACGCTGACCGGTGCACCTTCACCGATGCTGCCGGTCGCAGATGCTCAGAGACCCGTTTCCTGACCATCGAGCACATCGTTCCCTTCGCGAAGGGCGGGCCGACCACCGTGGACAACTGCTGCCTGCTCTGCTCGGCTCACAACTCGTACCGAGCGCGACAGGTGTTCGGCGAAGAGCACATCCAGAACGAGATCGCGGGGGCTCGAGCTCGCCGCGAAGCGAACCGCACGCCTGAGGTGCAGTCCGCGTCGCCAACGCCGCCGGTGCCGCCGCCTGCGGTCGCGGCCGCGCCGAGCTCGAGGTGTTCGAGAAGGTGCGCTCGGCGCTGGTGCTCTCGGGGTTCAAGCGGGCCCAGGCTCGGCAAGCCGTCGAGCAGGTGCGACTGCGCGGGGTCGAGCCTCGGCCGAACCCCTGCTTCGCGCCGCGATCGCCGCGCTCACGCCCTGAGACAGTCCGGGCACACCCCACAAAGGCGTGCCGGCAGGTGCTCGTGGTCTCGGCAGCGGCAGCGTCGTGGGCACGAATGCGAGCGAGAGAGGAGCGCATCATGACTCGAAGGGGACGCATCGAGCAGAGGCTCATCGGCATGCTGCAGAAACGCATCGGCGAGGCGAGGCGCGTGCGCCCTAGGCGGCCGGCAAGCCCTTCCCCCGCCTCGGCTCGGGCCGCCGCTCCGAGCTGACGGTGGACGATCGCGCGCGGCCTGGGAAGAACCGATCGAGACTACCAGGAAGCACAGCCCTGCTCACCTCGGGTCCGGATTGGAGGTAGCCTTGGTCGGCGGCCTGCCGGGGAGAGCTTCGGGGACGTTTGGGTGAAGACCATGGACCGTCGTGCCATCACGCCTTCTCGCTGCGGGCGAGCCCGCTGCTCGCCCTCCTGCCCCTCGTGATCGCCGGTTGCCGCAGCGCCAAACCGAGCCATGTCGATGCGCCCCAGGAGACCGCCATGAGCGCCGAAAAGCACACACAGCCGCTCGCTGCCGCAAGCGACTCACGGCTTCAAGTTCAGCTCGAGATCACGGACGAAGTGGAAATGGATCGCATCCCGATGCGGACGGCGCGCCTCCATTTCAGGAATCTGACGGCGGAGCGCTGCGCATCTACCTGCCCACGCCCGACGCCTTTCGCTGGGGCATCAGTGGGATCGTGATGCGAGCGCCGAGCGGCACGACCTCTTGATTCCGGAGCCTCGCCCGCACGGTTACGTGGTCACCGAAAAATGACTTTCCGCTGCTCGCCCCGGCGAGAAGAAGACCTTCACGCAGACCTTCAGTCTCGATCCGATGAAACCCGGCGCGGGCACCGCCACCGAGCGTCTGCCTGGCTTCGAGGCGGGCGGTGGCGCTGCGCTGGACCTACGAAAACTCCATCCGGCGTTGGGAGGCCGGCGTCCAAACCTGGACGGCCCGACCAAGGCGCTGTTCGACGGTGGCGACATCCCACACATCTGACCGGCAAGCTGAGCGTGGAGACAAGCTGGACGGTACCGTAGCCCCGTCCGATTCTCCTTGGCGGTCTCACAGACCGCTGAGCGCGCTGATGACCGCCGGGCTCAGCGGCGTCTTCGCCTTCTCGCCGCAGCTGCCGAACGCTCCGTTGGTCTGGGTCTTGGAGCCGCTGCCCAGACCTCACCGGCTTTCACCTGGTAGGCGCTGACGATGAAGTCGACGACCGACACTCCAAGCGACGCTCGGACCTTCGTGAATCCGGCGCGTTCGCTCTGGGGTAGCCGGGGCAAGATGGCCGAGAGCAGCTGCATCACGTGCATGTGGTAGCCGCAGTTCTTCCAGTCGTTGCCCTTGTTGCCCAAGAAATGCGCTTGCCGAGCTCCGGGTTGAAGCCGTAGTAGAGCCAGCCCTCTGGATCGGTTTCGGGGTCGTCGCGATGAAGTCGAACAGGTTGGGCGCTGAGCCCTTCCCGTCGCCCTTGCCGTACACCAGCTGGTAGGTCCCTTCGAACGACGCCTGGCGCAGCGCGTCGATGCGGGACGAATGGGATGTCGTCGTGTCGAGGGCATCGACCTCGGCGAGCACTTGCGCGGCTTCGTACATGTCGCGCACGGGATGGAGGCCTTGTTCAAGGTTGCGCCCGCGTTCGTCTCGTCGAAGTCCCGTCGCGTCACCGAGTGGAACCAGGCGCACGCCTTGCCCTTCCAGTGTGCACACTCACTCCGGCTGCGCAGCCCACCGTCCGCGATGGGTCGGTGATCACACCGAGCGCAGCGAGTCCGAGCTCACGGAACACGCGCCCGCGCTCGCTGAGCTTGCCCTCCTGTTTCAGGAACAGGCGGTAAATCGCAGCATGCGCAGCCCGAAGTCGACCTGCGACATGGAGTCGTACGCGATGTGCTTTTCGTTCCAGTAGACCAGGCGGTTGAACTTCGAGAGGTCCAGCTTTTCCTTACCATTCACCACGTGGTTCAGCTTCAGGTAGTCGGTCTTGCCTGCTTGTAGAAGCGGACATTGGGATTCGACAGCAGGTACAGCGTCTGCTGGTAGAGCAGGTCGGCGGACGCGCTCGCGGGGCCGTCCTTCCCAGCGGCGCCTTGCAGCTGCTCGAGGCACGGGTTGACCTTTGTGCCAGGTGTAGTCGCTCCGGACTTCGTGCACCTGATGGGAGCTGCCCGCGAGCTGGAAGTTGACGAGCTTCGTGTCGCAGCCGACTCCGACGGCCAATCCTCTCCGTGTCGATTGGTTCGGCGTCGAACGCCTGTTCGTCGAGCGCCTCGACGGCGCAGGCCGGAGTCAGCGCCCAGCACAGAAGGTGAAGAGTGCGCCGGCTATCCGACCGGCGAACCACGATGACGAACCACGAGACGGGCAGCGAAGCGGCATGAGCAGAGCCTCCGAGTGGACGCACTTGCAGCCTCGTTCCAGGACGTCTTGCTCCTGAGATCGCGCGCTTCGCCGTATGCCACCGACACCCCTCGCGCGGAGAGACCAGCCAGTTGCAAGCTGTTTGTGCTCGCCCCGGTGTCTGACATGTCTGCTGACACACGGTCACTCGAGCTTCGCCCTCGAGCTCGTCGCCTGGCCCGAAACTCACTGGCGGTCGGATGGCGCCAGCGAGAGACGGTCGCTCACTTGCACGCCATCGTCTTCATCTGCAGCACGTCCTTCCGCAGACCACGCTACCCGCTTTGCAAGTCCCCCCATTCGCCCTGCTGGCCACACTCGGGCAGTGATCCGAAACCCCTGCGAGACGGAGTTGCACTTGGTCAGCGAGAGTCCTACGCACTCGAGCGGCGTGGTGAACTCCACGATCGGCAGAACCGGAGCAGTCGAAATCGAAACCGATCTTGGGATTCTGCTCGGGCGAGCATGTAGGCCGATTGACCTGATGCACTTCCGAGTCATCGTCAGCGCAGTCCGTGCCGGCACAAGACTCACTCTTGGCACCGTCGTCGTCGCAGTCGGGGCGCGGGGGGCAGGCGACCTTGCACCCTGCGCCTGTTCCTGCACTTCCGCCCGACGCGGCCCCACCGATGCGGGCCCCGCCCGAGGCAGCACCGCCCGTGTTCACGGAGCCGCTGCCCGGGTAGATCGACCAACAGCGCGCACCCTGATCCCCGAGCAACGCCCCGAGACCGACGCTCACCGAGGTGCGGCCCTTCATGACCCTCGGCAGCCTGCGACGGCACAGAGCGCTCTGCTTCGGGTCGTTTTTGGTCCGTCCTGGCCCTGACACTTTCCTCGGGCGGCGCACGCGGACGAACCACGGGCAGAGCGGCGGCGGAGTTCGAGCTGGGTT
>JADJKB010000006.1 GCA_016706225.1 Myxococcales bacterium
GCATAAAGAATAGCGCGATTGCGGGAGCGGCCCACGGTTCAGCCGGCGCGTGTGAAATTACGAGGCCAACAAGGTGGCGCCCGGTGCCGCAATCGTCGAGTTGGACGGGGCCGCAATTGCAGCGCCGGGATGAGACACTGAGTCACTGTATGGAAAATTGCCCGCCCGGCTCGACGTCGAAGGCTCAGCGGGGCCGGGTCGGTTACGATGAGGCGGCATCGGTGGTCGAAGGTCGAGCGGAGGGAACACCGCGCGGTGAGTCCGCTCATAGGATGGACGTGGGCACTGACCACTCCGGCGAGCGGCCAATGGGTGATGACTGCGGTGCTTGGCTGGAAGTGGGTCATGCCACTCAAAGAGGGGCTCGGGCGTCGAAAGCCGAGAGAGGCAACGGCCGGCCTCGAGCGCACGACGACGGCCACAACAGCTCGGCAACAGTCGATTTCGATGCCGGTCAGGATGCGGATCACTTCGCGCCGCCGGCGCGCAGAGGTTGGAGGAGCTGGGCGAAGCGGTGGGGTTCGGGCGGATTTGGCCGGTAGTAGCTGTCGCGCGGTTTCCGAGTCGGCCGGTGGCGTGGCTCGCCGACACCAGCCCGTAGTGTCCGGATCCAGGGGAAGCCGGGCGGCAGGATGTGGCGAAGCCAGCGCCGGGGAATGCGACGCCGTCCGAGCGTGATGTGCTCGCCACTCTTGGTGCGGAAAGTGACGCCGCGCTGGTCATCGCGAGAAGTCGGTGGTTGGAGATGGCGACGCGGTGAGTGCTACTGGCCGAGGGTAGGTGATCACCTGGGCGGCGCCGCCGAAGGGGCGTTTACAGTAAACGTTCCAGCTCTTGCGATGAAGGCCCGCAACAGGCGCGGCGAAACATTTGGGGTCGCCGATGCGCAACGTGCCGGGCAGGCGGCCCGCGTGAGGGCGTCGAGCATCTTTCCGCGGAACAGCCGACCGATGACGTGGACGGGAAGAGGAAGTCGCGGCGGGCGAGATCCGGCAGGCCGTCCGGGCTGAGCGCACCTCGGTCACGATACAGTGCAGGTGCGGATGGTATTCGAGCTTATGCGTCCACGTGTGTGCAACACCGCCGTCACGCCGAGCTCGCCGCCGCGACGCTTGGGATCCACGCCGAGCTGGAGCAGCGTGGCGGATGCACAACGGAAGGCAGGTCGTAGACGATTCTCGGATTGGCGGCCAGACCGCGCAACTGAGCGGACGTAAGAAGACGACGTGGAATAGTGGGATCGGGGATGCGCGCTCCAACCGCCCGGCGATCCACTTCGCCTGCGCCACCGCCGGGCACTTCGGGCAGTGCCGGTTGTGACATGAGTCGTACGAAGGATCGCTGACGAAGCCACAGTCGGGACACGTTGAGCCCACCGAGGGGCGGCCGTTCGGCAACGTGCTACGGCGTCGAGGACAGCGCGCTCGGCGAGGGTCAGTGCATGTTGTTGCTCGTGGACCGGCCGGAACGCGCGAACGACATCCGCGAGCTCAGCGATTCGGCCTGCCTTCCTGTGCTGGCTCCGGCGAGCGAGCACAAAGGGCCATGCTGGCGCATGCCCGGCTACCCGGCGCGCCGACTTCCGAGACCGCTTCTTTCTGGGCACCGGCGAGGCCGTCTTGCGCAGCCGGTCCGCTGGGCTCTGGTCCTCCGAATCATTACCGGGCTGACCCTGCGCGTAGCGAGCGGTCGTGCTGATGGAGGCGTGACCGAGCAGGACCTGCAACGTGCGCAGATCGGTCCCGGTCTCGAGCAGATGCGTGGCGAAGGCATGGCGCAGGACATGAGGGTGCACGTGCTTTTCGAGCCCTGCGCGGACCGCCGCCCGCGCCAACGCCTTGCCCACGGTGTCCCGGCATTGGACGCGGCCCGGTGTCTTCCCAGGAAACAGCTCGGACCCGGCGGTTGCTCTTGCCTCAGTACGCACGGAGCGTTTGCAGCACGAGCTTAGGCAACATCGTGTAGCGGTCACGCTGACCTTTGCCTTGCCTGATGTGAATCACCATGCGACGGCTGTCGATGTCCGCAACTCGCAAGTTGAGCACCTCGTTGATCCGCAGGCCGGCCCCATACGCGGTCATCACGATCGCCTGCATTCTGAGCGACCCCAGCTCACCGAGCAGTTGCTCGATCCCGTCGCCGCTCAGGATGGCCGGCAGTCGATGCGGCACGCGCATCTGCTGGATCCAAGCAACCTCTTCCGGTCGCTCCAGGGTGTGCGCATAGAGAAACTTCAGCGCCGCGGCGCAGACGTTGTACGTCGATGGCGAGCGCTGGGTCCTCGACCAGGTGCAGCAAGAAGTCTCGAATTTCGGCCTTGCCCATCAGCGTCGGTGACTTGCCGTGGTGCCTCACGAAAACTTCGGCGCAACGCAGATAGGTCTTGAGCGTGTTGGCGCAAAGACCGCGCAGCCTGATGTCCTCGGCCATTTTGTTTCGCAGCTGTCCCATGCTTCAACTCCGGTGTTGGCGCACCCGGCCATCGGGCGCGCGATCCCAGGATCGCCGACGAACACAGCGTGGCGCCGCTCATGCTCGAGCCAGCAGGAATCAAGCCGCGATGCGACGTCGCCGCGGGCAGCCGCCTCAGACGCTGCCCGTCACGTGGCGCTACTCCTGCCGCGCCAGCGGCTTCGTCCAACTAATATTCTACTGCGACTTGGGCGGGATAGCACCTCCGCTTGTTGGACCACCTCCCCCTCTTGGTCCCCTTGGGCCGCGTGGGGGGCCGTTGTTATGCGTCGCGGGGTAGCGGGATAATTGGTGCTGGGGTAGGGGCGAGGGGGGTGGGGCCGGCTGGGCGTCCGGTAACCGAGAGCTGGTCGAGGGGGCTGGTGACGCCGCGGCCGCCGCGGTTCAAGACGTGCGTGTGGATCATCGTCGTACTACGTCGTGGTGGCCGAGTAGCTCCTGGATGGTCCGGATGTCGTAGCCCGCCTCGAGCAGGTGCGTCGCGAACGAATGGCGGAGCGTGTGGCAGCTCACGGACTTGGAAAGACGGGCTGCAAGGCCCGCGCGACGCACCGCGCGCTGTAACACCGTCTGGTGCGTGTGATGGCGCCGACGCTCTGCCGTGTCGCCGTCCGTGTAGCGACGTTCCGCGGGGAAAAGCCACTGCCAGCCCCACTCACGATTGGCATTCGGGTACTTCTGGCGAAGCGCGTCGGGCAGCTCGACCGTGCCGAGGCCGTCGCGCAAATCGGCCTCGTGCTGCGCTCTCATCGCCGTGAGGTGATGTATCAGCGGCTCGACCAGCGTGGCAGGGAGGGTCGTGACGCGGTCCTTCTTTCCCGTCCCGCGTCGCACCACGATTCATGTCGGATCGATCGACGTCCTTGATCCGTAGACTGACACACTCGGATAGACGCAGCCCGGCACCGTACAGCAGCAGGCCATCAGCCATGGCCGCCCCTCGGAGCCGCGCGAGCACCGCAGCGACCTCCGCGTGAGAGAGCACCACCGGGAGCCGCGCCGGGCGTTTCGCACGTACGACCTCGTCGAACGCCGCGAGCGGCCGGCCGAGCACCTCGGCGTAGAGGAAGAGCAGCGCGGCCGCCGCCTGGTTCTGCGTCGACGCACTGACGCCGCGTTGTGTCGCGAGGTGCGTCAGGAACGCGGACACGTGCGTCGCGTCGAGGAGCTCGGGGTGCTGCCGCTGGTGATGCAGAATGGCGGCGAGTCCAGCCGCGTAGGCCTTCGCCGTGCGTGGGCTGTAACACTCCTGAACGGAGCGTCTCGCGGAACGCGCTCGAGTAGCTTCGGCTTGGCGGGGACCACGCCGGCGAATGTGCAGGGGAGCAGCCGCTGCGCGGCGGGTCGAAAATCAGCGGATCCGCCGCCCGGCTCCCACCGGCGAAGCGCGGCCGCCGAAGAACGCGCCGCCGACGCGGGCCGCCGTGTGGTCGGTGCTCGACGAGCAGCGTGCCTCGACCCGTCCGCGGAACCGCAGAGAGCCTGTTTTCGCGTTCTCACGGGCACAAAAAAAACCTGTCCCCCATTCGCGCGTCAGCGCGAATCAGGGGGACCGACGGCGCGCAGCCGCGCTCAGGCGCGGCGAGCACCGGCGAGGGTGGCATCACTTTTCGGTAGAGCTGCGCTGCCGCGATGCCGGAGCCGCCTGCGACCTCGAGGATCACGCTTGACGGGCACTGCCATCGGGAAGGCGTTCTTGTAGCAGTTCGGCTTCTTGCCGAGCACCGCCTGCGTGCCAGTGTCTTGATCCGTCGCGAGCACCATCGCGGAGCCCGGAATGGGCGTGACCGCGACGAACTTCACGTTGACCTCGCTGACCGGCGGAAGACCGGACGCGACCACGGTGTAACACTTGCCCGGCTGCAGCTGGATCTGCGACTCGAGCGTCTGGCCTTGCTGGAACTGACCCGCGAGCGCCGAACCCACCGGCTTGCTGCCGGCAACCGCTTGCTGCGTCGCCATCTGGTTCAACACCTGCGTCGCGGCACCCGCGAGCGTGGGATCCATCGGCGTCGCTGCGCCGCCTGCCGCCGGCGCGGGGCCGGGTGCGGGACCGGGCGCCGGACCCGGAGCTGGACCGGGCGCGGGACCGGGCTGCGGCTGTCCGTAGGGCGCCGGCTGCTGGCCGTAACCCGGCTGGCCTGGCTGCGGCTGCTGGCCGTAACCCGGCTGCTGACCGTAAGGCTGTCCGCCTTGCTGGTAACCAGCGGTCTGCGCGTCCTCGTCCTTCTTCTTGCAACCCACGACGCCCGCCACCACGACTGCGCCAACAACACCAAAGATAATCGCGTTTCGCATGACAACTCCTAGCTCGGGCCTCGTACGCTGATTTCGCACGCGCGGCGACTCGGGCCGCGGAAGGCTACAATTAGACGGGCGGCGGGGTAAAGCTCGTCACGCAACCGGCGGATCCCGGTGAAATTTAGCGGAAAGTGCCGGAAAGTGCCGGGAAACTAGGGGAAGGTGACGGCTCCGGACCCGCGATCGACCGCCCCGCTGTGCTCGGTTTTGGGGCCCTGGCGCTGGCCGCGAATCCCGCGCGGTGAAGGGTGCGCCATGGCCGAGGACGCGCAGCCGTAGGTGTTGTTGCCCGCAGGCGTGTACTTGTCCACGCCTCCCAGGTTGATCAGCGCGCCGACACCTTGTGAGTTGCCACAACCGAGCGAGAGGCCCGGTGCCGTGTACTCGTCGTTGCCGCCTTCGTCGATCTGCAACGAGCCCGAGAAGTCGTGCCCGACTCCGATGCTGGTCGCGCGGATCGGAAACCCTTTGTTGTACAGGTCGTCGCCGGCGTGATCGAAGTGAAAGCCGAGGGCGAAGTGTGCACTCGCGCCCTGCACGTACCAGAGCCCTTCGTAGGTGTCGTTGCCCGCCTTGTCGAGCAGGAGTCCGAACCCCAGCCAGTAACCCGCGCCCTGCGCGAACACACTCGCCGTGTACTTGTCGGTGCCCGCGCGGTCGTAGAGCACACCGTGCCCGCCACCCATGTTGATGCCTTTGGTGTCGTCGCGCCGACCGAAGCCGGAGCCCTGGCTCATGCTGGTGTTGCCTTCGCCGGGCAGCTGCGCGGAGGCGTACAGCGGGTCGCCGCCGACCTTGGGATCACCGGGATCCGCGAAGTACACGTCGTCGCCGCCGCCCTCCGCCAAGACACCCACACCCTGCACGTAACCGAAGCCCTGGGACGCGAAGAACGTGCGGTATTCGTCCTTGCCGCTGCGATCGACGAGGCACCAACGCCCACAGGGCCGAGCCTGACTGGTGCTCTCGGCGACGTACTTGTCGTCGCCGCCGTCGTCGAACAGCACGCCAACACCAACGGAGCCCGCGCCCTGCGAGAGGCGAGGAAGCGTATGTGTCGTTGCCCGCGCCGCGGTCCCAGAGCAGGCCGATGCCGAGCACGCCGCTGCCCTGGCGACCGACCCGTGACAGGGTCTGACCCTGGACGCCGAACTGAACGGCGCGCCCCGCGGCGTCGGACGGGGGTCGGGTCGGTGCGTCGTTTCCATCCGCGACGATCTCGTAGCCGTACTTGTCGTTACCGCCGAGATCGATCGCGAGGGAGACCGGGACGTCACGCCGACCCGCGCCGACGGGCACCTCGTAGGTGTCGTCGCCACCGACGTCGAGCAGGAGCGCGCTCCGTTCGGCGAGCTCACCGGAGACGTACTGGTCGGCGCCAGGCCCACCGAGCACGATGGCACCAATGGGTGTGTCGATGGCGACAGCGGGCAGCGGTTTTCCGGCGAAAGCCTCGAGCTTGGCTTGCTCGACCGCGCGCGCGACGAGGGCCGCCGCGGCGGAGATGCGCGGCTGATCGAGCTTGCCGAGCAGCGCGACCTGGGTCTTGTCGACGATCCAGGCCGAGGTCGGCACGATCACGAATCCGTGCGCCAGCTCCAGCCAATCGAGCTCGTCGCTCTGGGTGGTGCCGACCGCGGCGATCATTTCGCTGGCCGCGTAGCTCAGCGCGGCGATCACGGGCACGAGGGCCTTCTGTAGCTCGAGCGGGACGCCAGCCGTCTTCGCAGCGAGCTCGGCGGTGGTGATGTTGCCGCCGTGGGCGCTCGTCAGCGCGGCAATGGCGGCGGCGAGCGGAGAATCATCGGCGGCGGCGGCGGCGAAGCCTTCGAGCTTGGCGCACGCATCCAAGGCCTGGCCCTTCTTGGTCGCGGCAGCGAGGATCACACTCGACACTGCCTGTTCACCATCGAGCACAGCGTCGAGCTCGGTCTCCGTTGCCTTGACGAAGCCGGGCGCGCGCAAGAGTCCGAGGTGCAGCGGGCGGAAGATCGGCAGCTGGTACTTGTCGTCGGCGAAGATCGGCCTCAGATCGCCATCGTTGCGTCCGAGAAACCGAAGCTGCAGCGATCGACGCCAGCCTGGGTCAGCGCCTCGTCGAGGAGTCCGCGACGCCGGGTTTGGGCACCGGGCAGGTCGCGTCCCCGGGCCACGTTGGCGGTGGCGGCGATTTCACACACACCGGCGCGAGAGGAGCGGCGGCGTCACCGGCATCCGATTGGGAGCCGGCCATGCCGCCGGTCCCGCTGCCCGCAGCGCCGCCCGTTCCGGCGTCGACCTTGGCGCTCTTGCCGCCGTCGTCACCCCCGCACGCCGCAAACACCAGGCCCAGCACCACGCTCACGCGCAGCAAGCCCACCCCGACGAGCATCGACCCCGAGCGCCTCACCCGCGGGAGCTTAGCGTGGAACCGGAGGGCGTCTACCGCTCCCCAGCTTGGGGGCGGAGCGTCGCTGCGGCAGAGGACAAATGCGCTTTTTTTTTTTTTTTTTTTTTTTTTTTTTTTTTTTTTTTTTTTTTTTTTTTTTTTTTTTTTTTTTTTTTTTTTTTTTTTTTTTTTTTTTTTTTTTTTTTTTTTTTTTTTTTTTTTTTTTTTTTTTTTTTTTTTTTTTTTTTTTTTTTTTTTTTTTTTTTTTTTTTTTTTTTTTTTTTTTTTTTTTTTTTTTTTTTTTTTTTTTTTTTTTTTTTTTTTTTTTTTTTTTTTTTTTTTTTTTTTTTTTTTTTTTTTTTTTTTTTTTTTTTTTTTTTTTTTTTTTTTTTTTTTTTTTTTTTTTTTTTTTTTTTTTTTTTTTTTTTTTTTTTTTTTTTTTTTTTTTTTTTTTTTTTTTTTTTTTTTTTTTTTTTTTTTTTTTTTTTTTTTTTTTTTTTTTTTTTTTTTTTTTTTTTTTTTTTTTTTTTTTTTTTTTTTTTTTTTTTTTTTTTTTTTTTTTTTTTTTTTTTTTTTTTTTTTTTTTTTTTTTTTTTTTTTTTTTTTTTTTTTTTTTTTTTTTTTTTTTTTTTTTTTTTTTTTTTTTTTTTTTTTTTTTTTTTTTTTTTTTTTTTTTTTTTTTTTTTTTTTTTTTTTTTTTTTTTTTTTTTTTTTTTTTTTTTTTTTTTTTTTTTTTTTTTTTTTTTTTTTTTTTTTTTTTTTTTTTTTTTTTTTTTTTTTTTTTTTTTTTTTTTTTTTTTTTTTTTTTTTTTTTTTTTTTTTTTTTTTTTTTTTTTTTTTTTTTTTTTTTTTTTTTTTTTTTTTTTTTTTTTTTTTTTTTTTTTTTTTTTTTTTTTTTTTTTTTTTTTTTTTTTTTTTTTTTTTTTTTTTTTTTTTTTTTTTTTTTTTTTTTTTTTTTTTTTTTTTTTTTTTTTTTTTTTTTTTTTTTTTTTTTTTTTTTTTTTTTTTTTTTTTTTTTTTTTTTTTTTTTTTTTTTTTTTTTTTTTTTTTTTTTTTTTTTTTTTTTTTTTTTTTTTTTTTTTTTTTTTTTTTTTTTTTTTTTTTTTTTTTTTTTTTTTTTTTTTTTTTTTTTTTTTTTTTTTTTTTTTTTTTTTTTTTTTTTTTTTTTTTTTTTTTTTTTTTTTTTTTTTTTTTTTTTTTTTTTTTTTTTTTTTTTTTTTTTTTTTTTTTTTTTTTTTTTTTTTTTTTTTTTTTTTTTTTTTTTTTTTTTTTTTTTTTTTTTTTTTTTTTTTTTTTTTTTTTTTTTTTTTTTTTTTTTTTTTTTTTTTTTTTTTTTTTTTTTTTTTTTTTTTTTTTTTCCCCCCCCCCCGCTAGCGTTGCAGCGTGCGCTTCGCTCTCATCACCGACCAGCACTTCGGGCCCAGGGCTCACTTCGCCGGCAAGCTGCGCAAGCTGAGCCACGAGGCCGGTGCGCTGACCCGCGCCTTCGTCGAACGCATGAACCGCGTCGACCGACCCGAGCTGGTGGTGAACCTGGGGGACGTGGTCGAGGACGAGAGTCGCTCACTGGACATGGAGCGATACCAGGAGTTCCTCGGCATCTTGTCGGCGCTCGATGCGCCGGTGATCCACGTCGCGGGCAATCACGATCTGATCTGCATGACCGAGGACGACCTCGCGCGGATGTGGAACCACGACGGCGCGCTGCACTACAGCCGCGATTTTTCGGGGGTGCACTTCGCGGTGCTGAACACGCTGGAGCAGAAGGACGTGTGTGTGCGGCTCCCCGAGTCCCAGCTCGAGTGGCTCGAGCGCGATCTCGCGACGGTGAAGGGGCCCGCGGTCGTGTTGATGCACCACCCGGCGAGCGAGCAAGATCTCACCGGAAATCGCTGGTTCGAGCGGGCGCCGCACATCTGCCGGGTGGCGGAGCGGCGGGAGCTCAGGCGCATCATCGAGGCGAGCGGGAAGGTCGTTGCGGTCTTCAACGGGCACGCACACTGGAACCACCTCGACGTCATTCGCGGCATCCCGTACGTCACGCTGCAGAGCCTGACCGAGAACCTCGACGACGATGCGCCCGGCAGGCCCGCTGCGGCCTTCGCAGTGTGTGACCTCGAACCGCATCGCCTGAGCGTGAACCTCGGCGGCGCCGAAGCGCTGCACTATCAGTTCGAGCTCGGCTGACCACGACCGTCGCGCGCGGGGGGCGGCTCAGCGGGGGTTGGCGCTCCGACGTGGCATTGTCACGCGTCGTCGTCGTCGCTCGGGGTCTCTTCGGGAGCGGGCGCGGCCTGCTTGCGCTTCTTGCGCTTCTTCTTGGCGGCCTTCTCGGCGGCGGGTTCATCCACCGCTGCTTCGTCCGGGTCGGCTGCTTTCGACTTGGTGGGCGCAGCGTCCGCGTCCGCGTCGTCGTCCGCATCGTCTTCTTCCACGACGGCGCCCGGGCCGAGGCTCATGGCCGCTTCAGGGTGTTGTTTTGCTGCCTCTTCGAGCGCGTACCAGCCCACGGCCGCGGCTACTCCGGTCAGGAGTCCGATCCACTGCGAGGTCGACAGCTGCATCGACGACGACTGCGCGAAGCTGGCCGGTCGAAGCACGAAGTAGAGCGCGACCGCCGGCGCGATGGCGAGCAGCTCGGTGGCCCGGCGCAGCTTGAGGTTGTGCCAGCTCCTGGCCGGGCCCGAAATGTAGGCGGCGGCAAAAATCAGCAGCGACGCGGGCAGGAAGACGTGCACCGGAATGAACGGTCCGAACTCTCCGCGCTCGAGATCGTCCCGCATGACCTCCACGATGAAACGCAGAAAACCGTAGCCGAGGGTGAACGCGAGGAAGACCTGGCCGCGGAAGCGCTGGTGTTTCCGCACGACGAACGCCACGACGAGCAGCACCGCGCCAGCCAGCATTTCGTAGAGCTGGGTCGGGTGCACCGGCAGCGAGAAGTCGGCGTCCGGCGACAGGCCGCGGTGGTTCACGTGTTGAATCCACGCGGGTGAGCCCGCGCCCTCGAGCAGCGTGCCCTCCGCCCAGCGCGGAAACGTACCCAGGCTCGTGAGCCACTTCGGCGCGCCGGCAGGCAGCGGCGTTCCGAAGTCGCAGCCGAACAGGTAGCAACCGATGCGAGTGATCACGAGCCCCGCCGCCAGGCTGGGCACTGCGACGTCCGCCCACGGCAAGAGCCGGATGCGCTGGGAGCGGAGATAGATGAAGGAACCCACGAAGCCGCCGAGGAAGCCGCCGTAGGCCACGAGGCCGCCGCGCCGGAGCGCAAACAGGTCGCGAAACTCGCTGAACTCTTGCGGGTTCGTCGCGACGTAGAGCAAGCGCGCGCCAACGAGCGCGGCCAGCGCGGTGACGAAGTAACAGTTGGCCATCTTGTCCCGAGGCAGACCGTCCTTCTCGGCGAGGCCGAGGGTCAGGTACCAACCGACGACGATGGACAGGCAGAGCATCGCGCCGTAGCTGTAGATGGGCAGCGGCGACAGGGTGTAGACCTGGCCCCGGTAACTGAACGCGCTGAGCCCTGCCGCCGCGGCGAGCACGCCGCCGAGCACCAGGAGATCGCCTGCCTTCTTGCGATAACCGAACACGGCGAGAACGGCGCCGAGCGCAGCAAGCACTAATAGCGCTGGGAACAGCGGGACGGTCCACGCCGGCAGCGGCAACCGGAACAAGACGGGATGCATCGCGCGCCTCCCATACCCTGCAAAACGCCGCGCCACAAAGCCCGCGCGAAGCCCGGACGAACTGCCGCGTGCTCGTGCTAACATGCGCGTCGTGTCACGCTTTGCATCGCATTTTCTGCTCGCGCTGCTGGCTGTCGCGTGTGTGCCGAGCGAGGATTCGTCGTCCAGCGCCCCGGCCCAAACCGGGGCCCAGCCAACGCCGCCGCCTCCCCCTCCGCCTCCCCCGACGCCAGCCGCCCACTCCGGGTCCCGTCTCAATCCGAATCGCCCGATGCCGTCGGCGAATCCGTTCGCCCTCAGCGACGCGGCCGTGGCCCGGGCCGACGGGGCTCCGTCGCGAATCCCCAGAGTCTCGCTCGGTGAGCAGCGCCGGCTGGCGGCCCCCGCCTTCAAGGAAGACCTGCGCGTGGGAGTGAAGAATCCGCCGCAGCCGCCCGAGGCACCCCAGGACCAGCCGCCCGCGCTGCCTGCACCGCCACCCGAGGTGGCCAAGGTCGCGGCGAACCCCGGCGCCGCCGAGAAAGCGGCGGACAAGGCCGTCGCACCCAGCGGTCCCCCGGACAGCCCGATCACCGCTTCCTACGCCGACACCTTCGATCGCGCCGAGCTCGGGCCAGAGTGGAACGCAACCAATCCGGGCTGGCGCATCGCCGCCGGACGACTCTGCGGCATGGGCGCAAAGAACCACCCGGTGTGGTTGCGTCGCAAGCTACCCGTGAACGCACGCATCGAGTTCGACGCCGTGTCGATCTCGCCCGACGGTGATCTCAAGGTCGAGGTCTGGGGCGACGGCAAGAGCTTCGCCAAAGGCAATTCGTACAACGACGCCACCAGCTACCTGGCGATCTGGGGCGGCTGGAAGAATCAGTTCCACGTGCTGGCGCGGCTGGACGAACACGCCCAGGGTCGGCCGGAGGTGAAGGTCAGCGCCGGCGGTGACTACAAGACCCGCCCCGTCGTGCCCAACACGGTCTATCACTTCAAGCTCGAACGCAGCGACGGCAAGACCGTGCGCTGGTTCGTGGACGACATCGAGATCATTGCGTTCACCGACCCCAACCCGCTGAAGGGCGAGGACCATCAGCACCTCGGCTTCAACGACTGGGACGTCCAGGTCTGCTTCGACAACCTCCAGATTTTTGCGCTCTCCGGAGGGTAGGTGGCAGACGAAGTCGAGCTCGATCTAGACGAGGAGCTCAACGAGCTGGAGATCAGGCTCGAGCGCCTCCGCGCGCTCTACGAGCAGTACTTCCTCGGCATCGAAAAGCTCGAGCCGAATGTGCCGCGCAAGGACGTCGAGCGACGGATCTGGGTGCTGCGTCGCACCAAGTTCCGCAACACGGCCAAGCGCTTCAAGTTCAACGTGCTCACGCAGCGCTTCCATTCGTTTCAGCAGTACTGGGCGCGCATTTGCCGAGAGATCGACAACGGCACCTACAAACGCCACATGCTGCGCGCCGAAAAGAGTCAGGGCGAGGCGCTCACGATCGCGGCCAAGCGCCGCCGAGGCGCCTACACGAAAAAGGACGAGGAGGAGGCCGAGCCCGCCATCGAACCCGTGGTCGAGCCCGCTGCCGACAGCCTCGACGCGATGTTGGGGTTGAAGTCGCGCGCGCCGGGCTCACCCACGCGAGTGCCCGGGGCGCCCACGACCGCGCCGGGTGTGCCAACCAACGCTCCGGAGCGACCTACGACGCAGCCGCGTTCGAAGTTCCAGCTCGAGCGACTCGATCTCAAGCTCGATGATCTGCTCGATGGCGGTGCCGCGCCGATCTCGAAGCGCCCGCCAGCAGCCGCGGGTCCCGTGCGAGCTCGTCCCGCGTCCGCGTCCGTCGATGTTCCGCCCGCGTCGACCCCGAGCGGGGTTCACGCGCCGCCGCCGTCGGTGGGTCCCATGGCTGGAGCGCGCCCTCGCATGCCGAAGGGAGTGGCGCCGCCTACCGAAGCGCCGCCCGCCCACGCTGCAATCCGGCCGCCGGCGAGCGGCGACGGCGGAGGGAAGCCCAAACCGCCGCCGATCCCGACCCGCAGCAAGCCATCGCTTCCCCCGGGTCGCCCGACCACCCAAGCCGCGCCACCTCCCGGGGCGGGCGCGCCCCCAGCGCCGGCGACTCGCGCGCCTGCAGGGCCGGCGGGGGCGCCGGCGAATCGGCCGGGGCCACCCACGCGCCCGGCCGCCCCGCCGACCCGCGCCCCGGGCCCCGCAGCGCGCCCGGCAACCGCCGCGCCCGCGGCGAGCAGCGCGAGTATCAGCGACAATCGCCTGAAGGAAATCCACTCGCGCCTGGTCGACGCGAAGCGTCAAACCAACGACGGCAAGTCAGTTTCCCTGGATGGGCTCAGCAAACAGCTGCGTGCGGCCGAGAGCAACCTGCGCAAACAGCACGGAAACCGCAAGATCGACTTCGACGTGGTGATCAAGGACGGCAAGGCCGTCGTGAAACCCGTCGTGAAGTGAGGGCGGTCAGCGGGCCAGGCGCACGCGCTCGGAGGGCGGAACCGACGGGCGGCGGGCCTCGACGAGCACGTCGTCCTCACAGAACAGGATTGCACAGGCGCTACGCCCGGCTTCCTGCAAACGACCGCACAATTCCGCCAACTCCTCGTCGGAGTCCACCACGTCGCCCTCGACGGGCTGGAGCGTGGCCTGATCGTAGCGGCAGTTATCCAACGCTACCCAAAAGCCCTTGAACTGCTCTGAGTGACAGAGCTCGGGCCAGGTCATTCTGGTCGACATCGCACTGATTGCTTTGCTTGATGTGGGATTCTGAAGAGCCCCCAGCTCGAGTCAGAAGCGATGAATGAGATCTAGACCCGGTCTCCCGAGGACGTCAAGAGAAGGGGTGTGGCAAAAAAGATACGCGCGCCCGCTGACTGGTCGCAATTCGTGGCAAATTCGCTACTTGCAGCTCGTGCCGTTGAGGGCGTTGTCCAGCGGGGGGCTGCCGGCTCCCATGCCCTTGGCGGCCGCGATGGTGCCCTTCGCCGCCGCACAATTGCCGTTCAGCGCCAGAGATTTCGCTGCGGAAGGCGCCTTCATCTTCACCATGCCCGAGCATTGGGCCTTCTTGCCGGCGTCCGGGCAGCGGTTGTAGGCCGCTGCCGCCCCGCCGACGTTGCCGCTATTGGCGGCGCTGATGCAGGCGTCGCAGGCGGCGGGGTCCTGTTTTTTGCTCGTTGCGGTCGGGCCGGTCGTTGGATTGGTCGTCGGTTTGGTCGTTGGGACCGAGGTCGGCTCGGGGCCGGTGCCGCTGCCTACCGGCGCGGTATCCGTTGGAGCCGCCGTGCCGGTGTCGACCGGGGCGATCTCGGTCGGGCCGGTCGCGGTGGTGGACCCGAACGGGCTCGTCAGCGGCTGATCGATGCCCTCTTCTTTTTTCATGCTCTTGATCGCCACGACGGCGATCCCGAGGAGCAAGACGGCGCCCACGCCGACCAGCGCGATGACGAGTCCCTTGCCGCCGCCACCGCCCCCACCCCGGGCTGCCACGGGCGGGGGTGGAACGTGCGCCATCATGGCGGGGGCGGCCATGGGTGCCGCCATCGGCGCGGGCATGGGCGCCATTTGCGGAGCGGGCGCGGCCGGCGGCGCACCCGCAGCGAACGCCCCAAAGTCCGGGGCCGCAGCCATGGCAGCGGTACCCTGCACTTGCAATTTCTCGCGGGAAGGCTCCTCGACGACGGTGATCCCGCCGCCGTGGGAGATCTCGGCGTAGAAGTCCTTGGCGGTCGCCTGGCGATCTTCGCGGTTCTTCGAGAGGGCGCGCAGGATGGCCTTGCGCATGTGATCGGAGCCGCTGCTCTCCGGCGCCGTGACCTCGAAGGGCAGCGGCTGCGCCGTCATGTGCTGCGTCGCCCACTGCCAGGGGGTGTCGGCCTCGAAGGGCAGCTTCCCGGTGAGCATTTCGTAGGTCATCACGCCCAGCGAGTAGATGTCGCTGCGAGAATCGAGCGCTTTGCCGGTGAACTGCTCCGGGCTCATGTAGGGCGGGGTTCCGAGCACCATGCCCTGCTGAGTGAGCTTCTGCTCCTTCGCCGCGTCGGCGGACTCACTGCGTGCCGCGATGCCGAAATCGAGGACCTTGACGAAGTCGGTCTCGCCGGCCCGATCGGTGAGGATGACGTTCTCGGCTTCAGATCGCGGTGGATGATGCCCTGCTTGTGGGCCTCGTCGAGCGCGCCGCAGATCTGCTTCATGATCTTCAGCACACGCTCGGGGATCAACGGTCCACCCTGCTCGATGATCTCGTTCAGGGGGTGGCCCTTCACGAACTCCATCGCAATGTAGAGGGTTCCGTCCGCGGTCGAGCCGAAGTCGAAGAATTTGATGGTGTTGGGGTGCTCGAGCTGCGCCACCGTGCCGCACTCGCGGTGGAAGCGCGCGAGCACGGACGGATCCTTCGACAGGTGCTGATGCAGGGTCTTGATGGCGACCTGGCGGATGGTCGAGCCCATCTGCTGCTCGCCGATGTAGACGATCCCCATCCCACCCTCGCCCAGCACACCGGTGACGCGATACCGACCACCGATGATCTGACCGATGAGCTTGTCCTCGCCCGCTTCGTCCTGGGTCGGGAGCAAGCCGCCGCACTTGGCACAAAACCGCGCGCCATCGATGTTGGGGTGGGCGCAGGACTCACAATTCATGGCGGGCGCTAGCGTCGCACGAAGAGCCCCCAAAGCGCCACTCCGAGGGTGGTGACCCGGTGGGAGAGGAAGCGCGCGTGATTCAGGGTCAATCGCCGCTCGATCCGGCGTCCAGCTCCGGGGTCGTTGCGTCGCCCGCCGCGGTGCCGCTGCTCGCATCTGCACCCATGCCCGCGTCCACCGGGAGCTTCCTGTTGATCGGGCCGAGGGGGGCGTCGGGCGGCCACGGCAGGTCCTGCTTGTCGCCGGTGGCGCGGTCGAGCAACACGGCTCGCGTCGCGCGGGCGCTGGCGGGCACCATGATCTTCAGGGTCGCCTCGACGCCGGCCGCAAAGCTCGGGGGTTCGTGCAGCGGGTGTGCCCGTTTGCGACGCGGGTCCTCGGCGGCAACCAGGGGAATGTCGAAGCGCACGCGTTCGATCAGCTCCCGCCCGAGCCACAGCTCGATGGCAAAGCGACCCATCTTGCGCACGCTGGGCACGGCATGCGTGAAGCGCACGGCTCGCACGCTCACCACCTGGACCTTGCCCTTGGCGTAGACCACCTCGTATTCGTAGTGGCGCTTCTCTGCGATGCCCTCGGGATCGGGCTGCGAGCCAGGCCCGGGCTTGCGCTCGGCCGCACCGATCAGCTGTCGTGCGTCCGACGCCGCGTCCGCGACGACCCCCGCGTCCTGGTCACTGCCCTCGCCGATGTGGGCGGGCATGGAGACGGCGGGCCCCTGCGCGGTGCCTTCGAAGCGCGCCCCAGTGCACGCGGCGATCACGGCGAGGCCGGTCGCGCTGAAAACTCGGAGCCGCTTCATCGCGCCGCAGCCATAGCGCATCGGCGGGCGTTGTGGAGGGCAATCCTGCTCAGGCGGCGTCGACCGCGCGCGTGAGGTCTTCGGCTCTTCCCCCCAGGCTGCACCACGTGTCGACGAAGTCCGAGGGTGGCGGCGCAACCACGATCCAAGCCTCACCGGTCCGCGCTTCCAGCTCGAGCCGCGCGGAGTGCAGCAAGATGCGCGGGATCTCGCGCACGGCTCCCGTCTCGGAGGTGAGCCGCCGCACCCCGCCGTGGGCGCGATCACCCAGCAGCGGCAGACCGTGCTCGGCGCTGTGCAAGCGCAGCTGGTGTTTGCGTCCAGTCACCGGCTCGAGGGTGAGCAAAGCGGGCCGCGTGCGGCGCCCGTCCGGAAGCAAGTGTTCCGAGGCCAGAGCGACCAGGCTGAACTGCGTCGATGCCGGCTTGTTCGACAGCGGCGTCCTCCACACACCTCGCTCGGTCTCCGGGGCGCGCTCCGCAACGGCAAGGTACCGCCGACGGATGGCGTGCGCGCTCTTCAGCTCCACTGCGCGCTGGTGGGCCGCGCGACCTTCGGACAGGAGCACCACGCCGCTCACGCCGACATCGAGACGCGACACAGCGTGCAGCGGCGTGCCGAGCGCTGCCTCGAGCTTCTCGGTCAGGCTCGCGAGACCCGCGCGCTCCGGCTCGGTCGCCCAGGCCGCGGGCTTGAACGCCGCCACGAAACCGTCCACGCGCTCGAGCACGTAAGGTTCATCGACAAACAACCGAGCGGCGTGAACCTCGACCTGTGCGCCCACCGCAAGCTCGAGCGTCGCCTGCGTCGCGCGCAGCTTGCCGATCCACACTCTCCCTTCGGCGACCGCCGCGCTCGGCTCGACGCCCATGGCTTCGAGCACCGCATGCAGTTGGCGCGGCCCCTGCTCATGAACGTGCCACACCCGCACAGCGTGCGGTGGGACGCCGCGCGAGCTCATGTGTCGAGGCGCTCCACCGTCCCGCGATCGCCGTCGACCAGCAGCCGCTCCCCATCGCGGTAGGTCGAGCTGGCGCCGGCCACGCCGAACACCGCCGGCATGCCGACCTCGCGGGCAACGACCGCAGCATGGGACAGCGCGCTGCCTGCCTCGGCGACCAGCGCTGCGCCCCAGAAGAACAACGGGGCCAGCGCCACGTCGGGGGTGCGAACGATGATCACGTCGCCCGGCTCGATGCGCTCGGCTCCGCGGCCATCCGAGCCAATCAGACGAGCGCGGCCAGTCACCGAGCCGCCGCACGCGCCACCGCCCGAAGCGTGGCGTGTGTCGAAGGGCAAGGCTGCCGAGCGCGGTGGCGCACCAATGAAGGTATCCGGCGGATCGGGCAGCTCGAGCCAGCGCCGGTGAGCCGCGCGGCGCATGCGCACGAGCGCACCGAGATCCGCCCGTGTGCGCCCGCTCGCGCTGACGAGCTCGCTGTGGCGCAAGAAGAAGGCGCTGCCGCTCGGGAGCGACGAATCGAGGCGACACAGCCGGCGGTCGACGTCGAGGGCAACCGTGCGGGTCATGGCAACCGTGCGCGCCATCCAGACCCGCATGCGCTCGCGCAGGCGCGAGAGTGCGCGGGTGCGACCGAGCAGCGTGCGGATCAACGCCATCTCCAGCTTGCCCGCCTGTGCTTCGAGGCCCGCGAGCTCGGCGTCCGCCGCGGCGCGCACCCGCGACACGATGGCCTCGGGATCCCCGGGACGCGCGCCCAGCCCGGCGCGCAGCATCTCGAGTACCGGCGTCGGTTCCTCGTGGAAGCGGGGGTGCATGGCTTCTAGCTCCGAGAGACCGCGCTCGCCGAAACCCTCGAGCCAGCTCTGGAGCGCGCGTTTGCCCGGCCCCGCCGGCAGGTCCGCGAGCACCAGCGACCGCCGCAGCCCTTCCGCTCCCTCGACGTCCGCGCGCATCAGCTCCGCAACGTGTGCGAGCGCCAGCGAAGGCCGCGCACTCTCCAGCTCCGCGACGCCACTCGAGAGTGCATACGCCAGTCGGGCGGCGCCGTCGGGCACCACCCGCGCGACCGCGGCTTGCAGCGCGAGGTGCGACGCGAGCGCGACGACCGAGCACGACAGCAACATCCGCGCGGTGGACTCCAGAAAACCGCGCGTCTCTTTCAGTGTCGTGACCAGCGAATCGTCGGGCAAGATGGCCAAGTCCATCTCGGCGAGCCAACGCCGATGCTGTTCGGCCTCGCGCTCGAAACGCAGGTGTTCGTCGTTCAGGCGTCGCTCCTGCAACAGCAAGCGAGCTGCCGCGATCGAGAGCCCCGCGAGCGAACCGCGGCGCGAACCGAGCTCCAGCTTGCGCGCGACCTCGCGGTTGTTCCCCCCGCGCAAGAGCTCGACCACCACGCTCGGTTCGATGCCCGGAACCCCGGACAGGGCCGGGACCATCGCTGATACGTTCAGGTAATAACGACCGTGGACGGTGGAGACCAGCGCCTGGTCGCGCTCGATTTCCGCGCCGAGATCGGCCAGCGTCTTGCGCAAGCTCGACTCGACGAAGTCCTCGACCAACGACGCGGACAATGGCGTCGGCACACCCGGCAACAAGTCCGCGAGCCCCGTCCGAGACCAGACCGTGTCCGGCCCGCCACCGCGGGGGAATCCCCCGCCGGCGCTGCGCACGCCGACGATGCTGGGTACGTGATCGGTGCCGAACGCGATCTCGTACTCGTCGTCCCGCGAGCGATCGAGCTTCTTGCACAGGTCGCTGCTGCGCCGCAGCTCCGCGTCACTGAGCGCGGGGGCGGTCGCGCGCTCGGCGTCGAGCTCGACCACCCGAGGTCCGGAGTCTGCAACGATGAAGGCGTGCGACTTGTGAGCGACCCGACGGGCCAGCGCGCTGCCGTCCACCCCAACGCGCACCTGATCGATGGCGCACGTGCCGTCCACGACCGGTGCGCCGAGCCCCACGCTCGCGGTCATCGAGAAGGAGCCTTCGCCGGCGGCGCCACGCACCTCGCGACTGAAGAGCACGGCGCTGGAGAGAACCGCGTCCGAGCGCTGGATCACCACCGCCATGGCCGCGTCGCGCAAGCGCTGCTCGCGCAGGTACTGGAGCACTTGCTCCTCGACGGCGAGCGACCACATCGCGCGGATTTCGCGGCTCAGACTGGCGAGGTCGCGGACGCCGTAGCTGACGCGCGCGAGCCCCGCCAGGGAGGCGCTGCGGGCTTCGGCGAGCGTGGCGCTGCTTCGGATGCTGAGACCGAAGGCTGCATCGGCGTTTCGTTCACACAGCACCCCGAGCTCGGCGGAGAGCTCCTCGGGGAGCTCGAATTCGAGCAGGCGCTCCCGGGCGCGCGCCGCCCGCTCGAGCCCGCTGGGTTTGTGGATCGCGCGCAGCAGCGAAGCGGGATCGTGACCGGGCGGCAGGCCCGCGAGCACGGCATCCCGAAAGACACCGGCCGGAATGAGCCAGCTCTCCGCGACCGGAAGCCCGCGGCGCTGAGCGTCGATCAACCCCAGGCCCAGCGCCCCGGAAATCTTCGACTCGACCCCCTGCGACGGCGGCGTCGAGCAGTGTGTAGAGGCGACCGGGGCGACTCATGGCCCCGTCGGCAATAGCTCAATCGGCAGTCGGCAGCGAGCCCGTGCTGCGCCGCACGAGCTCGAGCAGCACCGGATCGGTGCTGAGCTGCTCGCGCAAGGAGCTCTTGACGAAGTCGATCTGCTCCGAGCTGAGCTTGCCTTCGAGGTGGGTGACCGCGTGTGATACTCGCGCGTCAAAATATTGATCGACGTTGATTTCGCCGCGTTCGAGCCGCGCGAGCGGGTCTGCGCCACTGACCCGCTCGGGACTCTCCGCGCGCTCGACCTTGAAGGTCTTCTCGGTGGGTGCGGCTGCTCCCGGGCGCGCCGTTCCATCCGGTCCAAGAGGACCGCCGGGCGCGGGAGGTTTGCCAATGCCGTCGATGCCCATATCAGCCTGCTCAGCGAATGTTGCCGATCGCGTTCTTGACCGTGTCGTGACGAGTCTTCAGCACGTTCGAGAGCGTAGTGTAAGCCCGGCTCTCCGCGCTGATGCGTTCCTGCAGCTCCAGATAATACAGGTTCATGTCGGCATTTCGCGCGAGCATTTCATCCATGCCCCCGGAACCTGCGCCCTCGACTCCCCCGCCGGCACCACCCGCGGTCCCCGCGGAGCCCTCCGGGCGTGCGAGACCCGAGCCGGCGCTTGCGCCGGGGCCGGGGCGAAAAGCGGCCGCCAGAATCGGTCCACCCGGGAGGCGTCGGACGGCAGCCTCGGCGCCGCCGACGACCGCGCTGGCCCCGGCTTCCATCACTTGTTTGAAGGGGCGCGCGGGAGCGGGGGTGACACGGGAGGCGGTCGGGCCGGATGAGACGCCAGTGGCAGGGCCACCTGATTCAACACGAGTGCTCATGAAAATGTACTCCTTGTGTGCGGGTCTTGGGGCACGCTTCGGAGGAGCTTCCGGGTCGGTTGCGGTTTTTTTTCAGAATGTGCCGCTGATGCCCAGACCCTGACCTCGACCCACCCGCTGGGGGCCGAACCGCAGGCTGGTCTGCTCGCGCACGAGGACCTGTTTCTTCGCGGTGAGCCCGATGGTCAGCACCACCCCACCCGCCGTCTGCATCAGACCATCGAGGACCAGCAGCATGCCCAGGAAGACGTCGCCCAGGCAGTCGCCGACGTTGTCGTTCGAGCTGTTGCTGTCGTTGTTGCAGTGTTTGTCCCGGGTCGAGAGCGTGAGGAAGGGACCAATGCCCGGGACCACCAACCAGTAACTCTTGTTCGAAAAGCCGGTCGCCGCTGCGGCCTGCAAGCCGATGGCGTAGGGCACACCCGCGACGATGGCGCCAGAGATGACCGCACCCTTGCGCACTCGCTCTTCGATCTTGTAGCCGGGTGGGATCGGCTTCTCGGGGTCGTAGGGCATCTCCGCCGGGAGCGGCTTGAGCACGTACGGGTACGGTTGGGCGTACGGGTACGGTTGGGCGTACGGGTACGGCTGAGGGTACGGGTACGGTTGTGGGTACGGGTACGGTTGCGCGCCGGGTGGCGCCGCCGGGGGTGTGCCGGGCGCGGGTGCCGCGGGCGAGGCCGGGGTCGCAGCCGGCGGAGTTGCCGGCGGAGCCGGCGGTGGCGCGGCGCCCTCGGCGCGAACAGAACCGACAGCCAACACGGGCACCAGAGCCGCGGCCCACGCGATCGTGCAGCGCATGTCCATCACGATAGCGCGATCACGGGCGACCGCGCAGTCCCGCGCTCAGATCCCGAACCACTCCGCGGGATCGACGCTGTCGGTCCCTTTGCGGATCTCGAAGTAGAGCATCGGCCCCTGCCCCATGTCGCCGACCGAGCCGAGCCGGGCGCCGGTCGCCACGTCGTCGCCGGCCCGCACCGCGAACTCCGAGAGGTTCGCGCTCACGGTGTAAAAACTCTCGCCGTGATCCACGATCACGGTCTTGCCGTAGCCCGCGTACTCGTCCGCAAACGCGACTCGACCCTGGTACACCGCGCGCGCCGGCGTGCCGCGAGGCGCTCGCATCTCGATGCCAAAACCATCGGTGCCCGGACGCCGCGCGCTCTTGAGCTCCGCACGGCCGGGGATCGGGAACGGCAACCGGCCCTTCATGGCAGCAAAACCCCGCGCGAGATCCGATGGGTCGGACGGCCCCACCCCCGCGCCGTAGACGGCCGTGTGGGAGCCGGGGCCGCTCGACTCGAACGCACGCTGGAACGCAAGCTCCCGATCTTGCGTCTGCAAGAGCGCGTCGCGTGCCGACGCCAGCGCCCGCTGCTGCATCTCGAGGGGACCGCGGCGCAGCTTGAGTTTCTCGAGTTGTCTGCCGATGTCCACTCGACGCTCTGCGATGTGGCGTTCGCTGTCCATGTCGCGACCGAGCGCGCGTCGCACCCGCTCGACCTTGGCCGCGTGAGTCACCAGCGCTTCGAACCCGCCGCCGACCGGCAGCAGCCCCGCTCGCGCCAGGCGCACGTAGGCGCGCCCGCGAGCAATCGTACGCACGTGAGCTCCTTCGGACTCCTTGCCGAGACCGAGCAGCTCTTTCCTCAGGTCACGCTCCTGGCGATCGATCTGATCGAGCGCGCGATCGACCTCGCTGACGGGCGCGGGAAGAGCCGCGGCCATGGGCACCTGCGCCACGTCGTCGCCGTCGTCCGGCACACCCGCAGCCACGCCAGGCACGGCCGCCGCGGCGGAGACCAGGCAGACCAGCGCGAGGACGGCTCGGACCTTCATCTTCACACCAGGAGCAGCCGACGAAGGCTTCCGTAGGCTGCAACCGCGCCCAGGAGCGCACCCAGGGCGACCATCCCCGTACACACGAACCACGGCAAGAAGGTCGGCGCCATGCCGAGCAGAATGCCGAGCTCGCTGTCGAAGTTGCCGCGCACGATGGCGTAGAGCACGCCCAAGAGCACGAGCGCGAGCAGCGCGCCGATTCCTCCCTGCGCCGCACCTTCGAGCACGAACGGCCGGCGCACGTACGAGTCCGTCGCGCCGACGAGCTTCAAGATCTCGACCTCGATGCGCCGGCGCTGGAGCGCGAGGCGGATGGTCGACGAGACGACACTCACCACGGCGCCGAGCACCACGAGCGCGAGCACGATGCTCGCTGTCACGCCGCCCCGAAGCAGCGCGCCCAACCGCTCGCTCCAGGACTGATAGGTCTCGACCGACTCGACCGCGGGCAACGCTTGCAACTGTGAGGCGAGCTTGCCCACACGCTCTGCGGCAGCTTCGTCGGCGACGTGCACCTCCAGCGAGGCCGGAAACGCCTCGGCCGGCAGCGCCCCGAGGACCTCGTCACTCTTGGCCGCGATGACCTCGCGGCGTGCATCCTCGCTGGTGACCAGACGCACGTCGGTGACACCAGCGGTCGCGCGCAGCGCCTTCTGGATGCCGTCGATCTGATCCGGCGTGGCATCGGGCTTCAAGAACACGCTGGCGCGGCCGGTTTCGGCCCAGCGTGTGCGGATGCTGTGCACGTTGACCACCACGAGCACCGCCGAGGCCAGACACACGAATGCCACCGCGACGCTGAAGATGCTGAGCAGGTGCAGCCGCCAGTCGTTGCGGCTGCCGCGCCAAGCTCGTTCGATCGGAGTCATCCCGTCACGCCACCTTTCGTGCAAAGTCGTCCGCGGCATCGTCCAGACCATGCGGCACGTCGGTGGCTTTGCCCTCGTCGAGCACCACCACGCGGCGCGGCCTCACGTCGAGCAACGTGCGGTCGTGCGTCGCAAAGAGCACGGTGACCCCGGTCTCGTTGATGTCCTCGAACAGACCCAGGATGTCGATGGCGAGCTGAGGGTCGAGGTTTCCGGTCGGCTCGTCCGCGAGCACGAGGGCGGGCTCACCCACGATGGCGCGTGCCACGGCGACCCGCTGCTGCTCGCCGCCCGAGAGAATTCCCGCGCGATCCGGCCCGCGACCGCCGAGCCCCACTCGCTCGAGCACCTCACCGACGCGCTGTTTGATCATGCGCGGCGCAACACCGAGCACCTCGAGCGGGATGGCGACGTTCTCCAGGACCGACCAGTTCGGGACCAGCTTGAAGTCCTGGAACACGACCCCGATGTTCCGACGCAGGAACGGCACCGAGTCACCGGAGAGTCGGCTCACGTCGCGACCCAGGAACAGAATGCGCCCTGAATCGACCTGTTCGGCCGCATGCAGCATCCGCAAGAGGGTGCTCTTGCCGGCGCCGGAGGGGCCCGTGATGAACACGAACTCTCCGCGCTGAATGTCGAGCGAGAGCCCACGCAGCACCGGCGCGTCCGCGCGATACGCCTTGTGAACGTCCTCGAATACCAGAATGGGCCGGCGGGCGGCCGCCGGGTCGAAGCGCGTCGAGCCACGCAGGGCCGGCTTGAAGGCGCGGGTCTTGGCCCCACTATCCATGTCATGCCGGTTACCAGGGCAGCGATTTCAGTAACAACTTTTCGGCGGAATCTCGCGCGTCTGGGCCGCGCAGGCGGACGCGGCAAAGCGGCGCGTTTGCCGCGCTCCGCCCGGGTTATCTGAGATGATGACCCGATGCGCTTGGTTTTCTTCGGGTTGCCCCTGGCTGCGCTGCTGCTCGAGGGCGACGGGCACCCGATCGAGCTCGCGGTGCTCTCCCCCATCGAGGCGGCCGGGCGGCGACGGCTGACCCGACGCCTGGGCGAACAGGCGGTCATTTCTGCCGCCGAGCTCGGCGACACCCTGGACGACGAGGTCGATGCCCGCCTCCAGGCACTCGAACCCGACCTGATCGTGAGCTGGTTCTGGACGCGCAAGCTGCCGCCGCGCTGGCTCCGGCGCGGGCGACTCGGTGCCATCGGCGCACACCCTTCGCTCTTGCCCCGTCACCGCGGACCGGATCCCTTCTTCTGGGCCATCGACTCCGGGGATGCCGAGACCGGGGTGACCGTGCACTCCCTGAGTGAGGAGTACGACACGGGTGACGTGCTCGCGCAGCTCCGGCTCCCGATCGGTGACCGGAACGCGTGGCAGCTCGCTCGCGCCCTCGATCGACCGAGCCTGCGCGCGTTGCGCGAGGTGGTGGCGGCGTTCGCACGCGGCCAGCCACCCCACGCCGAACCCCAAACGGAGTCCTCGGCGACCTGGGCACCGGAGCCGCACGGCGCGCTCTTGGCCGTGGACTTTGCGTGGTCCACGGACCGCGTGCTTCGGCGCGTGCGCGCGCTCTCGCCCGTGCCGGGGCTGGCCCTCGAGCTGTGCGAGCAGGCGCTGTTCGTCACTCGCGCCGAGCCGGCGCGGGAGTTCCCGCTGGCGCTCGCCCCGGGTGAGGCGGCCGCCCTGGGTGAGCCCCCGACCGACGTCGTGATCCGCACCGGGGACGGCGCAATCCGCATGATTGCCGCGGTTGCAGGCCGAAGCGGTCGCTTTCCGGAGGGAGCACCGCTGCCCGTGGCTGGCCTGGCGCAACTCGTCGCTTCCCGTACGCGTGCGGTGTAGACTGGCCGCCGCTCGGAGGAACTGAATGACCGACCCCGCGAGTGCAGCGAGAACAGCACGGGAGAGCCTGGCAAGAGGCTTGTCCGCATTGCAGAGCCCTGGCATCCCGCCCTCCATCATGGATGTGGCGGAGCCAATCGCTCAGGCGATGGGTGCGCTGCACCGAATCGAATCGACCCAGGGCGCCGCACTCGGAGAGCAAGCCCCGCTCGCTCTCGACGCCGTGCGTCGTGGACTTTCCATGTTGCAGGTTGCGTCGGGTCAGCACCCGGCCGTCGACCAGGCGATGGAGGCTGTCGCGAGCTCACTCGGTGTCGTGCACTCGCTCACGCAGATGCGGCCACCCGCGCCCGCACCGGCACCGGTTGCGCCGCAGCCGCAGCCGCAGGCCTACGTGCCACAGCCCACCGTGCCCGCGACACCTCAAGGCTTCGGCGGAACCGTGGCGCTGCAGCCGAACCAGGGAGCGCCGCAGCAGGCATATCCGCAGCCCGCTCCGCCGCAGCAGCCCTATCAACAACCCGCTCCGCAACCCGCCGCGCCCCAGCAAGCGTATCCGCAGGCCGCTCCGCAGCAGGCTTATCAGCAACCGGCGCCACAGCAGGCGTATCAACAACCCGCTCCGCAGCAGGCCGCTCCGCAGCAGGCGTATCAACAACCCGCTCCGCAGCAGGCGTATCAACAACCCGCTCCGCAACCCGCCGCGCCCCAGCAAGCGTATCCGCAGGCCGCCCCGCAGCAGGGCTACCCGCAGGCCGGCGGTTACGGCGCTCCACCCCCCGCCGCCCAGGGCGCGCCCTGGGGTCAACAACCTCAAGCTCAGCCGCAGGCCCAGCAAAACCCCGGCTGGCAGCAGCCCGCAGCACAAGCTCCAGCGCCGGCGCAGCCGCTCGGTTCCTCGCCGGTCGCGGCGGGCGCGCAGGTCTCGAGCGTACAAGCGCCCCCCGGCGTGCCGCGCGCGGAGGCCGATCTCGGCGCCCACAGCGCCTCGAATTTCTACAAGGGCCTGAGCGGCAACGACGTGATCGAGTCCGGTGGCATCTTCGTCGCCACCTACAAGATCCCGAAGATGGGCTCCCAGGTCGTGATCAAGGTCGCGTTGCCCGGCGGTTACGAGTTCGAGGCGCTGGGCGTCGTCGAGTGGGTACGTGAAGCACCGAATTCAACGGCCGGCGTGGAAGCGCCTCCGGGCTTCGGCGCAAAATTCACCCAGATCACGCCCGAGGGTCGTCAGCTCGTTTATCGCTACGTGCGCAATCGCGAGCCGCTGTTCCACGACGACCTGTGACCTCCGCTCTCACCGAGCGGTCCGCGCCATGAAGGCTCGCCAAGGCTTCGCCTGCGCGCTGGCTTCGATGCTCACGCTCGCGACCCAGGCCGCGCGGGCCGGTGATCCCTACCTGGACTGGTTCACCATCACCACGCCTCACTTTCGCGTCTCGTATCACAGCGGCCTCGACGAATCCGCGCAGCGCACCGCCACGCTGCTCGAGGCAATTCACAAGCGGCTCACGCCCCAGCTGGGCTGGCAGCCGAGCGAGATCACGGAGGTGGTGATCTCCGACGTGACGGACAGCGCCAACGGCTCGGCGACCGCTCTGCCGTACAACGCCGTGCGGCTGTTCGCCTCGGCCCCCGACGACATGTCACCCCTCGGTGAGTACGACGACTGGATCGCCGAGCTGACGACGCACGAGTACACCCACATCCTCCACGTCGACAACATCTCCGGCATCCCCGCGCTCATGAATGCGGTGCTCGGCAAGACCAGCGCACCCAACCAGGTTCAACCGCGCTGGGTGCTCGAGGGACTCGCCGTCGCCCTCGAGACCGAACACACCGGCGGCGGTCGCCTGCGCTCGTCACACTTCGACATGATCTTGCGCGCCGACGTGCTCGAAGGGCGCCTCGCGCGCCTCGATCAGATCAGCAACCCGGCGCGGCGCTGGCCCACCGGCAACCTCTGGTACCTGTACGGCGGCGCGTTCATCGCCTGGATCGCCGACGTCTACGGCCCGGACACGTACGGCTCGGTGGCCACCGACTACGGAAAGAACCCGATCCCCTGGGGCATCAATCGCTCGATTCGCCGCGCCACCGGCCGCACGTACACCGAGCTCTTCGCCGGTTGGCAGACCCACCTCGAAAAGAAATACGCCGCGCAGGTCGCCGAGGTGAAACGCCGCGGGCTGCGCGAAGGCACTCGCATCACGCACCGCGGGCGAGTCGCCGCCGCGCCACGCTGGGTTCCAGCCTGCGCCCGGAGTGGCCAGCGCGAGGAGCTGATCTACTACGTCGACGACGGCCACACCCCGGTTGGGTTCTGGCGTGTTCCGCTCACGGCGCGCGATCAGGCCGACGAAGACGACGCGGAGCTGGTCGCCAAATCGAGCGGGCACAACCTCAGCTACGAACCGAGCTGTGGTTTCGTGTTCGACACCGAGGCCCCGAGCGCCCGCCGATATTATTTCAACGACCTGTTCCGGCAGCCGAAGGGCACACGCTCCGAGCGCGGCCTGCGCGGCTCCCGGGAGCGCCTCACCACGGGGCGCCGCGCTCGCGAGCCCGACGTGAGCCCCGACGGGCGCAGTGTCGTGTACGTCACACAACGCGCCGGCACGACCACGCTGCGCATCGCGGACCTCACCCCGGAGGGCAACCTCGAGCACGAACGAATCCTGGTCCCCAGCGCGCGCTACGAGCAGGCCTTCGGCCCGCGCTTCTCCCACGACGGAAAGCGCCTCGCTTACAGCGTCTGGACTCGCGGAGGTTATCGCGACATCCGGGTCGTGGACGTCAAGACCGGCAAGTTCTGGCAGGTCACGCGCGACGTGGCGCTCGATCAACAACCCAGCTGGTCCGAGGACGACCGCTACCTCTATTTCACCTCGGACCGCACCGGCATCGCCAACGTCTACGCCTACGACATGGCGACGGCGACCCTGCGCCAGGTGACCAACGTGGTGAGCGGCGCGTACATGCCCGAGGCCTCACCCGACGGGAAAACGCTGGCGTACATCGGGTACAGCGCCGACGGTTTTGATCTCTACACCCTGCCCCTCGACACGAGCCGGTTCCTCGAACCCGTGGACCCACCCGGCCCGCGCGCGAGCCCTCACCCCGATCCAGCGAACAAGCGCTGGAAGGTCGAGGCCTACAACCCGCTGCCGACGCTGCGCCCGCACGCTTACGAGATTGAGCACGGGCCGGGCGCCTTCGGCAACACCCTCCGGCTCACGACGACGGGCGCGGACGTCGTTGGCCACCACGCCTTCAGCGCAACACTGCTCACGCCCTACGAGAGCGGCGAGCCAAGTGGCTCCATCGTCTACGCTTACCGCCGCCTGCCCATGGACTTCGTGCTGTCGGGATTTCGCTCGGCAGCACCACGACGCGGTTACACCTACGGAGATCGCCAGCCCATCGTCACCGAGACGTTCACGGGCGTCAGCACCGGCATCTCGTACTCGGAGCCAGGCGAGGCGGACGGGCAGTACGTCTCGCTCTACTACACCCTCGGCGAGTTCGACTCGAAGCTGCCGGTCGGCACTGCGGCAGATCCGTACGCCACGGTGACACGAGATCCGCACCGCGGATTCCTCGGCATGCTGAGCCTGGGCTGGGGTTACTCGAACGTGGACTCCTCGCTCTACGCCGTGAGCACGGAGCGGGGTTTCAGCATCGGAGCCAACCTCGATCTCGCGTCGAAGGAGACCGGCAGCGACGAGACCGTGACCAGCGTGTTCGGCCGCATCACCGGCTACGTGCCGATGCCCTGGGCCAACCACCACACCCTGGCGCTGGCCGCCTCCGGCGCTGCGGCCGTCGGCACCTACCCGCGGCGCGGCCTGTTCTACACCGGCGGATTCGTGACCGATCGTCCGCTGCTCGACTCCTATACCGACGGAGTGCGCCAGGGTGGTTTCGTGCTGCGCGGCTACGAACCCGTCGCGTTCATCGGGTCGCAGTACAACCTGGCCAACGCCGAGTACCGCTTCCCGATCGTGTACGCCGACCGAGGGCTCGCCACCCTGCCGATCTTCCTGCGCACCATCTCGGGCGCGGTCTTCGCCGATTACGGCGGCGCTTACGACGAAATGGACCTCGAGGACCCGCTCGGCATGTATCACCTCGGAGTGGGCGCGGAGCTCTGGCTCGATCTGGTGCTCGGCTACCACGCACGCGGGACGGTTCGCCTGGGGTACGCCAAGGGGTTTGGCGAAAAGTCCATCAGCGGGGGCCAGACCTACGCGGTGGTGGCCTCGGCCTTCTGACCCCCCGCACGAACACCGCCCGGATTTTGGCCCTCCACTTGGCCGCCTGCTAGGACCGCCCGGATGGCTAGAAAAGCCCTGCTGCTCGTCGCCGGTCTCGCTCTGCTCGGCGGTTACCTCGCGCCACCGACCCAATCCCAACGCGTCACCGACTCTGCGCGGGAGCTGAACCTCGCCACGCGCTTCGGGCGCATGGACGTGGCGCTCGGTCACGCCGCCAAGGGGGCGCAGCAGAATTTTCTCGAGCGCCGCGCGGAGTGGGGCAAGAACATCCGCATCGTCGACGTCGAGCTCGCGGGCCTCGCGATGAAAGACGAGATGAACGCCACGATTCAGGTGGACGTGTCGTGGGTTCGCATCAACGACGACACGCTGCGTACGACCCGCATCGGCCAGATCTGGCGCGACGACGGGGGCTGGCATCTGATGCGCGAAATGCGCATGGCCGGCGACCTCGGCTTGTTTGGAGAGCTGACGCCGCCGCCCGAAGACACAACGCGACGTGACGTGCAGTTCGCGACGAAGACGATCCGCTGAGGCGCCCGAACGGGCGCCCCGCTCACGCGCTGGTCTTCTTCTTCTTGGTGCCGGTCGTGGTCTTCTTGGTGGCCTTCTTGGCCTCCGCCTTGCGCTTCACGCGGGCCTTCAAGGCCGCTTGAGACTTGCGCTGTTGCATCTTCGTCGATTTCCGGCGGTCGAAACGTCCCACTTGTTGTCGTCCTCTCTGGTGCGAAATGGTCTCGGGTGCTCCCTCGGACCGCGCCCCGCATACACCGGGGTTGCGTGCGGGCCTAGTCCGACTTCTCGCCTTCGTCAGCCGCCCAAACGGACGATAGCCTCGGCGGGGGGCGATCCCGGCTATTGCCGGGGAAGATGGACCTGCACCGTCCGCGCGACCGGCGCGCGGGAGGTGAGGTGAGTGGTTGCGGCTTCTTCAGCCGCTCGACGCGTCTTCGAGCGCGCGCTCGCGATCGCGAACTTCGAGGCGATATCGGCTGTTGACGGTCTCGATGTAAAAGACGTCCTTCGCCGCGAGCCTCAGCACCCGCTTCACGGGCGTCGTCACGTACTCGTGCATGCCGTCGGAGAATTCGATGACGACCACCGAACCTTTGCGTGGAGCCCGAACCAGCCGACCCGTGACGGCTCGGGAGCCGCGACCAAGCTTCCGGAGCACGACCTGCACGAGTGTCACTCTAGCAACGTATCGGGGCTCGGTCCAACCCCCCCGGATGTCCAGGTCTCAGGGCGCGGTCACGCCCTTCGCACCCTTCTTCGCAAAGTAGGCGCGCAGGACGTTCCGAGCCACCTCCGGTCCCTTGACCCGCCAGGTGGGAGTGTTCACCACAAGCGTCGCGATCGCGACTTCCGGCTTGTCCGCCGGGGCAAAACCCACGAACCAAGTGTAGAAGCGCGCGTCCTTCTGGCGAATGAGGGTGCCGGTCTTGCCCGCCACGGCGATGTCCGGGAGGTAAGCCTTGCCCCGCTTGTCATGGAAGCTCTTGTAGGCAGACCCGTTCGGGACTGTCTCGAGCATCATCGTGGTCATCTCCGCCGCGGTCTCGGGCTTGACCGCCCGACGCAGCACCGTCGGCCCCCGGGTGTCCTCCCAGAGCTTGTCGTTCTCCTTGTAGACCGCCTGCACGATGCGCGGCTCGAGCGTGACCCCGTTGTTTGCGACCGTCTGTGCGATCAACACCGCCGCGAGCGGTGACAGCGTCGTGTGCCAGAACCCCGCGGACGCGCGCGCGAACTCTAGTGGGTCGACCGGCATGTCGATCTTCGGGGCCTCGTTCTGGACCGGAAATGGCACCGGTGCACCGAAGCCAAACGAACCTGCCATCGCGGTCACGTCATCCGGAGTCAGGTTCTTCTGGGCGAGCTTCGCGAAGACGACGTTCAGGCTGCGTCCCATGGCGATGCTGAGCGTCGCGCACCACTTGTCGCGCTTCGGATCGTCCTGTAGCTCGTCGGGGAGGATCCGGCTCCTGCCACCGTGATAACACTGCTCGGTCTTGGCATTGAGACCGCCCTTCTCGACCAGTGCCGCGCTGGTCACGACCTTGAAGACACTGGCCGCGGGCGCCTCGGCGCGGAGGTTCACGTCGAACTTCGCGCCCTCGTTGACGTAGCTGGCCCAGGTGAGGATCTTTCCGGTCGACGGCTCCATCAGGACGATGCCGCCCTCGGGGACCTTGTAGCGCTTGAGCTCGGCCATGGCCGCGCGCTGCAACACCGGATCGACGGTGAGCTCCGCCACCTTGCCGTCGCGCAGGGGCGTGGTGACCCGGCGAGGACGCACGTCCATGCGCAGCAGATCGAGCCCAGCCAGGTGCTCGGTCGGCACGGTCACGCCGGGGGCGCGAGGCTCGGCCTTGCGCAAGGCCCCGATCCCGACGTTTCCACGCACCACCGGGACGAGCGCCAGCACGATGCCCGTCGCGGCACCGATCCCGACCCATCGCCTCCAGGCTCGCATCGTTCGGAGTTAGCGGGCGAGCGGTCCCAGGGCCAAAAAAAGCGCGATCCGCGCGGGTCGCGAGCCGGCCCTGATTGGTAGTCGGGCCGGCCAGCAGCAAAGAAGCGATGCTTTTTCGATCCGTTGAGCCGTGGCCGGGGAGGGCGAGCGGGGAGAGCGCAAATTCGAGAGTTGGGCACGACCGAGGTGCCCCCGCCTCGCCCGGCCCTCGGCCGCTGTCGCGGCCTCGTGGCGGTCGTTCCCCCCCACGCGTCGGTCCTCGGCCGCTGTCGCGGCCTGCGGGTCGCCGCGGGGGGGAAGGCGTCAGCGAGAGCTGGAAGGCCAGCGCCGAGGACCGAGCGGTCGGCGAAGGCAGCGGCGGAGAGGGAGCGCAAGGAAGAGAGAGAGAAGCCAGTCGCCCGCGGCCCACGGACGGGGTGCGCGGGCCGCGAGGAGAGCAGGGTGCTGGCGTGAGCGCGTCCGGTGCGGCACCAGCGCGTCCGCTGCGCCACCAGCGCGCCTCGTGCCGTCAGCGCATGCGCGCGACCGCGCGTCGTTACCGTGTGCGTCGCGCACTGCCGTCGCATGCGTGGAACCGCCAGCGATTCACGCCCAGCGCGCACCGCGCGCTCCCCCTCGGGCACCGAAGCGGTTCGCTGCTCCGCGCGAGCTCCAGGACGCTGCCGCTGCCGAGACCACCGAGGGCAATCCGTGCACCCCTCTTTGTTCGAGGTGTGCGAGAGGCGTGGTTCCGAGCTCTGCGCTGCGCCGAAGCGCGTGCTTGAAAAGAGCATGTCGAGCGCGAAGCGAGCACGATTCTTCTTGACCGGTTACCGGGCGCGCAGCGCGCGCTTCCGACGAGTCACGAGAAAACCCTCGCGCGCTGCCACGAGGATGAGCGCTGTGCGCGCTTCGCGCATCGCGGTGACGTTCGAAACGTTCCATGTCGTGAGCGTCGCGCCTGGTGGCAGCGGTGAGGGCGGAAAATCGCGTGGTATGCGAGAACGCATGCCTCTCCTCTCTTCGGTCTCCGACATCGAGCTCCGCGAACGCCTCTCCGCTGCCGTCAGCAGCGAGCGCGCTGCATCGACGGACGTCGTCTTTCACCTGGCGGAGCTCGACCGCCGTAAGCTCTATCTCGAGGACGCGTGTTCCTCACTCTTCGCGTACTGCGTGGAGCGCCTGGGGTACTCCGAGGACGGAGCCAACAAGCGCGTGCGCGTTGCCCGCCTGGCACAGCGCTTTCCTCAGATCCTCGACGAGCTCGCGTCGGGTGAGGTGCACCTGACCGGGCTGTTCCTCCTCTCCAGGCACCTCACGGAGGACAACGTCGAGCAGCTCCTCGCCGAGGCACGAGGGAAGTCGAAGCGTCGGCTCGAAGAGCTCATCGCCCGCTGGTCTCCGCAGCCGGACGTGCCGACCACCTTGACCACGATGGCGCCCGAGCCCGCGCAGACGGAGTTATCAACAGTGTCCGGGGCAGGTAACTCTGCGCCACCGCCTCGGCCCTCGATGCCTCGCGCTCGTCTCGAGCCCCTCTCGCCGGAGAGCGTGCGATTGGAGCTCACCGCTCGGACCGCGTTTCGCGACAAGCTCGAGCAAGCCCGCAACCTGCTCAGCCACGAGATCCCCAGCGGCGACCTGGCGACGCTCCTCGAGCTCGGCCTGGACCTGCTGATCGCGGCCGCGATCCAACGTCGCTCGGGCGCGGGCAAGCCGCGCAAGCGTCGCGAGACGAAGCCGGGCTCACGGCACGTGCCCGTCGATGTCCAGCGCGCCGTCCGGGAGCGGGACGCTGATCAGTGCACCTTCCGCGATGCTGAGGGGCGTCGATGCTCAGAGACCCGTTTCCTGACCATCGAGCACATCGTTCCCTTCGCGAAGGGCGGACCGACGACCATGGACAACTGCTGCCTGCTCTGCTCGGCTCACAACTCATACCGAGCGCGACAGGTGTTCGGCGACGAGCACATCCAGAACGAGATCGCGGGGGCTCGAGCTCGCCGCGAAGCGAACCGCACGCCTGCCGTCGCGGCCGCGCCCGACCCCGACGTGTTCGAGAAGGTGCGCTCGGCGCTGGTGCTCTCGGGGTTCAAGCGGGCCCAGGCGCGGCAAGCCGTCGACCAGGTTCGAGGGCGCGGGGTCGAGCCTCGGGTCGAACCCCTGCTTCGCGCCGCGATCGCCGTGCTCACACCCTGAGACGGTCCGGGCACACCCCCACAAAGGGTGTGCCGGCAGGTGCTCGTGGTCTCGGCAGCGGCAGCGTCGTGGGCACCAATGCGAGCGAGGAGAGCGGAGCGCATCATGACTCGAACGGGACGCACCCGGCAGAGGCCCATCGGCATGCTGCAGAAGCGCATCGGCGAGGCGCCTATCGAGCAAACTTCAGTTAGCGAAGCAGGCGCCGTATTCGACCGTGCCGAGGCTGGGTTTGCTGGACAGGTCCTTGCAAACGAAACCGCTCGGGCAATCGCTGGCCGTGAGCCGACACCACTTCAAGCACGAGTACTTGCCGGTCTGCTGCGTGGTGTTGATGCAGGTGTAGCCGGGCGCGCAGGCCAGGCCCGTGGTCTGGGTGCACGCGCCCGGACCGGTGCCGCCGCCCGAGGCGTAACAGTCGGTGCTCTTGCCGACGAACTGACAGCTGATGCCGGTGCCGCACACCAGTCCCGGGTTCACCGGATCACAGCCGCTGGTGCAAGCAAAGAGGGCCGGGACTTTCACCGCGGTGCCGCTGGAGAAACTCTCCACCTGTCGGCACTCGCGGTTCGCACCAACGCAGTTCGCCGTCGTCTCACACAGCTCCTTGCAGGCGCCCCCCAGGCACGAGCTACCCGCGGCGCACTGAGCACCGAGGGCGCTACAGCCTTGATGCGGCTTGCTGCTGCCCGCGACCGAGCAGGTCACACGACCCGTGACGAGATCGATCACGTCGCACTTCTGCCCGGGCTCGCAGCCGCACTGTGGGAAGGTGTCGCAGTCGCTGTCCGCCGTTGGCAGCTGACACGTGGAGGCCTCGAGGGAGCCTTCGAGCACGGCACCGTCGAAGTCGATGCCGCCTCCGCCGCCGGACGTCGAGCCGCCGAGCGCGGCGTCGCCACCCGCGGCGCCCCCGATGCCTCCGGTCCCGCCGCTACCGCCGGCGTCCAGGCCCGCAGCTCCCCCCCCCGACCCGGCGGCTCCGCCCGAAGCACTGCCGCCGCTGCCCCCCTCGCTCGACCCGCCGCACGACAGAGGGCCGAGGACAGCGAGCAAAAGCACTACGACGGGGGGCCGCACGGTCTTCTCCACAGCATACCACCGGGGCGGTCCGGCAAAAGGCGGCCGTGCACGGCTGAGGACTCCGGTTTATGCTCTCTCGCGAGGGTCCGGATCCGAGCTTGAGTCAATCGCGCTCCTACGACACGGCTTCGCGGCGCACCGCGAGCATCGAGGTCGAGAGCACTTCGGTGCTCTTGGCGCTGTCCGGCCCGCAAAACGTGCTGCTGACCGAGATCGCGCGGCAGAGCGGCGCCGAGGTCAGCCTGCGCGGCAACGTGATCTACCTCGCGGGCGAAGCAGGCGATGTGCTGGTTGCGCAGCGCTTCCTCACGGACGCGGCGGAGCTGGTCAGTCGGGGGCACGAGCTCTCCGGACCCGACGTGGCGCGCGCGGTCCGCGAGCTGCGCATCGATCCCGAGACCTCGCTGGTCGATCTGCTCGACGAGGCGATCCTGGTCACGCCGCGCCGACGCGCGGTGATGCCCAAGAGCATGGCTCAGCGGGCGTACATCGAGGCAATACGCAAACACGATCTCACGTTTGGCATTGGTCCCGCGGGCACCGGCAAGACGTACCTCGCGATGGCAATGGCCGCGGCTGCCTTGATGGCCAAGCGCGTGAAGCGCATCGTCCTGACACGACCCGCGGTCGAGGCCGGTGAGAAGCTGGGTTTCTTGCCGGGTGATCTGGCCGAGAAGGTGAACCCCTATCTCCGGCCGCTGTACGACGCGCTGCACGACATGCTGGAGTTCGAGAAGGTCGAGCAGCTGCGCGCGCGCGGACAGATCGAGGTCGCGCCGCTGGCGTTCATGCGCGGTCGCACGCTGAACGATGCGTTCGTGATCCTCGATGAAGCCCAGAACGCGACCAGCGAACAAATGCGCATGTTCCTCACGCGCCTCGGCTTTGGTTCGAAGGCCATCGTCACCGGCGACGTGACCCAGAGCGATCTGCCCCGGGGCGCCCGCAGCGGCCTGCGCGAGGCGCGCGAGCTCTTGACCCCAGTGGAGGGCATTGCCTTCTGCAGCTTCACCGACGTGGACGTGGTCCGCCACCCGATCGTGCAGAAAATCGTGATCGCTTACGAAGCCGACGACGCGGTGCGCGAGCGCAAGCGGGAGGAGAAACGGCTGCTCCAGGAGGCGCTCGAAGCTGCGTCACCGAATGCGTCTTCGTCCTCTGAAGACGCCCCGCGTTGACGGGAGCCGAGGGCCGGGCAAGCCTCCGCCGCCGAGGGTCAGATGACGGAGCAACCGGTCGGAGAAAGCAGCGAGCTCAGGGCGCTCTCGCCGCGTGCTCGGGCGACGGTCGACGCGCTCACCGCGCTGGGTGAAGCCCTCGGGCGTGATCCGCTGATGACCAGCGCGCTGGTGTCGCGCCCGCACCCGATGCTCTTGATGGTCCGGCGCGGCGCGAACACGGTGCTCGTTTCATCCGGCGCCACCTGGGACAACGGGCGCGAGCTGTTCTCGCCCTACGCGGACCGCATCGCCGCCTACGAGACGCGGCTGATCCTCCTGGGACGCCCTACCGATCCAGATCTCGCCCAGGCGTTGAACCTGGGACTCGCCGCCATCGTCGCGCCCGAGCCCAGCGTCGCCGAGATCTCGGTCGCGCTCCACCAGGCCTTCGAGCTGATGGACGTGAAGGCCCGCAGCGAGAGCCGCGGCAAGTGGCTGAACCGGTATCGCTACGAGCTGGGGGAGCTGATCGAGATCGCCCGGGCGCTGACCACCGAGCGCGAGATCGGCAAGCTGCTGGCGCTGATCCTGGAAAAGAGCCGTTTTGTGACCGGCGCCGACGCCGGCAGCATGTACGTGATCGACGGCACCGATCACGAGATCACCAAGAACCTGCTGCGCTTCAAGACCAGCCAGAACGACTCGGTGAAGTTCGACTCGCGGGAGTTCACCATGCCCATCAGCCCGCGCAGCATGGCGGGCTGGGTCGCGCTCGAAAAGAAGAGCATTCGCATCGACGACGTGTACGAGATGCCGAAGGACTCCACCTTCGGCTTCGACCGTTCGTTCGATCAGAAGGTCGGTTACCGCACCAAGAGCATGCTCTGCACGCCTCTCATCACGAAAGAGGGGCAGGTCATCGGGGTGCTGCAGCTGATCAACAAGAAGCGCGAGCCAAGCGCCAAGCTGCTGTCACCCGAGGACACCGACCGCCTGGTCGTGCCGTTCGACGATCGCAGCGAGCAGCTGATGCAGACGCTGGCGTCGCAGGCGGGCATCGCCCTCGAGAACGCGATGCTCTACGACGAGATCCGCACCATCTTCGAGGGCTTCGTGCGCGCGAGCGTGGACGCCATCGAGCAGCGCGATCCCACCACCAGTGGTCACTCGCGCCGCGTGGCCGAGCTGACGGTGGGGCTGGCCCACGCCGTCGAGCGCACGGACGCCGGACCCTACAAGGACGTGAGCTGGAAGCGCGAGGACATCAACGAGATCGAGTACGCCTCGCTGCTGCACGACTTCGGCAAGATCGGCGTGCGCGAGCACGTGTTGATCAAGGCCAAGAAGCTCTACCCGCACGAGCTGGTGCTGCTGAAACAGCGCTTCGATTTCGTGCGCCGCAGCATCGAGGTCGATCTGTTGTCGAAGAAGCTCGCGCTGATCGAGCGGGGCGGGAGCGCGGCGGAGCTGGGGGACCTGGACCGGGAGCTGAACCAGCGGCTGGCCGAGCTGGACGACTCGTGGGCGACGGTGAACCACGCCAACGAGCCGACGGTGCTCGCGGCCGGTGACTTCAAGAAGATCGAGGATCTGGCGAAACAAACCTTCGCGACGCTGGACGGCGGGCAGGCGCCGCTGCTCTCACCGGAGGAAGTGAAGAGCCTGAGTGTGATGCGCGGGTCGCTGACGGCGGAGGAGTTCGACGAGATCCGTAGCCACGTGACGCACACGTACCGGTTCCTGTCGAAGATCCCCTGGGGCAAGACGTTTGCGCGGGTTGCCATCATTGCTGGTGCGCACCACGAGCGGCTGAACGGCACGGGTTACCCGAATCGCTGGCGCGCCGAGGAGATCCCGCTGCAGTCGAAGATGATGACGATCAGCGACATCTTCGACGCCCTCACCGCGAGCGACCGCCCCTACAAACGCGCGGTGCCGGTCGACAAGGCGCTGCACATCCTGGAGCTCGAGGTGAAGGACGGGCACATCGACACGGAGCTGGTGAGGATCTTCCGGGACGCGAAGGTGTGGGAGCAGATCATGGGGGCGTTGTACTAAAGATTTGTTCGCGTCTTGACGACCGGACACGCCTCGCCTCACTTCCGGCCGGTTGAGATCTGAATTTTGTTTCTCGTCCCCGACCACTGAACCGCTTTGCGACTTTTCCATTCAGTCAAAACAGCCGGCGCCGGGCCCGGCCGGTTCTTGCACTCGCCTCTCTATTCCAGCGCGTGATCTGATCGTGCCAAGACCCAAGGTGTTGTTCCGGGACGGCCTGCGGCCGTGTGCAATCATCAGCAGGTGACCTGTGAGCGGGAGCACGTGACTTGCGAGCGGGAGCGGGTGACCTGTTTGGTCCTGCGCACGGCCGGTTTTCTCAGTCCACTCTCTGTTCCAGCCCGTGATCTGATCGTGCCAAGACCCAAAGTGTGGTTCCGGGACGGCCTGCGGCCGTGTGCAATCATCAGCAGGTGACCTGCAAGCCGAAGCAGGTGACTTGCGAGCGAGAGCAGGTGACCTGCGAGCGGGGGCACGTGGCCTGCGGGCGGGAGCACGTGGCCTGTGGGCGGGAGCACGTGGCCTGCGGGCGGGAGCAGGTGACCTGCGAGCGAGAGCAGGTGGCCTGCGGGCGGGAGCACGTGGCCTGCGGGCGGGAGCACCTGACCTGCGGGCGGGAGCACGTGGCCTGCGGGCGGGAGCACGTGACCTGCGGGCGGGAGCACGTGGCCTGCGGGCGGGAGCACGTGGCCTGCGGGCGGGAGCACGTGACCTGCGAGCGGGAGCACGTGACTTGCGTGACCTGCGAGGTCCGCGGCGCGCGTTATGCGATCACGTCGTCGACTCGGAGCTGGACGTCCGGGAACTGCCGCGGCGTGACCGCCTCGCCTTTTTGGTGGGACGTTGCGGTCGTGTAGGCACCCGCGATGGGTTCGGTGAACACCTCGATGACCCGGTCGACCAGGTTCACTACCCAATACTCGGGCACGCCGCTCTCGGCGTACAGGCGTTGTTTCATGCCGCGGTCGGTCGGCAGAGACGAATCGGCCACCTCGATGATCCACCACGCCGTGGCCGGATGCTCGGTGTCGTAGTCCGCCTGCGGGACCACGGCGAAGTCCGGCTGAGGCTCCGAGTGATCGAGCGCGGCGAACGGCAGCTGAACCCGAACCGCCGCCCGCTCGGATAGCGCACGTACCAGGAGCACCGTGAGCTTCTGGACGGCCGACGAGTGAGGCGGGCCAATCGCGCTCATTTCGACCAAGGCCCCGTACAGAAGCTCGAGCTTCTCGTCGTGGAAGGCGCCGAGCTCCACCAACTTCTCGTACTCCGCACGACGCAGGGGTCGCACGCGCTCTTCTTGGACGTTTTCCAACTCGGGTACCTCCGGCAGATTAGCATCGCGCTTGCTCACCGTTCGGGAGCGAGGACGGTCGCAAAGTTGAGCGCGCACCCTCCCTCCCACGCCGGCAGGAGGACCGCTTGTCCCACATGCGGCGCGTGCCCCCGCGCGCCACGCAGAACACGGTGCTCAGCCCTGGAAATCATTTGCCCGCTCCGCACTGTTTGCGTAGCGAGGGCAAGGGCTTAGCGTGCCATTGCTCACGAAACCCCTGGATTCGCGGCGCTTCCGCAATCGGGCCAGCTGGCACGACAAGGCACGAACCCTGCTAGTACCTTCTCGGATGACTACGCCCTGGCACGCTGCGGGAAGCTCGGGAGCTAGTGAAGCCCACCGATCAAATCGGTGTTTGGAGGCGTGATGCGGAGCAGACCTGAACGAATGTCTCTCGTCAAGGCGGGTTTCGTACTTGGCTTTGCGAGCTTGGCCGCGGCCCTGCCGGTGGGTTGTTCCGACGACGGCTCGCTGCCCGGTGCCACCTTCGACGGCGGCAGCGGCGGCGGCGGCGGCTTTGGAGGAGTGGCCACCGGACCGTGCGACACGGGTGACTCCCGCAAGTGCGGCATCGAGCTGGCCAAACATGGCGACATCGTCAGCTGCTACGTCGGCACGCAGACGTGCTCGGCGGGCACCTGGGGTGAGTGCGGCGAGGGTAGCGAGGTGATGAAGAGCATCTCCGCGCCGCCCGGCGTCGGTCCGGCCTCGAGCCCGATGAACTCCCTCAGCGGCTGCCCCAATAACCCGTGTGACCCGTACTGCCAGAACTCGAACAACGACGCGGGCGCCAACGCCGATGGCGGCGGCCAGCCGATCTACACCTGGCAGGGAGGCAATATCGGCAGTGTCCCGCCTGGCCTCGTGAACAAGGGCATCGTGCAACCGTGCAGCGGCGGCCTCGATTGCCAGTTCAACATGTACTGCTGGCACCCGAGCACGACCGCCGCGTGCAGTCACAGCAAGTGTGAAACCGGCGGCAAGCTGGGCTGGGACTGTGACCCCTGCGTCAAGGAGATCTGCAAGACCAGCCCCAGCTGTTGCACGTATCCCGAAACGGTCGCCACAGGCGGCAGTTGTTCACACAGCTTGTGCAGCACGGGCACCAAGCTAGCCAAGGGCTGTGACTTGGCGGGCGAGGACTGCGTCACGCAAATCTGCAACTCCGCGGGTCTCGCCGGCTGCTGCCAGGGCAACGGCATCAAGTGGACCGCCGCCTGTGTCGCTGCGGTGAGCAGCGTGTGCGGCATGAGCTGCCCGCTGAGTCCGGCGGGCACTTGGACCGCGGCGTGCGTGAACAAGGTCGACAGCGTGTGTGACGCCGTCTGCGGCACCGGCTCACCGCCCCCTGAAGAGGGCAAGTGCAAGGAGTGGATCCCGGGTGAGACGGATCCAAACTGCGCCGGAGTCGACCTCGCGGTCGACGTGCCCTGCTCGGGCAACATCCCGGTGTGCAACCACGGTCAGGCCGCCGCTCCCGCCGGGATCCGTCTGATCCACTATCCGGCCAACTCGGGCGGTATTCCGACCTGCACCCCGGACCAAACGCACCCCCAGATGTACGAGTGCTTCACGACGCAACCGATCCCGCCCGGCCAGTGCACGACCGCGCTGCAGTACTGGGACGGCTCGGCGTGGGTCGCGGGCTGTGACAAGCTGGTCGGCAACCGCGAGATCATGATCAACCCGCAGGTGCAGACTGGCAAGCCGACGCCTGTCGGCTACGCCGGCTACGTCAACGAGTGCAGCTGCAAGGACAACTGGAGCATCTATTCCGGAGGGAGCTGTGGCCTCCCCACCTGCGGCTCGGACTCCCAGACCGCGCAGTTCAAGAAGCCCAACTTCCTCGTGATGATGGACCGCACGCAGTCCATGCTGAACTCCGGCATCTGGGCCCCCGCGGTCGCCGGTTTGACTGGCTACTTCAGCGCGGCGGGCAGCGCGGGTGTCGGCATCGCGCTCGAGTTCTTTGCGGTGACGAACGGCGGCGTGTTCGGCGACGGTTGTGCCCCCGGCAACTGCAACGCAGTGCCGTGCTCGAACCCCATGGTCCCGCTCGGACTCCTACCAGGGAACGCGGGCGGTTTCGCCGCCACCCTCATCACCGCCCTGGCCAACGGCAATCCCGCCGGGGCCGGCGGCTCGGGCTACGGAACCCGGATCTATCCCGCGCTCGACGGCGCCTTGCAGTGGGCGACGGCCAAGCTCAACACGACGCCCACCGAGCGCTTCGACGTCATCCTGATGACGGACGGTGATCCCACCGACTGCAATACGAGCCAGGCGAACAACGCTGCGCTGGCCGCAGCCGCGTACAGCGCCAAGGGCATCAAGACCTACGTGATCGCGCTGCCCGGCTCGAGCCTCGGGTTCCTGAACGCCATCGCCGCTGCCGGCGGCACCACTTCGGCCATCAACACCACCGCCGGCAACATGTCCAACGACATGCAGGCCGCGCTGAACGCCATCACACAGGGCGCGCTGTCCTGTCAGTTCGCGGTGCCTGCCATCAACTTGTACGACCCGAACGACGTGACGATGACCTACACGCCTAGTGTCGGCGCGTCCGTTGGGCTGACCAAGCGCGCCAACCTCGCGGCCTGCAACGGCAACGTCAACGACGGCTGGTACTTCGACAACAACGCAGCACCGACCATGATCAAGCTCTGCGCCAAGAGCTGCACCACGGCGGGCAACGACAGCGGGTCGAAGGTCGACGTCATCCTGGGCTGCCCGAAGAGCGCCGGCAGCGCCGTCCAGACCATTCCTTACCAGTCCCAGTGTCCGGCCGGCACGAAACCTCAGTGGAACTTCTTCGCGTACGACTCCACCACGCCGAACACCTCTACGATCGACTTCCGCGTCCGAGCTGCGGACACGCAGGCGGGTCTGGCTTCGGCAACGTGGAAGCCGATTGCGACCGCTCAGTCGACGCCGACCGACACCCAGGTCTGCGCGCTCAGCCCGCCGGCAGGCAGCTGCCCGAAGGACCTGTTCGCAACTCTGGGCAACCCCGACCAGAAGCGGGCCTGGCTCGAGCTCGAGGTCACCCTCACGGCGGGCGGTGGTGGATCGCCGGTGCTCAACAGCTTCAACGCGACGTACTCGTGCCCGCCCTCGGAGTAATCGGAATGCAAATCAGAGTCGGGTTGACGGTGGCCGCAGGCCTGGCGCTCGCGGCCTGCGGCGGGGGCGACAGCAAGGGCAAGCCGTTCAACGGAACGGGTGCGAGTGGCGGCGCCGGTGGTAGCGGCGGTACCAGCAGCGGAGGCAAGGGGGGTAGCGGCGGAACCAGCGGTGGCGGGGGAGCCAGCGGTGGCGGCGGCGTCGCGGGCAGTGGCGGCGTCGCGGGCGGTGGCGGAGCCAGCGGTGGCGGGGGGACCAGCGGTGGCGGCGGCGGCAGCGGCGGCTCGGGAGGCAGCGGCGGCTCGGGAGGCAGCGGCGGCGCGACCGGCCCCGAGATCTGCAACGACGCCCTCGACAATGATCTGAACGGCAAGGTCGACTGCGACGACCCGGCGTGCGCCTCCGAGTGCGCGTCCGCGTGCGCTGCACCCATTGTGCTCACTGACCCGAGCGCCACTCAGGGCAGCACCCAGACCCACAAGGACAGCACCAACGCCTCGTGCAGCCCGAGCCCGAGCGGGCCAGATCTCGCGTACGAGATCACCGCCACCAAGAGTGGTGTCTTCGAGGCCATTGCCGGCGGCTTCTCGCCGATCACCGTGTCGATTCGCTCGTCGTGCAACGGCGGCGAGCTCGCCTGCACCAAGGGCAAGTCGGCGAAGGTACCCGTCACGGCCGGAACCAAGCTGTGGGTGATCATCGACGGCCCCGGTCCCTTCGGCCTCACCGTGCAGAGTCGCCCCGTCGCGTGCGGCGACAAACACACCGACGGCACCGAAGAGTGCGATGACGGCAATCCCACCAGCGGTGACGGCTGCAGCGCCAACTGCACCGTTGAATACAAGGAGACCGAGCCCAACGAGACCCCGGCCCAGGCCAACACCTGGTCGAGCCCGTTCGCCGCGAAGATCGGGACCGTGGGTGACACCGACGTCGTCAAGGTCACGGTCACCAAGGCTGGGGGCACGCTCAGCGCGTCGGTCGGCGACTTCGGCGACAGCGCCTGCGAGCAGGACAAGATCGACAGCTACCTCGAGCTGCTCGATACCGACGGCCTCACGCTGATCGGTAATGACGACAACTCCGGCGAAGGCCTGTGCTCCGCGCTCAGCAAGACGAACCTCGCGGTCGGTACGTACTACCTGCTGGTCACTGCCGCCCCCGGCGCGTCACCTGCAAGTTTTTCGTACAAACTCAACGTCACGTTGAGCTGAGGATTGGCCCGGCGCGCGCCGAGGCCCCTCGCGACTCCACGCGGTCCATGTTATCCCGCTTGCCATGCCGGAAATCCTGAGTGTCGTCGCGCGCGAAATCCTCGACTCGCGCGGGAACCCGACGGTCGAAGCCGAGGTCGAAACTTCCAGCGGCTTTGGTCGCGGCGCCGTCCCGAGCGGTGCGTCGACGGGTGAGCACGAGGCCCTCGAGCTGCGCGACGGTGACAAGAAGCGTTATCTCGCCAAGGGCGTTCAGACCGCCGTCAACAATGTCAACGACGTGCTCGGTCCGGCGCTGACGGGCCTGTCGGCCTTCGACCAACCGGGCATCGATCAGATCATGCTCGAGCTCGACGGCACTCCGAACAAAGGCAAGCTCGGCGCCAACGCCATCCTCGCCGTGAGCATGGCCGTGGCGCGCGCCGGCGCCGACACCGTGGGCCTCCCCCTCTGGCGCTACCTCGGCGGCGTACAGGCGCGCGTGTTGCCGACTCCGCTGATGAACATCCTGAACGGCGGCACCCACGCCGACAACGGCCTCGAGGTGCAGGAGTTCATGATCGTCCCCCTCGGGCTGCCGAGCTTCGCCGAGGCGCTGCGGGCCGGCGCCGAGATCTTCCACGCCCTCAAGGCCAACCTGAAGAAGGACGGGCTGACGACTGCGGTCGGCGACGAAGGGGGTTTTGCGCCGCGGCTCGAGAGCAACGAAGCGGCGCTCCAGCGCATCATGAGCGCCATCGAAGCGGCGGGCTACAAACCCGGCGAGCAGATCGGCCTCGCCCTCGACGCGGCCGCCAGTGAGTTCTTCGCCGACGGCAAGTACACCTGGGACAAGAAGGGCCACTCGCCCGCCGAGCTCGTCGGCGTCTACGAGAAGCTGTGCGAGAAATATCCGATCGTGAGCATCGAGGACGGCCTGGCGGAGGACGACTGGGACGGCTGGAAGCTGCTCAGCGACAAGCTCGGCAAGAAGGTGCAGCTCGTCGGCGACGATCTGTTCGTGACCAACAAGGTGCGGCTCGCTCAGGGCATCCAGAAGAAGATCGCGAACTCGATCTTGATCAAGCTGAACCAGATCGGCTCGCTGACCGAGACCCTCGACACGATTCGCTTGGCCACGACCGCGGGTTACACCTCGGTGATCTCCCACCGCTCGGGTGAGACGGAGGATGCGTTCATCGCCGATCTCGCCGTGGCGACCAACGCCGGGCAGATCAAGACCGGCAGCCTCAGCCGCAGCGATCGCATCGCGAAGTACAACCAGCTCTTGCGCATCTCCGAGGAGCTGGGCGACGGCCAGGTGTACTCGGGACGCACGCCGTTCACGCGGGCGGGCTGATGAGCGCGGCTCTCGAACGACGGGGGCCACCTCGTCTCGGAGTGGACCGCACCAAACGCCGCGCTGTCGCGAGCTACGGCTGGGTGGCTGTCATTGGTTTCGTCGCGCTCGCGTGCGGGGGCTCGACCAACGACAAGAAGGCCTCGACGGGCGGCAGCGGCGGTGCGGGAGGAGCATCGACCGGCGGCGCCGCCGGGGCGGCGCTCGGAGGCGCGGCGGGCAGCGGGGGCAGCGCCGGCACCGCGAGCGGCGGAGCGGCCGGCGCGGCGACCGGTGGCGCCGGCGGCGTTGCGGATCCAACGACCGCAGGTCCGAACACCACCTCGACCTTCGACGGCACCGCCGACGTCGCTGCCACGCAACACAAGGTCCCGATGCACTGTTTCCTGCCACTGGGATCCTCGTCGGCGACCGCGCCGGTGGTGTTGATCGCGCACGGCTTTCAGCTGCCTGCAGCTCAGTACAACGGCTACGCCGAGCGGCTCGCGACCCACGGCATCATCGCTTGCACGGTGGATTTCCCGGCCAGCTTTTCGGCCGACCACGCCGCGAACGCCAAGGACGTGCAGGGCGCGCTCGATTGGGTGCTCGTCCAGTCCGCAACGACTGGCAGCCCGCTTCAGGGCAAGGTCGACATCAACCAGATCGGCGTCATGGGCCACTCCCTCGGCGGCAAGGTGAGTGTCATCGCAGCCAAGGAGGACGTGCGCTTCAAGGCCGTGCTCGGGCTCGATCCCGTGGATTCGGCGCTGCTCTGTGATCCGGTCAAGTGCCCGGACGCCTCCAACCTGCTGCCGCTATCCATTCCGACGATCTTTCTCGGTGAGACGCTGGATTCGACGGCAGGCGTTGGTGGCCAGGCCTGCGCGCCGGCCGCCGACAATTATCAGACCTTCTACGCCAAGGCCGGCTCCCCCAGCGTCGAGGTGACGCTGAACGGCGCCAACCACATGAGCTTCATCGACGACGTCGCGAGCTGCGGGATCACCTGCAACTTCTGCAAGCCGGCGACCATGAAAGCGACGGATGCGTTGAGCATCTCGCGCGCTTACACGGTGAGCTTTTTCGCCCGCCACCTGCGTGGTCTCACGGGGTACGACGCCTGGCTCACGGGCAACCTGGCGAAGCAGGGCTGGGTGGACGCGGGGCTGATCAGCGTCGCGTCGAAATAGACACGAGCCGCTCTCGCTGGCTTCGAATCAAGGACACACGCAGCAGTTGACGACCGGGGCACACAGACCCGGATTGCCGGTCTGCGTCGCGCAGAAGAACGTGCACAAGAACTGACTGGTGATGTCCGACGGGTTGCAAGGAGCTGCGCAGGTCGTGCCGCCGCCACTGCCGCCCCCACCGCTCGGCGCACCGCCACCGCCACTCGGCGCGCCGCCGGCTCCGGTGGAGATGCACGCGTTGCCTTGTTTCGCGAAGCCTGCATTGCAGACGAAATCGCACAGCGTGCCGCTGCAGCTGCTCGTACCGTTGGCCGGCGGGTTCGGACACGCCGTGCATTGATTGTCGGCGAGCACACAGCCAATGCCAGGGCTTGGCGCAACACAGACGCCGCCGCACTGCTTCTTGCCGGTCGCACACGCAGCCCCTCCGCTGCCGCCGCCGCTGCCACCACCGCTGCTCGTGGTTCCGCCCGAGCCGCCGCCGCTTGCCACACCGCCCGCGCCCGCGCCGCCGCCACCGGTTTCGCCGCCACTGCCCGGCTCACCCGCGGCGCCGCCGCCGCCCTCGTTACCCGTGCCTCCTCCGCTCGGGTTGTCGGCCTTGCCGCCGCTGCCCGTGGCGCCGCCGATCTGCCCGCCGCCGACCCCATCGTCCTCGACGGTCGCGGCGGTGGCGCAGCCCACGAGACCTGCAACCAGCACCACCAACGCCGTTCGACCAAGCCGCATGCGGACACTCTACCGCCCGAAGGCGTCGGAGACTACTAGCGGGCGAGCTGACGACGCCGAGTGTGGACGTGGCGTCCGAGGCCGAGCACCTGGAGTGGCTCCGGCGAGACGCGAAAAGTCGCAACATCACCCAGGCTCACACTGATGCAGCGGTACGGCCCGTCTAGAAACATACAGGCCTCCTGCATCATGCTCTGCGCCTCGAGCTTCTCGTTGGGGCCGACCTCGAAGCGCAAGAGTCGGTAACGCGTGCCCGGCGGAGCGTAGGGCTCGCGCACGACGACCTGCAGTTTCTTCGACCCGAGGGGGAGCACACGGCCGCCGGCGGAGCGCTGCGCGGCGGTGGAGCCCGCGGCAGGACCCAGCCAAAAACCGCTGGATTTATGGGCTTCGCGCCGCCCTTTGTGGCTCAGCAGGTAGCGCGAGGTCGCGGCGGGTGAGGTGTGGCAATAGAGCGCGTCGTTCAGCACACGACGTGATCGCTCGCGCCCGTTCACGCTCACGCTCATGCGCGTCAGGGTCAATGACTCCATGCGTCCGTCGAGTGCGTCGCCGAGCGCCCGCTGAACATCCTTGCGCTCGGCGCCACAGAAGAACCCGACGCTGAAGCCAGGTGCGCTGTTCACGCCCAAGATGGGTGTGCTGCCTACATTGTGCGAGGCAGCGAGCAGGGTGCCGTCGCCGCCGATGGCGACCACGAGCGCGGCGTCGGCGGCGTCGAAGGCCGCGTGTGCCCGGCGCAAGACCAGGGAACGCGCGCCGAGTTTGGCCAGCGCATCGAGCACCGCCTCGACCGTGAGCGTGTGCTCTCGATGGGACTCTCGCCAGCGCGCGACGCTCGGGTCCTTCTTTTTCAAGAGCAGCTTCGCTCGTGGGTCACCCTCGTCCTCGACGAAGCGCGCGTAGCTCGAGCGCTTCACCACCACGATGACCCGCGCTCCGTTCATGCAAAGCGCTCCGCCAAACGCCGCAGGCCGAGCTCGGTCTTGGCGTCCTCGATGCGCCCACTGGCACACAGCGCGAGCGCATCGCTGAGACCCAAACCGCGCACCAGTCCGCCGTGCTCCAGCGGCGAGCCGTCGCAGGCCGGGGCGGCGCGGATCTTGGGATTGACCTCGACCTCGAAATAGAAGTGGCGCTCACCGATGATGCCCGGCGCCGGATAGGTGCTGGGTCCGAGCTCGCGCAGCAGATCCGGCGGCTGCACGAAACCGAGCTCCTCTTCCAGCTCGCGCGAAGCGCACCGGCGCACCCCTTCCGGCGTCTGTTCGTCTACCTCGACCAGACCTGCGGGCAGCTCCCACAAGCCCGGGCCGCGATCGAGCTCCGGCACCGGCGAGCGACTCGCATCCCTCGACAACAGCGGCGGGCGGACCGCGCTCCGGAGGTACACACACAGCTCCCCGCGCGCCACGTAGTGGGCAACGATCACCACGGCGTCGATGGCACGACGTTCGACGATGTCGTAAACGAAGGGTTCACTGAGTGTTCCGTCCGGGTAACGCGCGCGGTAGCGACGGCGCACAAGGCGCAGGAATCCCCCAGGATCTGGCGGTGACAGGTCCTCCGAAAGCTCGAGCGTGATCTCGGGTAGCGGGTCGATGTCGGCCATCTTCGGCTCTTGCAGGCTCTGGCGCAGCAGGTTACATCGGCCGAGCTGAAGGGCGAGAGGGAATCCCATGCGCACGCATAGACCAACGTTCGGCGCGGTAGTTTCGGTGATGGCACTGATCTTCGTTGCAGCCCCCGCCGCTGCACAGGGCAAAGGCAAAACGAAGACCGAGACCAAAGGCGCCAAGGGCAAGACCAAGGTCGACACCGACAAGGTCAAAGCCGAGCTCGAGAGCGGTGACGCAGCGCGCATTACCGCCGCGCTCGAGCAGCTGATCAAGGGCGGCGAGGCCGCGGCGGCGGCCGCACCGGCCGTCGAAGCTCTGCTCAAGAAGGGGCTGAGCTCCGAGCTGATGCTCAAGGCGCTCGATGCGGCAGGGGCGATGAAACAGACCTCGTCCAGCAGCGCGATTGCGCCCTACGTGAAACACCGCGTCCCCGGCGTCCGACATGCGGCAGCCAAGGCGCTGATCAAGAGCAAGGGCCCGGAAGCGATCAAGGCGCTTCGGGCGGCGCTCCGCAGCTCCGATGCGCAGGTCCGCGGCATCGCCGCGACCGGGCTCGGCGCGCTCGGCGCAAAGGACGCCATGACCGACCTGTTCAGCGCACTGGCCCACAGTGTGCCCGAGGCCGCGGCGGCCATCGGCCAGCTCTGTGAGCCGTCGGACTGCGACAAGTTCGCCAACCTCACGGGCAAACATCAGTTCGACATCATGTCGAGTGGCTTCGATCAGATCTTGTTCCGCGCAGAGAAGGACGTCGCCGAGGACCAGAAGATCAAGGTCATCGGGCGGCTGCGCGAGCTCGGCACCAAAGAGGCGAGCAAGTACCTGGCAGACGTGAAGGGGCGCTGGCCCGAGGGCTGGAGCAAACGAGTGAAGCAGGCCATCGAAGCCGCCGTGAAGGCGACCGGCGGCGGCGGAGGCGAAGAGTGATGAAGACCGGAACCTGGATCTCGTTCTTGTTGCTGGCACCGCTCGGTTGCTCCGCGGCAACCACCAACGGCACGGCGGCGTTTTCGCCGAACTGGCAGAACGACGGCGGCAAATCCATCAAAGCGGTGTACGCACGCGTCTCGTCGGCAGCGCTGCCCGCGGGGGCTGCGGTTGCCGTCGGTGTGACCAAGAGTGGTCTGGTCGGCGTGGGCCTGGACGGCTCCGGCCGCTGGACGGCGGCCGGGCGTCCCGACAGCCAGCCCGCCATCGCCGGTGATCTGGTGGTCTACACCACCGGCGGGCAGCTGGTTGCGCTCGACGCGAAGAGCGGCAAACAACTCTGGTCGGTCCCGGCAGAGGGTCGCGTGCTGCGCGGCGCAGGCGACGACGGCTCCGTCACGGTGGCCTCTCTGGGCCAGCCCTCGGGCGGAGGCAGCCTGCTCCTGGCGGTCGGGCGCAACGGCGACGTGCAACGCAAGCTCGAGGCACAGGCCGTCGAGATCGGTGTGCCCGGTGTTCAAGGCGGCGTTGCGTTCGTGCCGTGGTCCAGCCAGTACGTGTCGGCAGTCGACATCAGCTCGGGCGACGAGATCGGGCGCCTGCTCCTGCGCGAGCAGGTCAGCCAGACCAAGACCTTCGACGGCAAGCTGCACTTCGGCGAGCGCAGCCTCGTGCGCTTCGACGAGAACATCGGCGCCGCCGGCACCAACGCAGCAAACGCGGTCAAGCTGCCGGAGCGTGAGCTGCCGGGCAAACCCGTTTGGTTCACCAACGGCGCGCAGGTGACACCCGCGACCGGCGCAGCGCGGGAGAAGATCCGGCTCTTCGCACACCCGTCCGTCGTGGATGGCAAGCTCGGGGTCGCGGGCGGACGTTACGTCGCCACCTACTTCCGCGTGGTCATGGGCCTCGACGCGGCCGACGGCGCCCTGCGCTGGGTCAAGACCACCGGACAGGACGTGCTGGGCGGCGACGCCGCGGCCGGCGGCTTCGTGTTCTGTGACGCAGGCGGCAAGGTCGATCTCGTCGACTCGAACGGCGGTGACGCAGGGCAGGCAGATCTGGGCGGCCCCGTCAGCGGTTGTGTGGTTCAGGCTGGCGCCTTCGCCATTCGGGCGGGCAAGCCGCTCGGACCCTTGTCGGACCAGCTCGCAAAGGCCATCGAGGTTCGGGACAACGAGATGGCGACCGCCATGCGTTTTCTGCTGCGTGAGCTCGGCGCCATGCAAGAGCCGCAGATCACCAAGGTCCTGGTCGACCTCGCGAGCAACCCCCGCACACCCGCGCTGTTGCTCGAAGACGCGCGTCTGCTGCTCGCGTCACGCCGCAACGGCTCGGAGTACATGCTCGCATCACTCGAGCAGCACTACGACTTCCTGAGTGACGTGCTGCGTTCGCCCCCGGTCGGCCCGCTCGCCGACGCGCTCGCAGCCATGAACGAGAGCAAGGCCGCCGGCCCCCTCGCCCGTCACCTGAACGATGCGGCGAACAGCCCCAACGACATCGAGCGCGCTGCCCGCGCGCTCAGCAAGCTGGCCACGGCGGAGCAACTCGGTGATCTGAAGACCTTCTTTGCGCTCTACCGCGCGACCGCGGATGAAAAGGCGATCGTGAACGCGGTGCTGTCGGTGGCGAACGCCCTCTTGCGGGTGGGGGGTGAGGACGGCAAACGCGCGGTGGCGGACGCAGCAAACGATCCGCTGACCCACCCCGACGTGCGGGCGGGTCTTGCGAGCCTCACTCCAGCCAAAGCTTCACCCACGCCCGTGACGCCGGAAAAAGCGCCAGCACCTGCGGACAAGAGCGCTACCCCCACGAAGGCCGAGAAAAAGGGCTGATCCGCCGCATCCGCGCCGGGCGATCCACTTCTGCCCGGCGCGCGACATGACAACCGTCAAGATGGGCGGTTGGGTTTCCTCATAGCTTGCGCACCCCTCGCGGTCTCGCCGGGGGCATCGAGGAGATCTGCATGAAAGCGCTCTTGGTCTGGCCGAAGTTCGACAGCTTCTCGTTCTGGAACTTCGAGAAGGTGTGTGAGCTCGCCGGGGTGAAGTACATGACCCCGCCCCTCGGCCTCTTGACGGTCGCGTCACTGCTTCCGAAAGACTGGCAGCTCCGCCTGGTCGACGAGAACGTGCGACCCATCGAAGACGACGACCTCGCCTGGGCCGACATCGTCCTGGTCGGCAGCAAGATCGTGCACCGCAAGCGCGCGCTAGAGGTGATCCGCCTCGCCCGCTCGCGCGGGCTGCCGGTGGTGGTCGGTGGGCCGGACCCGACCATGACCCCGCGCTATTACCGCGAGGCCGGCGCCAACTTCCTCTGCCTGGGCGAGGGTGAGGTGACCGTTCCGCTATGGCTGGCGGAGCTGGAGAAGGGCGCCGAAAATGGCGAATACACCTCGGACCGTCTGCCCGAGCTCTCCGAGAGCCCGGTCCCGCGCTTCGATCTGATCAACCACAAGGACTATCTGTACGTCGGCGTGCAGTACTCCCGCGGCTGCCCGTACCACTGCGAGTTCTGCAACGTCATCGATCTCTTCAAGAACAAGTACCGCACCAAGAGCCTCGAGCAGATCTTGAAGGAGTTCGACGTGCTCTACTCGCTGGGTTACCGCGGGCAGCTCGACTTCTTCGACGACAACCTGGTCGGGCACATGAAGGACGTGAAGCCGTTCTTGCGCGGCATCATCGCGTGGCTGAAGGAGCACGACTACCCGTTCCAGCTCTCGACCTCGGTCACGCTCAACATCGCCAAGGACGAAGAGCTGCTCGATCTGTTCCGAGAGGCGCGCTTCAAGTACCTGCTCGTGGGCATCGAGACGCCCGACGAGTCGGCCTTGAAGAGCGCTCAGAAGCCGCAGAACACCGGGTTTTCCATCGCCGAGGCGGCCAACGCCATCTACACCCGCGCGGGCTGCACCATCCACTCCGGGTTTCTCCTGGGCATGGACGGTGAGGCCAAGGACATCGCCGACCAGATCGTGCGCTGCATCGACGAGGCCTGTGTGCCCTGGGTGATGGCCGGAGTCGTGTATCCGCTTCCGGGCACTCAGCTGTCGAAGCGCCTCGACCGCGAGGGGCGTCTCTTCCCAGCGGCGCGCCACGACTTGCCGGAGGGCGCGCGGGATCAAATCTCGGCGGGGATCCAGTTCAAGCCCGAACGACCCGCGAAAGACGTGCTCGAAGATCTCGTGCGGGTCATGCACCACTCCTACGATCCGGAGCAGTACTTCAAGCGCTGCGCAGAGGTCGCGGTGCGCTTGAACACCATCCCGACGCTGATGCCGGGCGGCTACATCTTCGCGCGCAACGTGCGGACCTTCGCGCGGCTGTGCGTGGTGATGACGAAGTCGCGCGCCACGCGTGGCCCGTTCTGGCGGGCGTTCACCAAGGTCATGACGCAGAACCGCGCAGGGCTCGAGGCCCTGGCCACGCTGGCCGTGCTGTACGTGCACTTTCAGTCGATGCTGCCCTACTGCTACGAGAAACTCGCGGAGCAGCAGGCGGACGTGGAGTCGAACGGCGAAGCCGCGTGGCTGGCCAAGAACCTCGCGCCCCGTCGGCCGCTCGTACAAGCCGTCGCGGCACCGCCGAACTGAGCCGACTCCGACCTTTCAGTTGACCTTGCAGTGACCGCCGGGGCAGGAAACCTGGCAGTCGGCGACGTTCGCGCAGGTGGCCTTGCAGTTGCCACCGGTGCACGCGACCGCGCACTTGGCGCCGGCGGCGCAGTCGGCCTTGCAGTTGCCGCCGCTGCAGTCGGTGCTGCAGTTTGCGCCCGGTGCACAGCTGACCTTGCAGTTGCCACCGGTGCACGAGAGCGAGCAGGTCGACCCTGCGGCGCACGCGAGGTCACAGTTGCCGCCGCTGCAGCTGGCGTTGCAGGTCTGGTTGGCGGCGCACGCGAGCTTGCAGTTTCCACCCGGGCAACCGTCACCGATGGTGACCGCAACGGCAGCACCACCGGCCGCGGGCTGGGCAGCGCCCGGGGTCGCGGCGGCCGGTTGGGCGGGGTCGGGGTTGCCGGGCTGCGCCTGTGCGGCCGCCTGCCCCTGGCCCTTGGCCTCCATCTGTCCTTCGCCGGCAGCGTGAACGACGCAGCCGACCAGAGTGAGCGCGAACACCGGAGCAAAGAGCGATCGAATCACGGCAGACCTCCCGAACATGTGGCGGTCCGCCCGAACGCGGACCGCGCCGGAAGCTAGCCAATCTGGAGGCGGGGGCCAACTCTGCCCCCGTGTGAAACCGGTTTCCGTCAGCCGTCGACCCGGACGCGCGGTTTGTCGTCGCCCGACTCCGGAGTTTTTGCTTCCGAGTCCGGCGTGGCCCCGGCGTCGCCGGATTTTTCGGTGTCCGCAGCGTCTGCCTTGGTTTCGGCGGCGGGAGGCGGGCTGCTCTTCGATTCGCCGCGCGCGCCTTCCTTGGCGCCGGCGATGGCGCCGGTGGCGATGCGTTCGATGCGCTCCGCGACCCGCTCCATGACACTCAGAAGCTCACGCCCCGCGTCCTCGGCGACCTCCTCGATCTTGCGAGGGTCGAGGTTCTTCGCGGCCTTTTTCCCGAGGTCCCCGACCTTCTTGGTGTCGAGGTTCTCGATGTTCTTGATGGCCCGGCGTCCGACCTCTTCGATCCGGTTGGGGTCGACGTTCTTGAGCGCCTTTTTTGCGGCGCTGAGCATCAAGTGAAGGCCGTCGGTGAGATCTTTGGAGGCCGTGGGCCTGGATTCATCGGCGGGGGCAGTGTCGTCCTTGGGCGGCTCGCTCGACATGGCGCGTAGGATGGTCACGCAGCCCGGGAGGCGCAAGCGGGGCCGTGCGGCCACGCGCGCTCGCGCCGTGCGCGGCCTCCGCCGCGCGATGGCGTCCCCGCGGGTGGCCGCATCGTGCGCGATGCAACGAGCGTCGGGTGACGTGAGGGCGAAGACCGCTGCCGGTGAAGGTCTTCGAGCTCGGACGCCCCTACAAAACTGCGGCGTCCGTCATTGCATGTCGCCGATCCTTGAACGGTGATTGGGACCAAACAGGTGGGTAGGGCACCCACACGACGCCTGTTGCGACTCGGCGCGTCGCGCGGTTTTTCTTTTCCGTCAGGTTCCGCCGAAGCCTCGGCTTCTGTAGAATCGATACAGCAAGGGGTGATTGCCATGAGCGCACGCACGCACGCACTCCACGCGCTCTTGCGAATGCGCGCGCCAGGAGGAAGGCTCGCGTTCGAGGGCTTCCGCATCCGGCCGCGCGCGCTCGCGCAGGCGCCGGTCGTGGACGTGGCGGGCTACTGGCTCATCTCGAGCAAGGCAAATGGGAAGCTCGACGTCGATCGCCTGAGCGAGCTCCCCTTGCTACCCGTGGGTTGGCTGTCTCAGGTGGGGCAATGCTGGTGAGGCGACCCGTCTGGCCGCTACTGGGGCTGGCGTTGTTCGTGGTTGGGGTCGCCGTGTCGCACGGCTGTGCTTCGGACGCTGCTCCGGCAAGCACCGGAGGCGGCGCCGGGTCGGGGGGGAGCGGCGGAGGCGTTGGTGCCGCGGGCGGGCTCTGGGGAGATGGGTCGAGCGGCGCCGGAGCCAAGGGTGGCGGGGGCAATCCCAATGGGGGTTCTTCGGGATGCGGAGGTCCGGCGCCCCAGGTCGACGCCCCGCCCGACTGGGAACGTTTCACTGGCTACTGTGGCTGTCCTATCTACGTCCCGGGCGCCAACGGAAAGCTGCCGGAGCCCGTCGAGTGGGAGGCCTGCCCATCCCCGGGCCCGATGAACCCGACGTGCCGGAGAATGAAGACACCGTGGACCAAGACCTCAACGCTGTCGCTGGCGTTCTATCCGAGCTTCTGGTTTGACGCTTCGGAGAATCGAGCAGTGCTTCAATTCGGCCGGGTCTACCTCGACGACAACACGGACAACAATCGGCGCTATCGAATCGTTGCCGATGTGGACGGGCCAATCCTCAATGCTTACTTCGAGGACTCGTTCACCTGCACGATGTCGGACCAAGCAGTCAACGGTGGTCGGTACGCTTTTCGGGTCAGTCCGATTGCTCCGCCGAGTCCGTCTCAGCTCGAAGGGGTCATCGCCGGCGAGCTCGGGAAGCCGCCTGACACCGTGCTCGAGAATCCTGTCGGGGACAGCTTCGCCGCGTGGCGCGTCTCCTCCACTTGGCTGATCCGATGGCGAGCGGGACTCAACGGGCGGCACTGGGGCTCGGACACGATCGTGCCGATTCAGTCTGCAGCGCTCGACCCCGAGGGCGAACCGCCGCAAAGCGTACGCGGCAGCGGTGACGCCGTATTCTGGGAGGTGGGGGGTCTGACGAAACACGGCGTCGTCGCGTGGACCGAGAAGACCGGCCAACGAGAGCTCATTCGCTGGCTCGGCGACTACACCCAAGGGGCTGGCAACTTCAACACCGACGGCATCGACATGGTCTGGACCCACGGCGAGGGCAAGGCGCCGAACGACACCGAGTACCCGAAGCGCTCGATCATGACCGCGCCGTTCACCACCGATCCAGCCGTCGTGAAGGCGACCGCAAAGCGACTGCGCTCGGACCCCGGGCAGCTCAATGTGTTCCCGTACGGGATCGGCTGCGGCTACGCGGCACGGCAATTGTTCACGACCGACAGCACCCAGTTGCTCGTCGTGAGGCTCAGCGATGGGACCTCGTGGACGGTGCAAGCGCCTCCCCTGGCAACTGAAGTCCAGTTCATGTCGGTCCTCGGGGTCACCTGCGATGAGGTCTTCGTCAAGGTCCAGTTCCCCGACGAAGCCAACGCCATCGTTCGCATCCGCCTGGACTCCCTCGGACCAGGGCTTCCACCGGACTGAGGAGCGCACGAACGGTTGCAAAGCGTCCACGTGTCGCCCAGCTCGAGATTCTCCCCGCCACCGCCGATCGCGTCCGCGTAGTGCGCAGCGAGCCGACAGCGCTCAGCCGGCCCGACTGCCAAGCGGGCCAGCCGCGGCCCCCGCTCAACGAGGTTCCCCCGCACTCCGCCCCGAGAGCAGGAGCAGCACCGCGACCACCACCAGACCGGCGCCGGCCAGCGTCAGCGGGCTGAGCTTCTCGCCGAAAAAAACCAGCCCGAGCGTCGCTGCGAACACGATCTGCACGTAGCCGATGGTGGTACCGCGTGCGGCGGGCACCAGCGCCAGCCCGCGGGTCATGAAGGACTGACCCAGCTGCGTGGCCGCACCGAGGCCGAGCATCAAGAGCCAACCGCGCGGGCTCGGCCAGACCCAGGTCGCGATCGCAAACGGCAGCGCAATGGGCGCCGCGAACATCGCAAAGTAAAAGACGATCACGTCGGAGTGTTCGGTCCGAGCCAGACGGCGCACGGTCGCGTACGCACACGCGCTGAAGAACGCGCTACCGAGGGCGGCGGCGATGCCGAGATGGTTCAACGTCGTGGCACCGCCGAACAGGAAGCCGGGGCGCGCGACGAGGATTGTTCCCAGCAGACTCAGCGAGATCGCAGCGACCAGGCGAGCGTAGACCTTCTCGCCCAGGAACACCGCCGCGATCAGCGCGACGAGGATCGGGTTCAGGTAGTGAAGCACCGTTGCCTCGGCGAGCGGCAGGGCGGTGACGGCGTAAAAATAACAGCCGAGCGCGGCGGTGCCGAAGAGCGCGCGTTGCACCAAGCCCCGCTTGTCGGTGCCCCAGGGGCGAATGCGCCGAGCCGACAGCCAGGCCACACTCATGGCGAGGGTCACCACCCCGCGCGCGAGCACCAACATCGCCACCGGCAGCTCTCGCCCAGCGAGCTTGACCTGCACGCTCATGGCGCTGAACGCGAGCGCAGACAAGACGAGCCAGGCCTCCCCCCGACGCTCGCCGCTCGCCGGTAGCACGGGCGGGTTATTGCCCGGGTGGGGCCGGTCGCGCAACGTCGGTTGCCAGAAGGGGTTGGCAGCAGCGGGTCGAGGCCCCAAGTTGACGCTTCTCAGGGGGCTTTCCCCGACAGGACACGAGCGACAATGCTAGAACGTGCTTCGTCAGCGCAGGCTCGACCGCGAACAGCGGCTCGGGTCGCCGCGCCAAGTGATCCCACAGGGCATCCCATGGCTCGTCCGCTCATCCGAGTTCCCGATCTGGAAGCCGCCATCGATGGCGTGGTGAAGAGCTACGACGGCGGCGAGGAGATCAACAACCTCGAGAGCGCGGCGTTGCCCAACAAGCGCGCGGTCATCGAGGCCTTCCGCCACATCCTGCCCGCCATCTACATGGGCTTCTACAGCACGCGGCCGCTGTCACGGGACAACCTGCGCTACAGCGTGAGTGAGCATCTGTACCCCGCCTACGAGATCCTCGTGGAGCAGATCGCGCGCGCGGTCACCTACGAAGAGCGCTTCGGCGCGCCGCGAGCTCATCGACCCGAGGGCTGGAACGAAGAGGTCGTGCTCAAGCTGTTCGAGCGCCTGCCCGACGTGCGGCGGCTGCTGAACTCCGACGTCAACGCGGCCTTCGAGGGGGACCCGGCCGCCAAGAGCATCGAAGAGGTGGTCTTCAGTTATCCGGCCATCCAGGCCATCACCGCGCAGCGTGTCGCGCACGTTTTGTACGAGGCCAAGGTGCCGATGATTCCGCGCATCTTGTGCGAGTCGGCCCATGCCGAGACGGGCATCGACATTCACGCCGGCGCACAGATCGGCGAGCGCTTCTTCATCGATCACGGCACCGGTGTGGTGATCGGTGAGACCAGCGTCATCGGCAAGAACGTGAAGATCTATCAGGGTGTCACCCTGGGAGCGCTCAGCGTTCGGCGCAAAGACGGCGTGAGCGTCAGCGACAAACGCCACCCCACGCTCGAGGACGACGTCACCATCTATTCCGGCGCCACCATTCTGGGAGGCGACACCGTGATCGGGAAGGGTGCCGTCATCGGCGGCAACGTCTGGATCACGACCAGCGTCCCGCCGGGGTCGAAGATCTTCGGCCGCGCCAAGGAGTAGGCTTTCGGCTCGACCGGCGGCACGAACGGCGCGCCGCGAAGACTCGAGCAGCTTGGCGTGGCACAATCCCGCCATGAAGCGCGGTCTGTCGAGGGTTCTCATCGTAGGTGGCGCTCTGGCGCTCGGCTGCGGCGGCAAGACCCAGATCGACTCGGGCGGAGGCAGCGGCGGCGCCGTGTCGGGAGGCAACGGCGGAACCGCGGCGAACGGGGGAACGTCGGCGAGCGGGGGCACGGCCGCCTTCGGCGCAGTCTCCGGTGGAGGCGGTGAGCCCTTCGGCGGTGCGGGCGGAGGCGCGGGTTGTGGGCCCGTGGACTCCGGGGCCGAGTGCAGCACGCTGGGCGAGACCGAGTGCCTCGCAGCGTCCTCGCGCTGTGTACCCCTCTACGACGACGCATGCTGCCCGATGTGCAAACCCACCGGCATGTGCGCCGACTGTGTGAACTACGAGTTCATCGATTGTGCCCCGCGAGAAGAGTCGAGCTGTGTACCCGGAGCGGTGCCGCAGCACTGCGGCCAGACTCCGAGCTGGGCGTGCACCGGTGGCGCGGCCACCTGTGACACGGACAACTGCAACACGACGCCCGGTTGTGTCGCGGCTCAGCCGACGAACTGCCCTCCCGACTCACTGTGTGCGCCCGAGTGCCACGCGCTGACGTCGGAGAGTTGCGGGCCAGCGTGCGGGCCGCCCGTTCCGATGCCGATGTGTCCGAACAACGGCACCCACGAGGTCGAGGGCGGCAAGTACACGGGCTTCTGCCTCGAGCCGAGCGCATGCAAGGAACCGGATGGCTGCCCCAGCGCGATGCCCAGCTCGGGCTCGAAGTGCGCGGACGTGGGGCAGTCCTGCAGCTACGGCGGCTGGTGCAAGAACACGTGTACGTGCAAGGGCGGCGCCTGGGCCTGCCTCACGCCTCCGTGCTGAGGCGGCGCACCTCTCGGGCGCGAACCCTTGCGTTCACGCCGCGCGGTCGCCGAAGGCCTCGCGTTCGACCGCCAGCTCGGCCTCCCCCACCGTCGTCTCGGCTTCCATGAAGTTCTTCTCGCGATGCCCGGGGCGTGTGGCCTTGCAGTAGGCGTTGAACACGCGATTGAAGAACTGGCTCTGCCCGGCGGCCTCTTCGGCTTGGAGAAATCCCGCGCGCTCGGACAGGTGGGAGACCTTTCGCATCACGGAGCCGGCAAAGTCGAAGGCGTCGATGCCGAGCACCGCCAGCTCCGGCTCGAGCAGCATGATCAAGGGCAGCGTCGGCAACGCCATCTTCAAGCGGCGCATGCGCCCGAGCGGGTTCCGTTTCTGCCACTCGGCCAGCGGGAACTCCTTGAAGTAGTTCATGGGCAGCGCGGTGTGCCGGCTCTCGTCGAGGTGAAACAGTCTCAGCACCTCGAGCCCGGGCAGCGTCGACAGCACGCCGAAGATGCTGAGGGCGATGCTCTCGACGAGCACGTTCATGCCGAAAAACTTGTCGAGTCCCTTGGCCTTGAGCGCGCCTTCCAAGAGCAGGTACTCCCACACACTCTGGCGTGGGATCTCGACCTCGAAGGCCTGCATCAGCTCCCGCATCACGACGAAGTGTTTGGCCTCCTCCAGGATCTGCATGGTCAACGCCGCCTTGGCGCCCGTGCTCTTCACCTCGGGCAAGAGGCTCGCCGACACCAACCAGGCATACGCCTCACCGTGGCCGATCGCCGACAGCACCGCGACGATGGCGCGCTTCTGCTCCAGGGTGTACTCGCGATTCAGCAGGGCCTTGAACTCCGCGCTGGTGATGCGCTGGCGCAACGCACGTTCTTCCGCGTTCATGTTCAGCTCTGCCAGATCGACCAGCTCGCGCTCGTGGGCGTTGCAGTCCCGGAAGCTCGACCACGGGAGCGCGGCCTCACCCTTCCACAGCAGTCGCAGGCTCTTGTCGTAGTGTTTCTTGCGCAGCGAGTCCGCGGCACCGCCGATGAACTCGTACTGCAGGTCGTCGTATTTCGCCGCTCGCCCGCCCAGGTGCAGGCGCTCCAGCCAGCCGTCGTAGCTCCGCACAATGAGGTTGGCGACGCGCTCGACCTCGAGGTTCAGCTGCGCGGCCCGGGCGTTGACCGGAAGTTTTTCGACCTGCATCCGTCAAGTCTACGGGCGGACGCGCGGAGGCGAACTGACCGGGATCAACTCGCCGGTCAGACGACGTGGAGGGGGTCGCGGTCCTCGGTCGAAACGACGAGGTCGAAGTCGGGCAGTGCTGCCGAGATGCGTCGAGCCAGGTCCGGCAGGAAACCCCGCTCGGTGTTGGTGTGGTCGCAGAGAATCACGCTGGCTCCCGCGGCGAGCTTGGCTCGCACGTCGTGGTGGCGCATCTCACCGGTCAGGTAGAGCTCCGGCTCAGCGAGCCCCGCGAACAACGACCCGCCGGCGCCGGCACACACCGCCGCGCGCTGGATCGGCTCGCCCGCGTCGTGCCGGGCGGCCGCCGCGACGCGCACGTGATCGAGCCGGAGATGCGCCTTCACCCGTGCGACGAGCGCGTGAAGGGTCATGGGAGACTCGAGCTCCACCATTCGCCCCATGCCGAAGCCCGGGTTGCCATCCGGCGCGGGCTGGAGCGGCGCAGTGTTTCCAGCGCCGAGCGCCGCCGCGAGCCAGTCGTTCACGCCGCCGGGCGCGGCGTCGAGGGCAGTGTGCGGTGAATAGATGGTGATCCCCGCTCGGAGCGCCGAGACCACGACGCGTTCGTCGGCCCGCGACTGAGTGAGCCGCTTCAGGCCACCGAAGATCGGCGGATGATACGCGACCACCAGCTCCGCGCGGCGTTCGACCGCCTCGGCGAGCACGTCTTCACCGAGATCGATGGTCAGGAGCACCCGGCTCACGGACTGTTCGCCGCTGGTCGGTTCGACCAGCAGCCCGACGTTGTCCCAATCGGCAGCGTAGCGCAGCGGCGCAATGGCCTCCAGGACGGCGATGATCTCGGAGAGCGGAGTCGGCATGAGGCTCGGGACCCCAGAGAGCATCACTCGCCCAATGCCCGTGCGCCAGCAAAACGCGAGCGCGGCCCGGCGTGAGGGCGGCCAGCCCAGAGCTCGCAGGCTCCGATGCAACGGGCGTCATCGAGGCGAATTTCGCGCCTGTGGCGGGCGGGGATCCGGGGTGGGCCAGAGCGCCGGGACCGGACTATGCTGCGCGCCCGTGAGCGCAACATTGTCCTTCGGCGCGCGCCTCGTGCTCGCCTTCAGCTGTTTCTTTCGTGTGCTGTTCGACGGAGCTCTGGCGCACCAAGTCCGCCGTCTGCTCGACGGCGCCAACCTGCTGCCGGCCCCGACCGACGAGGGTGCCCCGAAGGCCGTCGAAAAGCCGAAAAAGGCCCAACCGCCGAGCGTGGTGCCGGCACTGCAGCTCTTGTCGCTGCTGCAGCGCGAGGGGCGCCTGATCGATTTCCTGAAACAAGAGGTCGCGAGTTTCCCCGACGCCGACATTGGTGCAGCGGCACGGGTCGTTCATGAGGGCTGTCGCAAGGCGCTGTTCAAGTGCGCCGAGATCGAGAGTGTGCGGAGCGAGGACGAAGGCGCGAAGCTCGAGCTCGAGGCGGGCTTCGACCCGGCGCTCGTCAAGCTGACCGGGAACGTCGCCGGTTCGGCGCCCTATCGCGGGACGCTGCTGCACAAGGGCTGGATGGCAAAGGGACTGACCCTGCCCAGCGTGGTCGATGGCCACGACCCGCACGTGTTGATGCCAGCGGAAGTGGAGATATGAGCGCGCGCTACGCGGTCGGGATCGATCTGGGCACCACACACACGGCGCTCGCCGCCATCGATCTGTCGAAGGCGGACGGGGACGAGATGCCGGCGCCGGAGGTGCTCGCCTTGCCCCAGCTCACGGCGCCGGGGTCGCTCGAAGCGCGCCCGCTCTTGCCGTCGTTCTTGTACTTCGCTCACGAGAGTGAGGCGCCGCTGGCCTTGCCCTGGGATGCGTCGCGTCGGTTTGCCGTGGGGGAACACGCCCGGGTGCGGGCGGCCGAGTCGCCGGCGCGGGTGATCTCCAGCGCAAAGAGCTGGCTGTGTCACGCCGGGGTCGATCGGCGCGGGGCGATCTTGCCCGCCGGCGCGCCCGACGACATCGAGCAGATTTCGCCGGTAGAAGCCTCGTTTCGCTACCTGGATCACCTGAGCGAGGCCTTCCTGGCCGAGCACGGCGTGCCACTCGGCGAGCAAGAGGTGATCCTCACCGTGCCCGCTTCGTTCGACGCTGCGGCGCGCGATCTCACCGTCGAAGCCGCGTACGCCGCGGGCCTCGAGAACGTGACACTGCTCGAAGAGCCGCAGGCCGCGCTCTACGCATGGATCACCAGCGCGGGGGAAGGGTGGCGTGCACACCTCGGACCGGGCGATGTGGTGTTGGTCGTGGATGTGGGCGGCGGCACCACGGATTTTTCCGCGATCGCGGCGGTCGAGGAGCAAGGTGCACTCACGCTTCACCGCATCGCGGTGGGTGATCACATCTTGTTGGGCGGCGACAACATGGATCTCGCTCTCGCACACGTGGTGGCGCAGAAGCTCCGTGAGCAGGGCAAAGAGGTCGACCGCTGGCAGATGGCAGCGCTCACCCACACCTGCCGCGGCGCCAAAGAGCGGCTGCTGTCGGATGCGAGTGCCGAGAGCGCGCCCATCGCGGTTGCGGGCCGGGGTTCGAGCTTGCTCGGCAACGCGCTGCGCAGCGAGCTGACGCGCGAGGAGGTCTCGCGGGTTTTGGTCGAGGGCTTTTTCCCGGTCGTGGCGGCGAACGCACGTCCGCAGGCGCGAGCGCGCTCGGGTCTGACGCAGCTCGGTCTGCCGTATGCCGCGGATCCCGCCATCACCAAACACCTGGCCGCGTTTCTGGCTCGCCAGGTCGAGGCTACGGAGAAACTCGCGGGGTTCGGCGCCAAACACGGGGCGCTCCTGCACCCGAGCGCGGTGTTGTTCAACGGTGGAGTGGTCAAGGGTGAGGCGCTGCGTTCGCGCTTGCTCGAAGCGCTCACACACTGGCTGAAGAGTGACGGCGCCCCCGCCCCGCGGGTGTTGCCCGGGGCGGATCCCGACCTCGCGGTCGCGCGAGGTGCTGCGTATTTTGGTCTGGTGCGGCGCGGCAAGGCGCTGCGCATTCGCGGCGGCACCGCGCGTGCGTACTACGTCGGCATCGAGAGTCCCGCGCCGGCGGTCCCCGGCGTGGAACCGCCGATCGTTGCGCTGTGTGTGGCGCCCTTTGGCATGGAGGAGGGAACTCACGCCGAGCTGCCACCGAACGAGCTGGGATTGGTGGTGGGCGAGCCGGTGCAGTTTCGCTTCTTCGGCTCCAGCGTTCGCCGGAGCGACGCCGCCGGCGCACAGCTCGAGCGCTGGGCGCCGGGAGAGCTGGAGGAGCTATCACCGATCGAGATCGAGCTACCCGCAGAGGGCCGGCGTGAGGGTGATGTAGTGCCCGTGACCCTGGCCGCGCAGATCACTCCGGTCGGAACGCTGCTACTCGAAGCCGTCCCACGCGAGCCGCGCGAGCCCGACGAGCGCTGGAAGATCGAGCTGGGAGTGCGCGCGGCGGGATGAACGGTCGGACGCGGCGTTCTTCGCCGGCGCGATGCTCGGCTCGCGGAGCTCGACGCGCGGGCGCGCGATGCTCGGCGCGACAACCTCGCGCCGGCACCATCCAACGCGATGCTCGCTCGCGGAGCCTGACGCGCGCGCGATGCTTGCTCGCGGAGCCCGACGCGCGAGCGCGATGCTCGGGCGCGGCAACCCCGCGCCGGCATCATCCAACGCGATGCTCCGCTCGCCGTGCAGAGCGAAAGAGAACCAACTTCCCGCTTGACTGATTTTTGTGAGCGCCGCGTTCGCGATCGAGCACCCGCCGCGCGATGCCGCGTTCTCGACGCGAGACGAGTCGTTCGAGGCGCGTCTGCGCTCACGACCACACCAAACGCATTTTGCTCTCGGAAAGAAGCTCTGCGCGGCGCCTGCGAGCTCAAAATTCGCGTGGTATGCGGAGAAGCATGAACGCATTCCATTCCGTGTCCGACGCCGAGCTGCTCGCGCTTCTCGCTTGCGCAGTTCGCTCCGAACGCGCCGCGTCGGCCGACGTGATCGCCCACCTGGCCGAGGTCGATCGGCGCCAGCTCTACCTGGATGAAGCTTGCTCGTCGCTCTTCGCGTACTGCATCGAGCGCCTCGGTTACTCCGAAGACGGCGCCACGAAACGCGTGCGGGTGGCCCGTCTCGCCCAGCGCTTTCCCCGCCTGCTCGACGAGCTGGCAAGCGGCGCCCTGCATCTGACCGGGCTGTTCTTGCTCTCGCGGCATCTGACGGACGACAACGCCGAGGCCTTGCTTTCGCAGGCTCGCGGGAAATCCCGGCGGGAGCTCGAACAGCTCCTCGCGCGCTGGTTTCCGCGGCCGGACGTGCCCGAGCGCATCGAGCCCGCGCCCGCGACGCCACTGTTCGCCGGGTCCGCGACGCCCCGGTTCGCCGGGCCCCCGCCGATCACCTGGCCCGGGCCAGGTAACTCCGCGCCGACACCGCCTCGCGCGCGGATCGAGCCGCTCTCCCCCACCAGCTACCGCGTCGAGCTCACCGTCAGCGCCGAGCTATACGAGAAGCTCCACAAAGCAAGGAACCTGCTCAGTCACGCCCTGCCGAGCGGCGATCTCGCCGCGCTGTTCGAGCGCGCCATCGACCAGCTACTCGAGGTGGAGACCCGCCGGCGCACCGGAGCGAACCAACCCCGCCAGCGTCGAGCCCAGAAACCCGGCTCGCGACACGTGCCGGTCGACGTGAAGCGCGCCGTCCTGGATCGAGACGCGAATCAATGCACGTTCACCGACGCGCAGGGACGACGCTGCAGCGAGAAGCGTTTCCTCACGCTCGAGCACGACACGCCATTTGCGCTCGGGGGCGCGGCCACGCCAAAGAATCTCCGGCTGCTTTGCAGCGCGCACAACGCCCACACTGCGCGGCAGGTCTTTGGCGAAGAGCACATCGAACGAAAACGCGCCGACGCCAGGAAAGCCCAGGAGCCCGAGCCCGCTCGCGTTCGAGAGCAGGTGCTGTCGGCGCTGGTGCGCTTGGGGTTTCGACGGGAGAAAGCCGCGCTCGCGCTGACGCGCGTGGCTCCGCAAACGGACGAACCGGCCATCGAACCACTGCTCCGCGCGGCGCTGCGCGAGCTGGCCGCGGCCTGACGCGCGCGGGGCCTGTACGAAGTCTCATAGGTCACCGGCTCGTGCTCGCAGGTCACCGGCTGGTGATTGCACACGGCCGCAGGCCGTCCCGGAACCACCCCTGGGTCCCGGCAGAAACGCCATGCTAGTTTCCCCCCGCCAGCATGAAGGCGTTCGGGTCAATGAGGCGATTTTTGGCGGGGCTGTTCGTGTGGCTTCTGCCGCTGATCGTCGTTGCGGAGTACGTTGGCACCACCTTCGGCGACACCGTGGGCGCGACCTTCGCGCTGCTCGCCGTCTTCGTTGGCGCACTCTGGATCTCCCCGCCCGAGCACACGCCACCAGAGCCGCCGCGCTGGCTGGTGTGGATTGGCCGTGCGCTTGGTCTGTTCGCGGTCGCCGCTGGCCTGTGGCTGATGGCGCAGGCGCTCCTGCCGCTGCTCGCGCCCAAGACCCACCCGATGCCAACGCTCGCCAATCAGCGTCAGCGCGAGCTCTTCTTGTACACGCCGATGCTGGCCGCCTATCCCGTGGCGTTCGGCCTGCGCTTGCTCCACGGGCGTTCGACTGGCCGCGATGTGGAACGCCTCGGCATCCTGATGGCCCTCGGCCTGCTCGCACACCAGGTCGGCCAGCTGCGTGTGCAAGGGCTGCCCGTCTTGCCCTACGGGCGCCCCGGCCTCGACTCCGTGACGCTCTCGGCGGCGGTCGTGCTCTGCGCGCTGTTGTTCCTGCCCCGCGTGCCGCCGCTCGTGCGCATGCTCGCGCTGCTCGGCGCCGGTCTCGGCCTGCGCTACGTGGGCCTCGAGACCTGGAAGATCGATCCCAGCACCCGCGACATGCTGCCGCTGGTGAAGAGCGCGCAGGACGCCTTCTTCTCGGGCCGCAATCCCTACGGGCTGCACCAGATGCAACCGGGCAGTGTGGTGCCGCTCACGTACCTGCCGGGCATGTGGCTGCTCTGGAGTCTGCCGCGCTGGTTCGGCGCGCTCGACTTTCGCTTGATGGGGCTCGTCGCCGACGCCGCGGTCGTGGGCGGATTGTTCTGGGCTGCCTCGGGCTTGCGGCCCGCGCGGCGTGAGCACGCGCAAGGCGCCGCCATCGGCTTTGGCGCAGCCTGGCTGTTCAGCCCGAGCATGGCGTGGAACGGCATCTACGCCGAGCCCCACGCCTGGTGGTTCGTGCTCGCCATCGTGCTCGCGGCGACCCTGAAGAAGAACTGGTGGTTGGCGGCGTTTGCTCTCGGTATCGCCCTCGCGACGCGACACTTCGCAGCGGTGGTCGCTCCGTTCGTGATCGTGGCAATGCTGCGCGATCTCGGGTGGCGCGCGGCGCTCTCGCGCGTTGCGCTGACGGGAGTCGTGACCGCCGCGCTGCTCGTGCCTTTCGTGTGGCGCAACCCGGACGCCTTCTGGTTCGGCACCTTCCGCTGGCTGGTCGAGTACGGCCCGGTGCACGAGGGTTGGTTCTGGGAGAAGTTCGGATTTTCAGGTCCGCTCTACCGCGCACACAAGACCGAGTGGATGCCGCGAGCGCAGGTCGCGCTGCCCGCACTCTTCTTGCTGATCGCCGTGTTCGTGCGCGGACGTCGCCGGGTCATCGCCCCGCTTGGTACGGCCTACGTGCTCTTCGTGATGTTCAACGGCATCATCTGGGACAGCTTCTATCTGGGCTGTGCGCTGTTCGCGGCGTTCGCTGTGGCAAGCGACGACACGCTGACCGGCAATCCGAGCGCGACGCGCGCGTTGGCTGCGAAGGCGCCGGCGCAGCGCGCGCCAGCGAAGTGGAGGCTCCGCCTCGCGCTCGCGGGCCTCTTGCTCTCGGGGCTCGCCGCGCTCTACCTGGTCAGAACCCTCGCGGTGTCTCACAGCGTTGCCGGCGCATCGCTCGCGCGCGAGCTGCTCGCGAACCGCATGAAACCGGGTGATGTGCTGGTCGATCGCGCGGACTGGAACGTGGCGTTCATTCACGCCAAACCCCTCTTCGCCACCTCGGCGCCGCCCGGGCCCACCGCTCGCGAGCCGCTCGATCCCGCCTTCGGTCCCTACGGGGTTTTCGGACACGAGACGGCCTGGTTCACCGCTGCGCACGGGGCGCGAGAACGAGATCTTGCGTGAGTTTCGCAAGCTGGGAAGGCCGCTCGAAGATCGCCGACTCGGGCACTATCGTCTGCTCGGTGTCTCGACGCCGAGTGTGCTTCAGGCGCTGAGTGGGCTCCCCGGCAGCGCTCCTGCCCGACCCTGTCGTCTGGGTGGGGTGATGCGTTCGATGATCTGGACCGCACCGTCCCGCGAGCACCCGGCGACGGCGAGCGTCCGCGCGACCTTCACCGACAAGCTGGCGCTGGTTGCCGGCTTCGACGATTCGGGCATGGTCTGGGGCAGAAAGCGCGCCCGGGTCGAGCTCTTCGTCGATGGCGGCCCGGTTGGCTCCTTCTGGTTGCCGAACCTGCCGGGGACCCGCTTGGTGATCGTCGACACGGCGCGTCTCGCAGGCGCCGGACACGACGTGGAGTTGAGGCTCTCCACGCGGGACGTCGCGGGCGCGCGCTGTGTGTCGACGGCTGGTTGCTCGGTCGCGCGGCAAACCGCGCTGCCCGCGCTGCCCGATCAATGAAGCGCGGGTTCGCGGCCCGGTAGTGCAGGCTCTCTGGGGCTTTTCGCCCTTGCGTGTGCAGACGTCGAGTCCTCGATCGTCACCGCCAGCCTCGAAATCGTCGCTCACGATCCGGGCAGCTCCGGAAAATGGACGAAGCGCCTCGGCCGAGTCGTAGTCGTCCCCGGTGACCCAGGTGAAGCGGTCACCCCGCTGGGTGATGAAGAGCGCGGGGGTTCTGCTTCAGCTCCGCAATCAACTCGCGCAGGCTCGTTCACGCCCCACGACACTCGCTGTGGCACGTCGTAGATGTAGCGGGTCGAGGCCTGCCGGTCCGACATCAATAGATGCCCGGCTCGAAACCCCAGACGAGATCTTGGTGCCGGGCGCGGTGCGCCACTCCACCTCGAGCGCCACCTGCCGGTCCGCGTCAGGGTTGTAGTCGGCGACGCGGTAGAGCTCCTTGTCGAGCAGCTCGCGGGAGTTGATCGGTCCCATGCGCACCAGATAGCCCGTGCGCCAGGACTGCGATCCCAGAAGCTGCCGGATCCGCACCGCGATCCGCATGCTGGTGGCGACCATCACGAACGCCATGAAAGGCCACGACGCCGGTCGCTGCCCGGTGCCAGCGTGCGACGCCAGAGTTTGTACAGGCCCAAGCCCCGAGCAGCGCGAGCAACGGCAACGTCGCGGCGTAGTGATACTGGAAAATTTTGCCTTGCAGGGCGATGCCCGCCAGATGGATGGCGATCACCGAGCAAGAGGAACAGGCCCGCCGTTCGCTCTCGTGCATCAGCCGGATCACGATGGCAACGATGAAGCCGGCGGCGGCAAGGGCCGAGAAGCGGAAGAAGAGCTCCTCCGTTCCCCAGTAGAACATCTCCGGCGCTGCGGTTGGTCCAGCCGAGTTTGGTGTATCGGCGTGAGACTCGAACGGGGTCCCACGAGAGGGCGTCCCAGGCGCCGCGCATTTTGAACCAGAGCCCGCAGGCAGCGATGGGAAGAGGCTGCCGACGGCGATGGACGACGAAGGCAAGACCGCTGCCTGCCATTTGCCTTCGCGCGCCCACTCGTCTCGGGAAGGAAGAGCGCACACACGATGGCGCCGCCGCCAGGCGTGGTTTGAGCAGAACGCACAACCGAAAAGCGCACCGATGGCGAGCCAGCGCCAGAAACGACGACTACGTTTGCCTTCGGCGGCCGTGACACCAGCGCCCACACGGTCAAAGCCGCCGAACGTTTCGGGTTGCCCCGTGGCGCCCGGAAACAGGCTACGCGCGAATCGCGCCGCGACCGCGCCCCACGACCCCGGCGCGTTTGACTCCGAAGAAGACCTCCGACGGGCGCATGAAACCGAAAGATCGCTGCCGATCAGACCGGCGACCTCGAGCAGGCGGGGCGCGAACGTAGTCTTCGCCGGAACAGCGCCTGGGCCAGGGCGTAGAGCGACAGCTAGATGCCAGGGGTTTGAGTCCCAGACATCCGATATGGCATCTGTCGCGCAGGATGCCGTCGGCGACGGTGGCGTAGATGCCCTGGTCGCGCCCGAACGACAGCAGCAGGATCTGCGCGGCCGACAGCGCGATCACGACCCACGACGTGATGACCAGCCAACCATCGGGGTCCACCACGCGGTCGGGCTGGATCGCCTCAGCCGGCGGCGGCACCGAAGCGCTGGGCATCGCGTGGGACGCTGGAACAACGCGCTCGGCACGCGAAACCGCCGGGCGCCGGGAAGGGGGCAAGCGCCCCTAGCTCAGCTGGATAGACATCGGTCTTCAGGAACCGGGGTCAGGGGTTCGAATCGACAGGGCGCGCTGGGTACCGTAGTTTCACCTTTGCGGGGTCAGGCGCGTGCGTGGGAGCGCCGCAATCGGGCGCGCTCCTACCACCAACGCCTCCACGGGCGCACCAACAACCGCAGCACGGCAAGGTGTGTCGTCGCTCGTCTCCGCGGCCTCGACCGCTGAGCTCCACTTGCGACCGCCCTGCGCCTGTCACACCTCCGACATCGATGGCCCACCCGAGCATACCCTCGCAAGCTCGGCGTGGCGATCCTCGTCGTCGGCGATGCGGGCGAGCACACGGCGGGTAACGACTCGGCTCCGCGTGCGCCGAGGTCCGCGCGACGATGGGCCGGTGGTCTCTTCGACGCAGCCGTCGCGGAACGTCGCCACTGCGAAGCTCACGAGATCGTGCTCGGCGAGGCCAGGATCGGCATCGGCCGGGGCCCAGCTCGACGCCGCTCGATGCCGGAAGCCACCGCGTAAGCGAGCGTCGCGTGCTCGATTTCATCGAGGGCCGCGTGGTGTGTGGCCGCCACGAGCTCAGGCGGCGCGCCGAGCGCCGGCAGATCGAGCGCAACCTTCGCGAACGACGCGATGGAAGAGTGTTCGAGCCCGGCGATCTCGGTCAGAGCTCTGCGCGAGCCTGGCGCTCCGCAGCCGGAGCGCTGCGCAAGCTCGAGATCGACGTCCGCCAGCCAATCGGACCGTTCACACCCGTGTGCGTGCACCAGGAGCTCACCAAACGGAACGGCCGGCCCCGGTCGGCGGCACGCATTGTCGTGGCAGATCGTAACAGCAAGCGTCCTTGTGCGAAGCGCGCTCGCGCAGGGACACCGGCGTTTGCAACTTGGCCTGGCACAGCCGCCGAAGTCGTTGCAGCCCGCGGGGTGCACGGACGCGACGTCGATCACGGCGGGGGTGCCGAGGGCGGTCCTGCCTGCGCCCTGTGCTCCAATGGTCGAGCTTGCCGGGTGACACTGCGCCGCCATGGGTGCACCACTTCTCGGCGCCCGGCGGCAGCTTTCAGGCTCGCGAACCACGCACCCAGCTGTTTCGGGGTTCGGGTTTGGGTGGCAGAGCGGGAGGCGTCTGGTCTCGGGGACCGGCATCGGTGACTGCGAGTGGCGCTCGGCGTCGCTCGTTGTGATGTCGGCGGCGGCTCTGCAAACGCGTGGAAGTGGGGCCGTGACCGCGAGGGCTCGGCACTCGTGATGGGGTGTCTCGGGCGTCCCCGGAGGCGCGCTCGGCGCGCAGGCCCCCGCCGCGGCGCTACCGGCAAACCCCGGTAGCCCGAGGGTTCCAGGTAGCACGCGCGCTCGCAACGAAACACGCTCACCCGCCGAGGGTACCGCAGCGTTCACCGGGGGTGTGAAGCGACGCTTGACGTGCCAGACCACCATGGTAATAGCGGGCCCTCCTGACAGCGGAAACGCGAATCAGGCTGGGACATTAGCTCAATTGAGAGCAGCGGACTCTTAATCCGTTGGCTGAAAGTTCAAGTCCTTCATGTCCCACGAACATCACTGCAGAAGAAGTCGTCGCGCAGCTGGGACAGCTGGGACAATCGCTGGGACAACTTCTCCGTGATCCGTTGGTCCGTTGCATACGTTTCCCTTTCGCTGGCATCACCGCCATGGCTCTTCTCATGTCCGGTTGCTCGTCGGAGCTGTCGCAAATGGAGTGCCCCGACTCGAACGGATGTCCACACTGCGGCGACGGCTACCGGTCGAGCAATGAGGGATGCGACGACGGGAACGTGAACCCCAACGATGGGTGCACGGCCGATTGCCGTGTGGAAGCAACCGAGACTGAGCCGAACGACGTGATCGCGCAGGCCAACGAGCTGGTGCAACCGTTCTACGCGGAGATATCACCGGATCTGGGGACTTAGTGACATCGTCGAGCTAGCGGTCGGCACGCAGCCAACGGTGGTCGAAGCACTGGCTCGATTCGTCGGCATGCGCGAGCGAGGCGCTCGACATCCAGATCGGAATGCTCGACGCCACGGGGACGGCTCTGCTCGCGAGTGACGACGACGGCGGTGAGGGCCTCTGTGCTCGGCTCGAAGTTGTGGGGGGCGGGGGGTGCCGCGAGCCGGTACCTCAGAATGTGTCCGCTTCGTCCAAAGCGGGCTTGAGGTGACGTTCGTACAGGTTGGAGGTGAGCACGCCGTAGACCGAATCACGCAGCACGCTGCTGTCAAGCTCGTGGCTGCACGTTGACATAGTCTTCGCACGGCGCGAGACCCGAACTTCGGCGGTTTCGCTGCGAGGAGGTTGCCATGATGCGGGGCGTCTTGGAACATAGGCTTCGGCGAGCGCTGAGCATCGCCCTCCCGCTGCGCTCGCACCGTCGCCGCCTCCTGCATACAGAACGCCACGTCGCGGCGCTCCGGTCCCCTGAGCACGCGGTTCCGTCTCTCGCAGTCGGTCCAGAACGGTGGCTTCGACGTTCGCGAATCTTCTCGGGTGTCGTCCGCATCACCGGAGCGGTCGGCTGCGGCGGATGGTATTCTCTCCCGACGTGGTTCTGTAGCACTGCGAGACCTGAATGTGGCCACGCGCCCGCGAACCAGTTCGTCCTGGGGCAAGGTTCGGTTCGATAATGCGGCGACTGCCGCCGGGGCACCTCGCCTTCGTCAAGTTCGATCGACGCAAGCAACGTGTTCAGCACCCAAACTGGGTCGCCGGGCTGAACTACGTCGTACTGGGACGTGGTGGCCATCCGGTGCCCGGCAGGACCGATTCGCGACCACGCACCCGGTTAAGTCACCCGCCGAAGCTGCTCCTCGGCATGTACGCGCGGCCCCGAGCCCTCGATGGCCTCCGCGGCTTTCGCTGGAGGTTACGGCGAAAACCAACGGGCTCAGCGCTTCCGCGTTGGACAGGAGGCTCGGTCTAATCGGCGGTCCAACTACATCGGCAGACCCAACTACCCAGGCTCAGTACCAGGCAGCCTGGCGGAAGGTGATCTGGTCCACATCGTGAATCCAGCCACCGGTTCGTAAACTCGCCGAGACCTGGGGGCCGGATTTCGCCGGCCGTTTCACGCCGTCTCAACGGACACCCTTGCGGATGACCCTGTGCAACCGCCGTCGGCGTGCATCAGCGAGGGGCGGAGGCCGCCCACCGGGATCTTCTCTGACGCCGACAAAGGCTTACTCTGCCCAGTTCCGATTCACGATTCTGACGGTGTCCTGACCAGCGATCCGTGCGTCGCTGTTTTCGTCCCAGCCCCATGATGGCGCCGGCGCTGGCCGCGACAGGTTTAGCCTCAACCCGATCAACACCAAGACGCGATGGGATCGGGGACCAGGCGACCCCCGTGCGGCAACCTGACGCGGACTGGAGGTCTTCCGACGTCTGCGACGAGTCCCTCGCCGGCGGAGAAGATCCTTTTGCGGACGGAGACAAGGACGGGTTTGTCTTGGACTCGACGTCCTCGGTGTGGGACCTCGCAAGACCCGCGACTGCGAACGGACGCAGACCAACTGCAACACGCGACACACCCCGCGACTCCCCCTGTCCCGACGCGACGAGCCTGCGACCCGCGAGCCGGAGGGCCCAGGTTTCCCCGCAGACGAGCCCACAGCCGCTTGTACGAAGAGCGCCCGATTCTGGCCACAGGAAGTGGAGAGGATAGCGGACCCCCCGCCGCCACGAACTGGGACCCCAGCGATTTCCCAGCCACCCCACCCTCAACTGTGTGAGCTCCCATTGGACTCATGCCATCGGCAGCGAAGACGTTCCCGAGCAAGACCGAGCCACGACCACCCACGCATCACACCACCGTCCCTGGGGCGCGCCCGGCCAGGTCTACCCGCCAAGACCGCCAGAAACGACAAGTCGACCTACGCGCCCTCGGTCACCCCCCTTTTGGCACCACCGATGGTGGTCTGGAGCAGGACCGGTCGGCATCACCCCAGCACCGACGGAGTCACACGACGCTCCAGCCTGCTGACGCGCTGGATGGCGTTGGATGGGCGTCACGCGGGCCATGGTGGCGTCGCATTGGCCGCGCGGAAGGCAGACTTCGCAGCGCGGTACTACACGCAAGACCTGAACCCGCGATTCGGGATGTCGTTTTCGCTCGGCTTGTGCAAATGCCAAGCCTGGCGCACCTGACTTCCCTCTCTGCCCCAAGTGCCCCTTCCCCGAACCCGCGGGCTGGATTGCGCGAGTCCGACCGAAGTGTTGCTCGTCCTCGGCGCTCTGGCCGGGCCCGGCGAAAACGTCGCCGTTGAGGTTGAAACGAGCTGAGCGCAGCGACGAGGCGACGCTGCGAGTCTCGGCGTCACCCGGTCGATCGGTCGCGTGGAACCGTCTGACGCGCTTCGTGCGCAAGGTATCGGACTCGGGGCGTGCTGCTGACAGCGAGACCCGCTGCCCGTCGGAGATGTGCTCGAGACCCACGGGCTGGCTTCACGACTCGCGACGTGTGTCCTCCGACCCGGCCCGAGTGTACTGTGCGGAGTCGTAGCGTTCGCGCCATGAGCGGACGGCGACGAGCTGTATGTCGTCGGCCGAGAGAGTGGAATTGAGCGACTCACCACAGTCGATCCATCGGAGCGCGGTCCTCGACACCCGCTTACTGGAGTCGACGCCAGCGGCAGGAGAAGCCTTGCATACCGGATGGCTGATGATTCGCCGTATCTGCTCGACGTGATAGCGGGGCAGAAGGAGGCCGAGTTCAGGCTAGTTCGATCAAGCGTACCGGCGCAGCGAGGAAGTGTCCCGGCCCGCCAAAAGCAGATGCGGGCGCCACCTGGTTTCGGTCGGTGACCGCCGAAGGCCTGCTGCTCCTCGCGTTCAGCGGGCCTCACCTTGCCTCTACGTCCTATTCGATCCTTCGACAGCGAACGGAGGGGCCGGCCAAGTCGTGCATGGACGGTTGACCCCGAATCCGACGCCTGCTCTTCCCCTGCGGAAGGGCGTCAGAGCGCTGCGATTGCGGTCGCAAAGCGAAGCCCGACCGGCGACATCGTCTTCCGGAACATCCCTCGAGCAGACTTTCAACCGGGCGCCAAACCGATAGGCGCACTGGCTGGGCCTTCAGTAAGCACCGCGTCAGTAGTCGCAGCGGCATTGATCCCATTGGGTGCAGGCGATGTCCGCACGGTTGTGCCGGGGTGCGGCGGACGAACGGAGGAGGGGCCTGGGGCCTGAGTGGCGGGGCGGGAGGAGGGGAGGTTTGGGGGCGGGGACGCTTCATCGACAGGCGGGCCGCGCCGGTGGCGCGGTACGGGCGGGACGATGCCTCCTGACGAGGCTTGCGCTTGGCCAGGTTGGTTTCGGCACCCTGCCTTCCCGTGGATGCACCGGCACGTGCGTACCCGACGATCTCGCCAAGCGACTCCGAAGATAGAGTGGCTTCCGAAGACGAGCTGGTGCACCGGCTGCCAATGGTTGGCTACGCCGTGGGCGAAGGCGGCGAGCGCACGGTGGTGCCCGGCGTGCGAGCCGTCGGCCCCGGCGTGAAGCTCTTCGTTGGGGATTCAACCGCAAGGTGACGCGGGTGTGGCAGGGTGGTATCGCGGAGATGAGCGCAGTAGCAGGATGGCGCCCCAACTATGACATCGATTGTGGGCGGGTGCCTGGACTCGCGTTCAACAGCGCGGAGGGGCTGATCGGCGTTTCGTTCGACACGACGGTCGGCGCCGACCAGCACTACGTGGTGCGCCCACTGACGGATGCGGGCTCACTGATGACGGCGCAGGACACGACCCTCCTGTTTCGCGGCGTTCACCAACACTGCACATTGTTCGGAGGCGGCCTTCTCCTCGGTGAAGCAGCGCGGTTCTGTTTGACGGATACCGCAATCGGCGACATGGCCAGCCAGGGCCTGAAGTGGGTCACTCAGCTCGCCGGCGCGCCGCAGGGCGGTCAGTTCAGCCCTGGACCAGTCGTCGGGAACACGGCGTTCGTGGACCGGTTTCTCGTGGAGAGGACCGAGTGGTGGGTCGAGGCGGGAGGCCAGTTGACCCTGTTCATGGGTGACGCGTCGCATGACATCCGGCAGCTTCAGACCGACGGGAGCACAATCGTTTGGGTCGAGGGCACCTCGCCGGTCGTGTCGGCCGGCGAGACCACCTACACCAAGTACGACCTGTACAAGGCCGCGTTCGTCGCAGATCCCAAGCAGCTTGCGCCCACTCTCCTGAGGGCGGGCATACCGTCCACGCTGCGCAGCCTGACCATTGCGAACGGGTTCGTGAGTGGGACCTACTTGACGCAACTGACACCGACCCAGAAGAGCGCGGCCATGGTCGTTCGGCTCAATGACGGGACCGCGTGGCGTTCGCAGCCCCCGACGGCCGCAACTGGGGCGACGGGACATTCCCCAGTCCGGACGAGCTCTGGGGCGCTGCGATTCCGGGGTGCTCGCCGGCAAGGCGGAGTCGTTCGTCCGCGGCCATACTCTGCAATGGAACCCCTCTCCCATGACCTGTCCCGCCGCCCCCACTGCTCCCGGCCTGCGCACGCTGGGTGGACAATCCGATGTCCATCCCCGTCCACCTGTGTCCATCCCTGTCCACCGGGGTTCTCGCCGACTTCGCATGAAACCCGCCGAAATCACCCTCGATTCACGCATTCCCCTCGAGCACTCTTAATCCGTTGGCTGAAGGTTCAAGTCCTTCATGTCCCACCAACCTCTGCCGCTCACGTCTCGTCGCGTTTGCCGCCGAGAGTGAGCTGCCGCGGCTCATCGGCCTCGGCCGCCTCCGAGCTGTCCGCCTGAAGCACCTGAGTGACCACGCGCTCGGTGACCTCCTCCAGGTAGAGCCGCAGCGTGTCGCTGAGCTGGACGTACTGGGCCACAGCGTCTCGTCGACGAACCGCCGCGGCACCTTCAGCATGACGGTGGTGCGCCGCCGCCCGCGACGGCGATAGGCACGAGCTCGTAGCGACGGCAGAGCGCGAGGAACACGCGACGGGACCAGGCGTCCGCCAGCGTGAACTTGTACTGATGGGTGGGTCGAGGGCGCGGACCTCGGCGAGCCGATCGAGGATGCGACGGCGAGCCTCGGCGGCGGCGAAGCGCCCGCCGTCGGACGGTGCCGGCGAAGAGCGCCTCGATCTTCGCGAGCTCTCGAGGAGGTGGGATTCGTCCATGGGTCAATGCACCGATGGCGGTCCGCAATGACCGCCTCCACGGGGATGAGTGAACCACAGCGGCAGTGTCCGTGCGCGGGCCGTCTCTTCGTCTGGCCCCACGGTCACCGCCGCGCCCGCATTCAACGCGGCTTCGGAGGAGGCGATGATTCGCGCTAGAAGAACGGCCAATGCTTCCGCGCGCAGTCCCTCGACGCGCACCCGGATCACCGATGGCCCAAGGGCCGCCCGCCGAGCCAGAATGGCGTGGAAGTCAGCATCCAGCGTGACGACGACACGGGCCTCAGCTGCAGCCCAGTCCAAGATGGAGTCGTCGGCCGCCGCTGCAAGCCGACGTCGCCGACGTGCAGGACGTCGTGCCCCTGCTGGGCGAGTAGCGCATGCGCCACGCGGGAGGCCCTGGTCGAGCAGCAGCTTCACGAGGCGGCCGAAAGGTCCCCGGGCTGGCCAGGGATCAGCGTGGCCGCGTATGCCAGCGCTTGTCGGATGTCTTCGTCGTCCAGCTCAGGGTATTGCTGCTTGAGTTCGGTCGGATTCGGATACACGGCCAGAGCTTCCAGCACGCGCTTCACCGTCAGCCGCATGCCACGGATGCACGGCTGACCGCCCATCTTGGCGGGATCCACGGTGATGCGGTCGAAGGCCATGGCGTGATCGTAGCACCTCGGGAGGACCACGTTCGTGTCCATCCCTGTCCACCCGTTTCCCTCTCCGTCCCGCTGGTCCTCGCGCGAAATCGGGCCGAAGCGGCTGAAAGTGAAGCGATTCGCGCCTTCGCCACCCCCTCGCCAAACGGCGCCGCGCTACTCTGACTCGTCGTGAGCGAGTACCGCACTGCCCCGCGCTGTCCGCGTTGCTCGCGCCCGCTCGAGGCGCTGGCGATCCAGGCGGGGTCGGCGCTCGGCTGTGATGGCTGCGCCGGTGTGCTGCTCGACGACGAGGCGTTCGGCTTCGTGCGCACCAGCTTCTACGAACAACTCGGGAAGGCCATCGACCCCGCCGCGCTCGATCTGCTGCCCTGGGACGACAGCGCAACGCTCCAGTGTCCGCGCTGCAAGAGCACCATGAAACGAACCGCGCTGGTCGGCATTCCCGTCGACTTCTGCGCCGAGCACGGGACCTGGTTCGACGCCCGAGAGCTCACCGCCGTCGCTTACACCATCGCCCATCAGCACGCGCGCGATGCCGCTCCTTTGCCCGGCTACGGCTTCGAACACTGGGCCCGATCGCCGGAGGTTCGAGAGTCGCTGAGAACGCTCAGCGCGCGCACCCGGGAGAGCGTCGATCAGGCAGCGCTCATCGAGAGCGAGCGCCGCATGGACCGAATTCCAGGCATGTGGCTGCTCGGGCTCCTCGGCGGTCTGGTGAAACGCCGCGGTCTTTGACCGAGAATCTTCAACCGCGGCGCATGCCGCTGGCGCGCACCTGTTGCTCGAGATCTGCAAAACGCTGGGCCAAACCCCGCACCAGCGCGCCCGTCCAGCCATCGATGCCCAGACCCTCGCTCAAGGTCTGCTTGTCGAGCACCAGCAGCGTGACCTCGCCCTCCGCCACCACCGACGCCGCGCGCGGTTCGTAGAGCAAGAGCGCCATCTCGCCGAACGCGTCGCCGGGCTCCATCACCGACAGCGTCTCCTCCATCGCGCGGCTGGATCTTTGCTGATGGCCCGGGTCACGATCTGGCGAATGCGTTTCGGGATCTGCAAACCCGCCGTGGCCGCGTCGATGTCGACGGTCTCACCGGCCAGCGCACGCGCGATGATCTCCTTCGGATCGCGCAGCGCTCCGTAGGGCAACCTGCCGCTGACGAGCTGATACAGGATCGCGCCGAGCCCGAACACGTCGGTGCGCTCGTCCATCTCGTGGGGTTTGCCGCGGGCTTGTTCGGGCGCCATGAAGGGCGGCGTGCCGACCGGGCCCTCGGCCTCCATCTGCGCGCGCGCCCCGGACGCCGGAATGCTGCGCGTGAGCCGCGCCAGGCCCCAGTCCATCACGTAGACCTGACCGAAGCTGCCCACCATCACGTTCTCGGGTTTCAAGTCCCGGTGCACCACACCCGAGTCGTGGGCGTAAGCGATGGCCTCGCACACCTTCAGGAAGATCTCGAGCCCGGCCTCGAGCCGCTGGCTGGAGCCGGGAGGACGCTGGCGATCGCGCAGCCAATCGCGCAGCGACACTCCATGCACGAGCTTCATCGTGAAGAACGGCACACCCTCCGGGCTCACACCCAGCTCGTGCACCGGCACGATGTTCGGGTGCTCGAGCTGGCCCGTCATCTGCGCCTCGGCGATGAAACCGTCGCGATAAAATGGGTGCTGCGCCAGCTCCTTGCTCAGGCGCTTGAGCGCCACCCTGCGCAACAGGTAGCGATCGATCGCCGGATGAATGCGCCCGGCAACCCCCCTCCCGAGCTCCGGCATGATGCGAAGATCAGGCGGCGTCGGGATGCCCTCGCTCTGGATGAGCGCGGCGTCGACGCCGTGGTCGCCGCCTACCGGGATTTTTTCGATGACCTGTACTGGCTCGGAGCGAGCCGCCGCCGCTAGCTGTTCGTTCCCCATTTGTGCTCAGGCTAACAGGCCCGGAAATGCCTGGCATGCGAAGATCATGCGCTCCTTTCTGCGTGCAATGAGCCCGAGCCGAGTGGCGTGCCTCGCCGCTGGCGCGTCGGGTGGTACCATTCGAGGCATGGGCCGCTCGTCCACCGCGGCGATGCTGTTGACGCTTCTGGTCGGTGGCTGTCTTGCCATCGACGAGGTCAACCCGTCGGCGGTCGACGGGGGTAGCGCCGACGCGGGCCCGGAGGGTGGCGTCTGGCCGTGTACGGTCGGGCGTGCCGACTGCGACGGCAAGACCTCGAACGGTTGTGAGGTCGATACGCTGACGGATCCCACGAGCTGCGGCGTATGTGGTCAGAACTGCGCGAGCGCACCGAATGCGGAGCCGTCGTGTGCTGGCGGGCAGTGCACCATCACCTGCGACGAGCTGGCCGGCGATTGTGACGGCAACCCGGCGAACGGCTGCGAAATGGCCACAGCAGACGACGCGCTGAACTGTGGAACTTGCAAACACAGCTGCGGGACCACGAATACTTCGAGCTCGGTGTGCCAGTCCGGAAAGTGTGTGATCGCCTGCACGGCCGCGTGGGGCAACTGCGACGGCGATGACTCGAACGGGTGTGAAACGTCGCTTGGGGATCAGAAGAATTGCGGCTCGTGCGGCCGCGATTGCAAGGACACCCAGTGCGACACGGGGCAGTGCGCGCCCACTCAAATGACAAACGATGCCAAGGGGACGACCGCGCTCGGAGTGAAGAGCGGCGTTCTCTACCTGGCCCGCGAATACAGCAAGTTCAACCCCATCACGAGCACGACCTCGACCGTTCAAGATATCGTCTCGATTGGCTCCCCCGGGGCGAACCCGAGCGTGCTCGACAAGAAGACCGGCGGGGTCAAGGCACTCGTGCCCGCCCCCTCCGGAAGTCTGTACTTGTTCGCAGCGGGTTGCCTGCTGGAGCTTCCGTCCGGCGCGAGCGCAGCACAGAGCATTGCCTGCGCCGGCTCGAAGAACACACCCGGTGCCGTGGCGGTCGACGCGACGAGCGTCTACTGGACTGTGTCCGGCGCGGTCTACGCTCGACCGTTCAGCGGTGGAACCACCACGACCCTCATCAGCACCGGCGCTAGCCCGAACAGCCTCGCGGCGGAGAGCGGCACGGCCTTCTACTTCGATGGGAGCCACATCGCGCGGGTCGGTCCGGGCAGCACCACCCCCAAGTTCCTCGCGGACGAGACCAGCGTGGCGCAGCTGTCAGTCGGGGGTGGCTGGGTGAGCTGGGCGGTTCCTTCCGGGGTCGTGCGCCGTGTGTCGATCACCGGCGGAGCAGTCGAAGACTTCGCCACCAATCAAGGTACGCTGAGTCTCCTCTTGGGAGACGCGACGGAGCTGTTCTGGTGGGGCGCTGCCTCGGCGAAGGTGATGAAGAAGCCTCTCTCGGGCGGGACGGAACAGCTGTTCGTGCAGAACGGGTCCACTGCGACCGACATTCTCTGGGGTCTGGACGGAACGCATTTGTACTGGATGCGAATCGGCGACAAATCGGTGTACCGGCTGAGTCGATAGTCGCGCTCGGGGCCGACGCATGACGATTGCGCCTGTGCCTTCGACGAGCCCGAAGAAACCTGCTTCACTCCGTCACCATGTTGGCGCCGGCGTCGCCATCCCCCGCGTTCTGGTTCGCGCTCTCGGCGCTGTGTCTGGCGTGCTCCGAGAGTGAGGGGGCCAGTGTCGGCACGGCGCGCCCCGACGCAAGCGCGCTTCCTCCAAAGCCGGTCGAGGTGCAGCCCGGATTTTTCACCGTGCAAGGTGAACCCTTGCGCCTGCTGGCCGACGGAGACGACCTGCCGGTTCGATTGGCGAGTCAAGGCGGGTACGCGGCCTTTGCTGGCGCACGCGTCGCGGGCATGCCGCCGGGCGCCGTGCACATGACGGCGGAGCTGATCGATCCCACCACGGAGCAGATCTTGGTCAGCGACACGCGCGTCGTGAAGCTCGAACCCACGCCGGACGCTTCGGAGAAGGTGGAGCCCCCTTCGGAGGACAACTCCAACTTCCTGCACCTGGTTGCCTGCCCCAACTACGGCGAACGCATGGTGCATGGGCTCGAGTGGCGACTCGTCGTGCGCGTGGACGACGACGAGTACGTTGGCGCGGCCAGTGTGAACGTCGTGCCGCGCTGCACCTACGGCTCCCGCTTCTGGCAGTGCCTGTGTGAGTGCCAGCCGGGCTACGTCTTCGGCAAGTGTGGGGCGCCTCACTGATGGCGCGCCTGGAATTGCCCTGGATTTCGCCCTGGCTCAGCGCGCGGAGCGAGAAGGAGTAAAGCTCGAACCATGCGTTTGCCACGCCTGCAGCTGTTCGAGTTCAACGACCTCGACTGGGTTGGGTCCGACGTGCGCGATACCGTCGTGGAGTCGCTGAGCCGGGGCCTGAGCTGGGGCCGGACACTCACCGGGATGGTCGAGCCGTTCGCGGAGTTCCTGGACGCCGCGGGCACGGAGCGTGTGATCGATCTCTGCGCCGGCGCGGGAGGCCCGGCTGAGATCGTCGTGAACGAGTTTCGACGCGTCGGGCGCGAGCCGCCGGAGTTGCTCTTGACGGACTTGTATCCCCGCGAGCGAGCCTGGGCGCGGGTCACCGCGCGTGAGCCCAAGATCCAGGCGCACTACACGGCGCTGGACGCAACCGCGATCCCGGCGGAGACCAGCCACGGCCGAGCGCGGGCCATCATCAATGCGTTTCACCATTTCCCGCCCGAGCTCGCCCGCGAGATCCTGGCCGACGCGGTGCGCTCGCGCGCGTCCATCTGGGTGTCGGAGGCGTTCGACCGAAACCCGCTTCAGTTCCTCGCCTTTGCTCCCTTTGGTCTGGCGGCGCTCCTGGCCAACCCGGTGCTCACGCCCGAGCGCACGCTGGGCAAGACCGTGCTCGCTTGGGGGGTCACGCCGCTCACCTTGGGCATCAGCGCGTGGGACGGCTTCGTGAGCACACTCCGGGTCTACGAAGAGGGTGAGCTGCGAGAGATGGTCGAGCCCTTCGGCGCCGACTACCGCTGGGAGTTCGGCACGTATCGGTACGCCCTGGGTGGCAAGGGTTACTTCTTCTGGGGCGCGCCGACGTGAAGAGGCCGAGCGCGCGCCGCTGCGAGCGCGGTGCTCACTTGCGGGAAGATGCCCGCGCTTTGAGCTCTTTTGCGTGCTCCGGCGCGGCAAACTGCAGCCAGCCGTCCTTGGCCAACTCCGCGTAGAACGCGACATAAGCCTCACGACACTGCTGTACGGTCGCGAAGCTCTTCTTCTCCGAGCGGGAAGGCGCGGGGCTCTTCAGGCTCTCGTGCATCAAGTCGAACGCCTGGGGCCACTTGCGCAGGCAGAGCGAGCGCGTCCCGTCCTTGTCGATGAAATAGCGCCAGGTGTTGGAAGGATCTGCGTCGCACTCGGGCCACTCCTCGAGGGGCGCGCCTCCGCGTGTGCGTTTGGCCGCCGGCTTGGCTCTCTCGACCAGCGCTTTGACGGCGACGATGCGAGCCGGGTAACCCGCGGCCTTCATCGCGGCCAGAGTGATGTTCACGCGCGACCGATCGACCATGACCACGGCGTGCTGGTCGGTACCGGTGTCCAAGCTCAGAAAAACTACACCCGCCGGCTCCGCGCGGGCGGCGATGGCCTGAAGAAAACGCTCCGCCGTCACGTTCTCGAGGCTCGTGAAGTCCAGCGAATCCGCCCAGCGGAAGTCGAGCTTGTTGGGCGCCTTCAGCTTGCGCACGCGCAGCAGGACCTCCTTCGCCGAGGCATTGCCCTCGACCAGCGCGACCCGTCCATCGGCGTCGAGCCCATCGAGCAGCGCGAAGAACGGCAAGCGAGGTGTCGGCGTCGTCACGCCGCGCTTTGCGAGCTCGGGGCGGTGTCGTGTGACGTAGCCCGTTGGATTCTCCACGGCGAGGCGCACGCGCGCGGAGACCTTCATCGCCCCAGGAGCCAACGTCTCGGCGGCCTTGATGATCAGCGCGCTCTTGCTCAACGCCGCCGGCTTGGCCTGAGCGGATTTCGGGCTCGCTGTTGCCGGCTTCGAGGCTGCCGCGGAGGGCTGTGCTTTTGTCTTCAGTGGATTGGGCTTTTTTGCAGAGGTCGATTGGGATTTCGCGGGCGCGGGCCTGGCTCCGGCAGCTGGTTTCGCTTTTGCCGTCGGACGCTTCATGGCCTTCGCCCGCCACATGGCAGAACGCGGTCCGTGGCGCAAGCAATCACTGACCCGGCGCCGCCGCCCGGAGCCCTTGCAAGATCGCCGCTGGTGCGGCCGCGCGGCCCGTCGAGGGCAAAGCTGGCCGCGTCGCGTGGTCAGCGCGAACGCTGTTTCCGGCGGGATGCGGACGCACTTTCAGCGGCGGGCGCCCTGGCCAGGGTGGGTCCGGGTTCGGCCTTGGCTCGCGCCAGTCCGGGTGAAACCACGCTGCTCGGCCCCTGCGTCAACAGCAACACGAGCTCCGTCAAGTCTTCGGGCGAAAGATCCGGCGTCAAGAGCGCGATGTGTTCGTCGAGCTCACGAGTCTCGAAGTAAGCGTTGGAACATTCCGGATGAATGAAGCCAATGGGCTCGGTGCGCCCCTCCTCGAAGATCCCCAACGACATGCGCCACCCGCCATCTGAGATCAGCTCCTTGCACGACCGGCAGCGGGCGCGTCCCGACGGCGCGCGCTCGGCGTGGAGCAATCGCGTGGAACGCGGGTGAGCGACACCAATCGCGGCAACTCGTTCCAGCCGCTGGCGATCGTGTACGTCGAGCTCCGTGCCGGAGAGCGCTGCGAGGAATTTCTCGCTCCGGTTGCACGCGGCGCAGCCGAGGTGAAAAAAGAAGGTTGCTTCGCCCTCGCCGAAGGGATTCGGCAGCGTTTCTCCGAAACGCAGGTCCCCCTTTTCGATCTTGCGGCCGCAGCCCCGACAGCCTGCGCGCCCCGTCGTCGCCCTTTCGAGAACGTCCGCCACGCCGCAAATTGGACGGCGGCTCAGTCTGGGCGGGCAACAAAAAGACCACCGGCCCGCTCCCGTCCTGTGTGACGCGGGCGGGCCGGAGGCCGGCGCACGTGCGCCGGGTCAGTTACAGAAGTACTGGTTGTTCAGACAGACGCAGGTCGTGTTGCCGTACTGGCACTGTGTCGTCGCCGGCAAGTTGCAGTTGTTGCCGGGGTTCGGCTCCTGATTGGGGCAGCCGTTCGCGCTCGGTGTGTTGCAGTTCCAGTTGCCCTGGGAGCAGGAACACGCGGTCGTGCCCCACGCGCACTGAAGGCCCGACTGTTGAGTCGTGCACGAGGCGTTGTCCTGCGGCGCAGTGGCCGGGCACGCCGAGCAATTCCAGGTGTTGCCAAAACACCCGCAGTGCTGATCGCCGTAGTTGCAGCGCGCGCCGCCGCTGTTGCACTGTGCGTCTTCCGCCGGCTTCGTCGCCGGACATTGATTGCAGTTCCACTGCTTGTTGTTGTTGAACGACGTGAAGCACGTGCACTGGTTGTTGTTGTACGGGCAATTCAACCCGGTGCTGAAGGTGGTGCAGTTCGAGTTGTCCTGAGGGGCCTGGGTCGGACAAGTCGCGTTGCCGCCACCCGCGCCGCCGGTACCTGCGCCGCCCGTGCCCGCGCCGCCCGTGCCCGCGCCGCCCGTGCCCGCGCCGCCCGTGCCTGCGCCTGCCGCGCCGCCCGTGCCTGCGCCACCACCCGTCGCTGCGCCGGCCGCGCCGCCACTCGTGGTGCCGGCAGAGCCACCGCTCGAAGTGCCACCGCTCGAAGTGCCACCGCTCGAAGTGCCACCGCTCGAAGTGCCACCGCTCGAGGCACCGCCGCTCGAGGCGCCGCCCGTGCTCTTTCCGCCGCTGCCGCTGTCGTCACTGCTACCGCCGCAGGCGCCGACGAGTCCGACCGCGCTCAACACACACACTGCAGCAAGGAAGTTCTTCTTTGTCATGGTAAGTCCCTCAACCAGGCGAGATTACCACAGGGTCAGGGGACCCGCGGCGCTCGTGTCGCCGGGCGCATGGCGGGGCTTGGTCTGATTACGCCGCGCTGGCCTGGCGGGTCCGCGCGGCGCGCCTTCGGTGGTAGGTTTCCAGACATGAGACTCCGCTCAGCGCTCGTCCCTTCGGGTTGGCTGTTTTCGTGCGTGCTTCTTCCGCTCGCGTGCAGCGCGGATGGCGAGGGCGGCGGTTCGGCAGGGTCAGCTGTGGGCGGGGCAAGCGGGAGCTCGAGTGGTGGAGCCTCCGGCGACGGGGGTGGCGTCGGCGGTGCCGTTTCGGGCGGGGGAAGCGCTGGAAACACGTCGGGTGGGGGCAGCGCGGGTAGTGGGGGGACCGCCGGAGTCGCCGGTGACGCCGGCGCAGATGCACCGGCCGATGCGAGCGTGTGCACTCTCACCAAGCCGTATTCTTCCAAGAACGCCGCCTGCAACGCCTGTGCGGAGAAGGAATGCTGCGCGGCGATCAACGTTTGTTACGCGAGCTCGGACTGTGACGACGGTTACGTGAACTGCATCCTCGCCTGCGCGCTGTTGCCGGGGGACGCCGGCGATGCGGGGGTCGCAGACTGCCTCAGTGATTGCGACAAGCAGTATCCGAAGGGCAAGGCAGAGTACGACGCGGCGATCGGCTGTGCCGATACGATGTGCGCTGGGCCGTGCGGCTGAGCGCGGGACCGTGCAGCTGAGATCGCGTTCGTGCGACTGAGAGCGCGTCCGCTCAGTACGAGAAGCTACAGGTGTAGCTGCAGCCCGCGACCTGGATGTTGCCGAACTCGCCGCCGGCCGCACGCACTCGGTTCAGATCAGATCGAGGCCGAGACGCAGCGTCAACGTCGGCAAGAGTCCATAGGTCTCGAGACCGTCGTCCACGACTGCCGCTGCTTCGTTGATCTTCGGATCGTCGGCCGCGCCGCCGCTGCCGGTCACTCGGGTATCGGCCTTGAACACCTTCGTCGCGCCCACCGCGAGCGCGAGCACGACGCGCTCGGCGATCTTGGCCTGATAACCGAGCTCCACGAAACCGAGGCCCAGCGTGCTGTCGACGGTCTCGCTGCCGCCGAGACCGGGAACGCCGCTCAGCTCTGCGGAGTTCAACTCTCCGCGGAGTGTCACGCGCGCGTAGCCCGCGTCGAGGTACACCCCGACGCTGCGGAACGGGCGGTATCCCACGCCGGCACGCCACACCTTGCCGCTGTCGAATCCGTTCTCGAGCACCGTGCCCACTACGGGATCGGAGCTGATCTGCGCGGCGGTTCCCATGATGCGCCCCAAGTACATGCTCGGCACCCAGCCGTAGCCGCCGAAGAAACGCAGGCCCACGGGTGTCTCGAAGGTTGCTTGCAGGCCGGCGTCGATCGGTGCGCGCGTCACGCCTTCGATGGAGAGCATCCAGAGATCGCGCTCGCGGGCGGAAGGCTCGGGGGTGACCTGGTCGGGGCCGCGGCTCTGGCGTTCATTCAACGAGCGCGTGCTCGGATGGTTGCGAAAGAGGGAGACCTCCCATTCCGGAGCGGTGTTCGTCGGTCGGCTTCGCGCGGCCGTCGGAGGTCGTGCTGGGGGCGGCGCGGCATGGTTGGCTGGCTGGGGCGGCGCAGTCTTGGGAGCCGCGCCGGGCAAGAGCGGCAGGGCGGCCACGACCTTCGGGGAGAGGCGATCCAGGCTCGATTCGCGAGCGGGCGGCGGGTCCGCAGTTTCCGTGACGAGGGGAAAGCTCGCGCGGGCCATCGGCAGCGGTTCTCCGGCGGCAGCCGGGTGAGTCATGCCCAGGAGGGCGAAGGACGCGGCGAGCGAGAGGAGTGGACCCTTTGACATCAATGGCAACGCCCTGATCGATGCGGGCGCCTCACTGGTGATTCACGGTCTCCGGCCCCAAGAGTTGAGTACTCCGACGCACGCGGACGAAATGAGGTGCGTGCATCGACTACACGCGCAGCCACAGGCGAAGCCTCGCGCGCACGGGTTGCGCGCCCGCGTCGACCTCGCTGTGAGCCGGCGTCGTCCCGCGCGCCCGCTCACGCCGTGCGTCGACGTCGAGCCACTGCGAGGGCGAGCGCCGCCAGCGCCAGCGAGAACCCATTCGACGACGAGCCGCGCCGCGGCACGCTGCACCCGCCGGAGCTGTCGGACGTACCCTTGGAGTTGCCCCCCGTGCCCGTGGCGGCGCCGGTGCCCGCGCCACCCGAGCCCGTGGTACCGCCCGGCGCACCGCCGCCAGCACCGGTTGCGCCCGCTCCCGCTGCGCCTCCGCCACCCGCGGCCCCGCCGGCTCCACCCGTCCCGGCGCTGCAGTGACTCGCGCACGGCGCGGCGCAGCTGCTGTTGCAGGCGCAATAGGCGACCGAGTCGTAGGCATCGGCACCGGCAGCGTTCGTCGCCTTGCAGGCCGCGATGCACGCAGCATCGGCGCAAGCGTCCGCGCAAGCCAACACGGCCTTGCAGCTCGCGTCTGCGATACAGTCCGAGACGACGTTCACACACTCGGTGTTGCGACACTGCTCACACGCCGTGCCGCCGCCGAGGGGTACACACGCGGGCACGGGCTTGGTGAACATCGGGAAGGAGACGTCCTGACAGACCATGCCCGTCGGGCACGACGAGGCGCTGCAGAAGTCGGTGCAGTAACCACCCGCCGCACACAAGAACGAGCTGCACTCGGCGCCGGTCTTGCACGGTGCCTCGCCGGTGGCTTTGGGTGTGATGGGTGTGCCCGAGCCGGTCTCCAGGAGCGGCGATGCACCCGCCGCGGCGAAAGCCTGGTCGATCAACGCCTTCTGGTAATCAACGCGGGCGTACTTCGGATTCTCGTTGGGATCGGTGCACTTCGCGCCCCGCGACGCGATGCCAATGACCGCTCCCCCCGCCGAGATGAGTGGACCCCCGGAGTCCCCCGAACAAATCGCCTGTCCCGCAGCGAGCTCAGCGTCCCCAAGGTTCTGATTCCAGTCCTTGCCCACGCTGACGACGGGTACGTTGGCGCGACGCCTTCGGGTCCCGACACCCTGACCCTGGGGGCTGTCATTGATCGAGCCGTAGCCGACCGCGGTGGCAAGCTCCCCGATGACGGGCGGAGAGGTCAGCCGGATCTTCATCGGCGTGGCGCTGGTGATCGGCGTGTTCAGCACGATCAAGGCGATGTCGCTGTTGCACAGGTTCTTGGTGGGCAGGGTGAAGAGCTGCGTGCCGACCGCCACCGGGGTGCCCCAGAACGCCGGCTTCGTGCCGGTGTAGACCTTGATGCTCGACGCCGCGTAGTTGTTGCCAATGTGATCGCCGTTGGTCGAGTTTCCGTTGATGTCGCAGCCAATCCCCTGCGGGGTCAGGTTTGGCGCAACGCAGTGCCGCGCGGTGAGGACCAGCTTGGGCGCGATCAGGGACCCCGTGCAGTAGCCGCCGCCGGCAATGCCGAGCATGACCACGTTGTTGTGCGCCGCCGCCCCCGTGTCATCGACGCCGCCGACGATGGATTCTGACGTGCTCGAAGGGCGCTCGCGCGTCGGGTCACCGCCGGAGCAAGCTGAAACGAAGAGCACCAGTGTGGCGAGACCAAACAGGGGGGCGGGTCGGATCATGATTTGGTTACCGCTTTCGAATGAGTCCCCCTGGACCACGGACAGTGTCGCACCGACCCCAACGGCTCACCAGCAGCGCGTGGCTTTTCGCCGTCGCCGCTGGGTTCCAGATCCAGCCGTGCAGGACCGGGCAGGCAGCGCTGCCAATCTGGGACCGCGCTGGCGGCGTGCACACACCGTCGCACCTCGGCCCCAATTACTCCGCCAAACGCAGGCCGCGCGGAATTTCCTCGCCGAAAAACTCGGCTCGTTCCCGGTCCTCGATCGGGACGACCTCACGCACCGCACGGATCCACTCGGCGTCCGCGTTGACTCCCGCCAGGGCTCGCGCAGTTCGCTCTGCCAGTTCCGGGCGCACGTCGCGGGTCCGATCTCCCGTCGCGCGTGCGAGCAACATGCCGGCGCGCGGCGCAGTCGCTACCTCCGACCATTTCTCTCTCAGCAGATGATCGAGCCAGCCTTCGGCGACGCGGGTCGGGATCACGTGGTGCAAGCTCGCGTAGGCCGGCGCGCGGGCACCAAGGCGGCCGATGGCAGCCCAGAGGCGCGGGTTCTGCTCGGTCCAGGTGCGCTCGAGCAACCACTCGCCGAGCGCGCTGCGTCGCTCTCTGGGCACACGCTCGAGCGCAGAGGCAAGCTCCAGCATTTCGTCGAGGGCCTGGGGGCGCATGCCCTTGGGTTTCTTGCCGGCCTGACCCGCCGGGGCCAGGAACGGATCCACCCGATCACGGATGTGGCTCTGCAGGTTCTCCGCGAGCCCACCGGCCATGCGCCGCCAGGCGATCCAGAACTGCTGCCAGCCGCGCGCTTCGTCCTGAAACACGAGCCCCTGCTCGAACAGCGGCGAGAGTGTGCGGATGCGACCTGGATCGAGCGGGTGCCCATAGCCGGGTCGCAGGCAATAACCGGCGAACATCCAGAACACGCGCTCGTGATCGACCGAACGTTTGCGCGCCTTGTGGAGCGGTGCGATCTCGTCGAACAGCGCGCGACACAGCTCGGCGCTCCAGGTCTGCCGCTCTCCGAGCACCCGCGTGAGCTCGCGCCACAGATCCTTGACCTCGCGATCCTTCACGTCGGCGCGCGCTGGCCCGAACACGCGCTCGATGGCAACCTTGGCCTCGTCGAAGCGGTTGCTCTCGGGGCGCACGCTCGGTCTGGGACGCTCCGACAGTCGTGGCTCGGCGTTGCTCTCGGTCGGAGCGCGCAGCTCGAACGCGAGGGCGAAGCGCCGAGGGGATTTGGGATCGGCTGGAGCGCTCTCGATGCACGACAGCTCGAGAGTTCCAACCTGCGACAGCTCCCCTTCGAGCGCAACCAACACTTCCTCGCCGCCCGCCCGCGCCTCGAAGGTCGAGGCGACGGGCGGCAGGCGAGTGAAACGTTCATCGTCGAGCTCGACGAGCTCGCCTGGCGTGTGCACCGCGTGGTCCGCCGAGTAGAGCTCGAATTGCACCGGACGTCCGACCCTGAGCGCGAGCGGCCGCCCCGCTGCGATGTGACGTTCCCCTTCGCGCGCGCCGCGTGGCACCACACACACCGCTCGCTTCGCTTTGGCGTCGTCCACTCCGATGTAGAAACCCTGCGCGGCTCCACCTCCGATGACGAGCCCATGTCCGCCGAGGGCGAGGCCATAGGCTACGGCACCGCGCGCCACGGCGAGATCGGGGTCACGCTCCGGCAGACGTTCACACGCTGCATCACTCCACGAGCGGACCACCTCGAGCACTCGCTCGGCGACGAGGGCTGCGCGGAACACCCCGCCGTTGAACAACAGCGCGCGGATGGGAACTTCGGCCGGGGTGTGGCGCGCAACGAAGGCCGCGAGATGGCGCGTGATCGCCGCGTCGTGTTCGTACGGCAGGCCAAACGCCAGGAGGCCCGAGCGTCCGCGCTTCGGCAGTTCGTCGCGGCCGACGCGCGGCAAGAATCCATCGAGCACCAGCCGTTCGGTGTCCGCGCGAGAAAGCTCCGTGCGCAGGGTGCTGCCGACCAGCGCCGAACCGCTGCCGACCAGGGCAATCGGAGCCGAGTCCGGCGCGCCGTCGGACAGAAGCCGTTCCTTGGCGTCGCGGCAGGCGGCAACCAGCTGAGCGAAACGCCGTGCTTCGAGGCGCTCGGGAGGTGTCACCCAGCGCGCCTCGCAAACATGCGCCAGCGCCAGATCCATGTTGTCGCCGCCGAGCAACAGGTGACGGCCGACGGCGACTCGATCGAGACCCAGGCCACCATCCGCCGCTCGGCTCAGGCGAATCAACGTGAGATCGGTAGTGCCGCCACCGATGTCGCACACGAGCACCAACGCCTCGGTTGCCTCACCAAGCACCTGGTCGAAGTGTGCAGGGCCGAGGTGAGCGAGTGTGTCGTAGAAGGCCGCCTGTGGCTCTTCGAGCAAGCGAACCGCGAGACCTGCGTCGCGCGCAGCTTGCAAGGTCAGGAGCCGCGCTGCCTGGTCGAAGGACGCCGGCACGGTGAGCACGACCTCTTGCTCCGCCAGAGGCGCGCTCGGGTGTTCGACGTCCCAAGCTCGGCGGACGTGTGCGAGCAAGCGCGCGCTGGCCTCTACCGGGGAGATGCGCGGCGCCGGGTCTTGCTCCGCCGCGCCCCATGGCAAGATCGCTGCCGTGCGATCGACTGCCGCGTGGCTGAGCCAGCTCTTCGCCGACGCAATCACGCGACCGGGGACCTCCTGGGCGCGGCGGCGTGCCACCTCTCCCAGAGCAAACGGCGCGTCCCCGAAGGGATCGTCGGGGACCTCGCCCGGCAAGGGAGCGTAGAGGAACGAAGGCAAGAGTGGCTGCGCTCCGACCTCACCGGTCGACACGAGCTGCGGCACTTCGAAGACCGTGACCTCCGCGTTGGCCTCGCGCCTGGCCGAGGCCACCACGGTGTGTGTGGTGCCGAGGTCGATTCCGACGACGAGCTTCGAGTCGGGCACCGATGACCCCTCTCAGCGGCTACCGTAATTGTGCGCCGAGGTCTCTTCGTTGCGATCGGTGGCAGGTGGCGGCGTCGGTGACAGCGCCGTGATGCGCGCGTGGGTCTCCGGGTCGAGTCGAAGCTCGGCCGCGGCCAAACACGGCTCGAGCTGCTCGAGACTCCGCGCGCCGATCAACGGCGCGGTGACGCCCGGCGCCGCCGCGACCCACGCGATGGCCAGGGTCGCCGGATGAATGCCGAGCTCGCTGGCCAGGGCAGAGAATGACTCCGCGATTTCGAAGTTCGACGCGGCGCCGTAGCGCGTCTTGTACATTGCGTTGTCGACCACGCGCCCGGCTTGCGGCGCCCGTCCGACCCCGTATTTGCCGCTGAGCAGGCCGCCGGCGAGGGGGCTGTAGGTCAACACACCCAGGTTCTCCGCGCGGGCCTGCGGCAAGATCTCGACCTCTGCCTGGCGCTTGAGCAGGTTGTACATCGGCTGCGACGCAACGATCGGTGAGAGCCCGTGCTGACCCGCGAGGCCGAGCGCCTTGGCCGTCTGCCAAGCCGAGAAGTTGCTGACCGCGGGGTACAGGATCTTTCCCTGCTGCACCAACGTCTCGAGGGTTCGCAGCGTGTCGTCGAGGGGTGTCTGGTCGTCGAAGCGGTGCAAGAAGAACACGTCGACGCGGTCCGTTCCGAGGCGGCGCAGGCTCGCCTCCACCGCGCGCACGAGATGAAACCGCGACGAGCCCCGGGCGTTCTGATCGCTGCCGGTGGGAAAATACGCTTTGGTCGAGATCACCACTTCGTCTCGACAGCCCGCGATCAGCTTGCCGAGGATCTCCTCGGAGCGGCCCTTGGCGTACACGTCGGCGCAGTCGAAGAAGTTGATGCCGGCATCCCGCGCGCGGGAAAAGAGTGCGCCGCTCGTGGCCTCGTCCGCGTCGGACCCAAAAGACATGGTGCCGAACACGAGGCGCGAGATGCGAACACCCGTGGCTCCCAGAAAGCAGTAGTCCATGGCCCAGACGATCTGGGCGGCGAGGGCCGGGGAGTCAACGAGAAACGTGGCGTGCGGTCCCGGAGCGACCGAGAGCCCCAACCCACGTATGATGCCGGCCTCGGGTTCGAGCCCGAGTGTCATGCCGACCGAGAGCGACCCGACCGTCCGAGACCGAACCGCAGAGGCCGACGAGGCCCCCACGGTCGCGGCGTCTCCCGCGGGCTCTGCCAGCATCACGACGCCCGAGCTGCTCAGGCCAACGACCGGCCGTTCGCTCCAGACCGCAGAAGCGACCGTGATCCTGTCGCGCGAGGAGGCCACACGCACGCTGGCGCTGATGCGGCTCGCCGCGCTCTTGTCCGTCGCGGCGCTGGGTGCGCTCTACGCACCGAGCGAGGCGCTGCCGTTTCGCGGCCTGGTCGCGGCCGCCCTTGCGGCGACGTTCTTTCTGTCCCTGGGTCTGCTGTTCTGGTTCCGCGATCTTGAAAGGTACGATCCCAGACTCGGCTTCTTCCACGCGCTCTCCTGCGTGGTGTCGATCCTCGCGGCGACCATCTACGTGGGCGTGTTCTCACCGACGGTGATGGGGGCCTGCGTCGGCATCTACTACTTCGGGTTGAGTGATTCGAAGCTCGGCGCGTGGGTGATCTACGTGCTGCTTGCCGGGGGATACGCGGTGCTCGCTAGCCTCGGTATGGCGGGGGTGATCCCGCTCGACCGGGCCGTCGTTGCCATCGAACACCCGGATCTACGCGGCCTCGCCGCGCTGACGGTCAGTGCGGAGCTGCTTCTGGCGCTCACCTTCAGCATGGCGCGCCGCAGCCGGCAGGCGACGCGCGAGGCCTTCGAACGCCTGGAGCAGGCGGCGCTGCAGATCCGCCAGCGCGAGGCGCTGCTCAACGAAGCGCGCGCCGACCTCGACGTGGCGCGCGCAGCGAACATCGGCCGCTTCACGGATCGTGAGGTCGGAGGGTATCGCGTGGGTGAGATCATCGGTCGGGGTGCGATGGGAGAGGTCTACCGGGCCGAGCAGGTCTCGTCGAAGCGCGGCGTCGCGCTCAAGTTCCTGAATCCGGCGGTGGTGGGCGACGCAGAGCTGCTGGAGCGGTTCTTTCGGGAGGCGAAGGTCGCTGGCACGCTGAAGTCGCCGTACGTGGTGGACGTGCTCGGCATGGGTCGGGCCGAGGATGGTTCGCCGTTCATCGCGATGGAGCTGCTGCACGGCATCGACCTGGCGGAGCGGCTGCGTGAAGCAAAACGACTCGACATGCCCGAGGTCGCGCAGATCGTCGCGCAGGTCGCCGAGGCGCTGGCGGTGGCCGACCGTGCAGGGATCGTGCATCGCGACATCAAACCGCAGAACCTGTTTCTGTCGGAGGACGGGCCTGCGCGAGTGTGGAAGGTGCTCGATTTCGGCGTCTCGAAGGTGCGCGAGGGCACGAGTCAGCTTACGCAGGGTGCGATCATCGGCACACCGAGCTACATGTCGCCGGAGCAGGCCCGGGGACTCGACGTCGATCACCGAAGCGACGTCTTTTCTCTGGGCGTGATCGCCTATCGATGTTTGACCGGGCGCCCGGCGTTCACCGCGCCGGACAGTGTGCTGACAGTGTACAACGTGGTGCATCTGCAGCCGACGCGACCGCTGGACCTTGCACCGTGGCTGGGCGCCGACGTCGAGCGAGTGCTCGCCCTGGTGCTGGCCAAAGATCGCGAACGCCGCTTCTCCAGCGCAACGATGTTCGCCGCGGCGCTCGCCGACGCTGCCCGCGAGCGGCTGGACGGTCGCCTGCGCGTCGACGCCGACTCGTTGATCGTGGAAAAGCCTTGGGGCAGCGAGGTCTAGCCGAGGTTCGCGCGCGGGGTCGACGGCGTACGCGGGCGCTGCGGGGTCAGCTCGCGAAGGCGGGGCCGATCGCGTGCGAGGCGGGAGCAGCTCGAGTCCCGCGGCCAGCGTTTGCCGCGGGGGGGGGGGCCTGTTGGCGTTAGCAGCTGCGCGGAGCGCAGTGGTTCGATGGCGGGTTCGTCCGTTTGCGGAGCCACGCGCGTCAGCGGGCGGGCTTCTCCCTGCAACCCGGCGCCCAGCCGGCGCCCCGAGCGGGCTCGGGCTTGTGGGCTTTCCTGGCTTCGGCGCGCTTTGCGTTCGATGTGCTCTTCGCCAAAGACCTGCTGCGCAGCGTGGGCGTTGTGCGCGCTGCAAAGCAGCCGGAGACTCGATGGCCGGCGCGGGGCCGCGCGGCGCAATGGCGGGGGTCGTGCTCGAGCGGAGGACAGCGCCTCGCGGCAGCGTCGCCCAGCGCGTCGGTGAACAGTGGTTCGATGGCATTCGACCGCCGGCGGCGCCGCGCGCCGCGGGGGGGGCGGGGCTCCCCCCGCGAAACCCCGGGCGCACGGGGGGGGGAGAACCCGCCCCCGAGCGCGAGTTCGCGTCTCGATCCAGGACCGGCGCTTCACGTCGACCGGCACGTGTCGCGAGCCGGGTTTCTGGGCTCGACGCTGGCGGGGTTGGTTCGCTCCGGTGCGCCGGCGTCTCTCCACCTCGAGTAGCTGGTCGATGGCGCGCTCGAACAGCGCGGCGAGATCGCCGCTCGGCAGGGCGTGACTGAGCAGGTTCCTTGCTTGCTGGAGCTTCTCGTACAGCTCGGCGCTGACGGTGAGCTCGACGCGGTAGCTGGTGGGGGAGAGCGGCTCGATCCGGGCGCGAGACGGTGTCGGCGCGGAGTTACCTGGCCCGGGCCAGGTGATCGATGCGGGCGCGGCGAACAGGGACGTCGCGGGCTCGGCGAACAGGGGCGTCGCGGGCGCGGGCTCGATGCGCTCCGGCACGTCCGGCCGCGGAAACCAGCGCGCGAGGAGCTGTTCGAGCTCCCGCCGGGGTTTCCCGCGAGCCTGTGAAAGCAAGGCCTCGGCGTTGTCGTCCGTCAGATGCCGCGAGAGCAAGAACAGCCCGGTTAGATGCAGGGCGCCGCTTGCCAGCTCGTCGAGCAGGCGGGGAAAGCGCTGGGCGAGACGGGCCACCCGCACGCGTTTCGTGGCGCCGTCTTCGGAGTAACCGAGGCGCTCGATGCAGTACGCGAAGAGCGACGAGCAAGCTTCATCCAGATAGAGCTGGCGCCGATCGACCTCGGCCAGGTGGGCGATCACGTCGGCCGACGCGGCGCGTTCGGAGCGAACTGCGCAAGCGAGAAGCGCGAGCAGCTCGGCGTCGGACACGGAATGGTATGCGTTCATGCTTCTCCGCATACCACGCGAATTTTGGAGCTCGCAGGCGCCGCGCAGAGCTTCTTTCCGAGAGCAAAATGCGTTTTGTGTGGTCGTGAGCGCAGACGCGCCTCGAACGACTCGTCTCGCGTCGAGAACGCGGCATCGCGCGGCGGGTGCTCGATCGCGAACGCGGCGCTCACAAAAATCAGTCAAGCGGGAAGTTGGTTTTCTTTCGCTCTGCACGGCGAGCGGAGCATCGCGCGCCCGCGTCGGGCTCCGCGAGCAGAGCGTCGCACGCCCGCGTCGGGCTCCGCGAGCAGAGCATCGCGTTCGGGCGCGATGCTCTCCGGCACGTCCGCCCATCCCGCACCGCGCATTCGCAACCACTCGCGCCCGCGCGGTCGGGCAGGCGCGCTCCGTGCCGCCCAACCCCTCCGCCCCGCTCAGATCTGCCCGCGAACCGCCGCGATCCGGAGCTTCCACACCATCATGATGGCCTCGGCAAAAATGCGCCGGCTCATCTTGCTCTCCCCCGCGCGGCGGTCCACGAACACGATCGGGACCTCTTTCACCCGCAGCCCCCGCAGCAAGGCTCGATAGGTCGTCTCGATCTGAAACGAATACCCGTTCGAGCGAACCCCCGCCAGATCGATGGTGCGTAGCGCCTTGGCGTTGAAGGCCTTGTAGCCCGTCGTCAGATCCTTCACCGGCACACCCAGGATCATGCGCGAGTAGAGCGAGCCGCCCTTCGACAGCACGTGCCGCCCCAGGCCCCAACCCTCGACCCCGCCGCCGGGGATGTTGCGCGAGCCGATCACCACGTCGTTGCCCTCGTCGAGCGCCGCGAAGAACGCCGGCAGGTAGTTCGGGTCGTGCGACAGATCCGTGTCCATCTCGAAGAAGTAGCGGTAACCCTCCGCCAGCCCCCGCTCGAACGCCTGCACGTACGCCGTGCCGAGCCCCATCTTACCGGGGCGGTGCATGACCTTGATGCGCGAGTCAGTGGCAGCGAGCTCGTCGGCGACCTCACCCGTACCGTCCGGCGACGCATCGTCGACGATCAACAGGTTCGCCGCCGGCGCAACCTCGAGCGTGGCCCGCACGAACAGCGGCAGGTTGTAGCGTTCGTTGTAGGTGGGCGTGACGATCAGCGCGCCCTGGCCCAAGGCTTGGTTGTTCTCGCTCATTTTCCGCTGGTTCCGGCGGGTGTGCTCACTTCTTGCCGCGGTTCGCCCAGGCGTCGTTGAACTCGCGAATGGTGGACTCCGTGCGCGGGTTCCACAGCATCTTGCGCAAGATCGGCGGCGGGACCGTCACGATGTGCGCGCCGTCCATCAGCGCCTCGTTCACGTCGATCATGTGTCGCACACTGCCAACGATGATCTTGCTCGGCAGCTCTTCGCGATCGAGAATGGCGCGAAGCTCGCGCACGATGGGCCGCACGTCGTACCCCATGTCCGCAACCCGACCGCTGAAGATGCTGACGTAGGTCGCACCGGCCAGCGCCGCCAGGTAACACTGGTTGAAGCTCATCATGCAGGTGACGTTGGTCGCGACCTTCTTGTCCGCCAGCTGCTTCAGTACCTTGAGCCCGATCTCGGAGAACGGCACCTTCACGCAGACGCGGGTCGGTGCCCAGTTCCAGTACACAAGCGCCTCGTCCATCATCTCGCGCTCGGTCTCGGTCGTGAGCTCGACGGACACGTGGCCGGTGGAGGCCACGATGACCTCCAGGATGCGCTCCTTCAGATCGGCGTCCGGCGCCTCGCGGCTGATGATCAGCGGATTCGTGGTGACGCCCGAGACGACTCCCCACGCGAAGATCTCCGCGGTCTCCTTGGGGTCCGAGCTGTCCAGAAAAAGCGCCATGGTTTTCGGCTCCTGCCGCGGAAAAGCGGACGGCGACATATACGGGATCCCTCGCGCTTCGGCTAGCCTTCCAGAGTGACGCCGCTACCCCGGTTCACGGCCCTCGCCGCGCACGTGAAACCCGCCGACCACGGCGTCAGCTTCGCCGTCCCGGCCCGGCACTGGGCATTTCGCGGCATCTTGCTCGCCCTGGCTCTGCCACCGTTGTTTGCGCTGCTCGCGGTCCTGGCAGGGCTCGACGAAGACGGGGTGTCGGTACCCAGCGTCGTGCTGGCCGGGATCGCCGGCCTCAGCTTCGTGCTCGGGCTACTGCTCGCGCTCGTGTCACCCCTCCTGGCGGCGCGCACGCGCACCCGGATCGATTTTGGTCGCGGCTTCGTCTTCACTGCGCGCTCACCGTATCCGGTGTCGCTCTCCGCGTTCACCCAGCTCGAGGTGGAACGCCAGGACCGCGTGTCGGGGTTTCTCGAGTTGCGCGCGCACCGCACGGACGGCCCTGCCCTGAAGCTGCTCGGGCCACTCTTGCCCAAACACGCGACGGAGGCCGCCGAGCTCGCACACTGGCTCGGCGCGACCCTGAATGTCCCGGTGAGCACTCCCGCCCTGCCATCGGTCGGCGCCGCTTCGAGCAGCAGTGACTCCCTCGCGGGCCTGCTCTGTTACCTGCCGATCCAGGGTGTCTTCATCATTGCGTCGCTCTACTACCTGTTCGCGGCGCGCGGCCGGCCCTTCGTGCGCTTCTGCGCAATCCAGAGCCTGAGCCAGCTCGGATTTTCCATCGCGACCCTCGCGATCATCCTGCTGGGGCTGGGTGTCCCGCTCGCGCTCGCCGATCCATCGCCCCTGCAGACGGCGCTGATCGTGCTCCTGGCCATCACCCTCACGCTCTACTGGCTGTGGAACTTCGCCGCCCACGCCTACGCCTGTTATTCCGCCTACAAGGGCCGGCTCTGGGTCATGCCCTGGCTCGGCTTCTGGGTCCGGCGCTTCCTGCCGCCGACCTGAAGCTCAGCCCGCGCTGATGATCAGCTGGGCGACTTCGTCGAAGCGCGACGCCACGAGATCCGCCCGCACCTCCGGCCCGCCCTTGAGGGGACACAGCTCGCAGCGGTTCTGCGGAAACACCAGCGCCGAGCGCACCCCGGCGTTCCGTGCGGCGAGCACGTCGCCCGGGGCGTCCCCGATCATCCAGGTGAGCGCCGGATCGATCCCAGCCTTGGCCATGGCTCGAAGCAGCAGTCCTGGCTCGGGTTTGCGACAATCACAGCGCTTGTGCAGCGCGGGATCGCCCCCGGGTCCACCGTCCGGGTGATGCATACACACCTCGAAGGCGGCGACGCGGAGGCCTTCGTTCTCGAGCAGTTGCTCGAGCGCGCGGTTCGTTCGCTCCACGGCCTCGGCCGAGAACTGCCCCTTGGCAGGCGCTGGCTGGTTCGTGGCAATCGTCAGCACGAAGCCCGCATCGCGGAGCGCCACGAGACCCGCGACGACACCCGGCAAGAGTTTCAGGTGGCTCGGGTGAAAGGCGACGCTGATGGCGCCGGTCTCCTCGTCACGCACGACGTCGATCAGTGTCGCGTCGCGATCGACGATCACCCCGCGCGCCCCGCTCATGGCTCGTCGAGGCTCTCCCACACGTCGTAGGTGTCACGCCGGCGAGTGCCGACGTTGACGGTCTTGGCGAGGCGAATGAACGTCCACACCGTGCCCGCGAGCTTGCGCAGCTTCGAGGTCCCCACCCGCTCCTGATAGTCGATGGGCACCTCGACGACGTGGTAACCCGAGCGCGCGGGCCACACGATGGTGTCGATGGGGAGCGCGTCGCCTTCGCCAGTGAAGCTGAAGGCGCGGATCGCGCTCGAGCGATAACCCCGCATGCCACTGTGCAGGTCCGAGAGCGGTACGCCGTTCAGCACGCGCGAGAAATAGACGAACGTACGGTTCGCCATGAAGTTCGGCAGCGGCATGGCCTCCGGCTTCACCCGGATACGCGTCGCGTTCACCACGTCGACACCGCTCTCGAGGATGCGGCGAATGACCGGGATCACCTCGGGCGGATAGGTGAAGTCGCAGTCCAGGTAAATGAGCGCGTCGCCCTGTTTGGCCGACTCGTACATCAAGAGCTCCATCGCCGGGCCATGACCCCGCGGCGGCAGCTGACGCAGGACCCGCGCGCCCATCTTCTCGGCGATGATCGGCGTCTGATCCTTGACGCTGCTGTCGACGACCAGGATCTTCGCGTCGGGCGCGACCCGGCGAATTTCGTCGATCATGCGCGCGATGCTCTCTTCTTCGTCCATCGTGAGCATGCCGATGGTGAGCGCGAGCTTCCTGGGCTCCGGCGGGCGGCGCGCCACCACGACGTGTTGATACGCGAGCACTCGGGGCGCCAACCGGGTCAGCGCGACCTCGACCGGACGCACCAAGCTCAGATACATCTGCCACACGCTGAGATCGCGGTAGCCAGTAGCCTCGGCCTCGCCGTATTTCGCGCTGACGAAGGTGCTCTCGTCCAGGAATCGCCGCGCCGCCTTGACGAGCATCGGGTTCACGTCGACCTGCAACAGCGACAGGCCCGCCGCACGCACGAACGCCTCCACCTCGGCGCGGGAGAAGAGACGATGGCTCTCCTCGAAACCGATGCTCTCGTTGGCGAGCCCGAGCTTGACGGGCCAGACCTCACGATTGCGCGCGGACACGATCAGGCGCCCCTCGGGCGCGACGTACTTGGCAAACGCCTGCACCACGTCTGCCGGTCGAGCGCAGCGCTCGATCAGATCCGGGATCAGCACGAGATCGAAGCGCCGCTCTCCGAGCGCGCGCGCGACCGCCGCGGGATCGGTCGGATCGAGCTCGAACACCTCGTCGAGCAAGAGGCCCGCGCGCTTGGCCAGCACCGGATCGTGCTCGAGGCCCGTGACACGAGCGCCCGTGGTCCGCGCCACCATGCCATTCATGCCGGTGCCGCAGCCGACGTCGAGCACGGCTTCGGGCCGTCCGATCAGCGCAGCCAGGGCCGCGTTGACTTCTTCCTTGGGGTCCTGGCGCGCCATGGTGAAGAGCGAGGCCGCGGACGTTAGGCGAGGTCTCGGCGCATGGCCAGAGTGGCCTTGGCGCCCGCGGTTTTTCGGCGCGCGGTTCGTCATGCTAGAGCCCTGATCGGTCTGAACATGCGGCCCGCCCGACCCATCCCACTGGATCTCGAAGCGACCGAGTATGCGTACGTCGAACGCCCGAACAGCGTGCTCGTGGAGCTCGTCGAGAGTCGGGTGCTCCGAGGTCGCGTTCGCCCGCGGCTGCTCGATGTCGGCTGCGGTGCCGGCGCCAACGCCCGCGAGCTGAAGTCGCGTCACCCCGAGCTGTTCATCGCCGGCATCGAACCCAACCTGCACGCGGCGGAGCTGGCCCGCGAGGCGGCGGACGAGGTGTTCGTTGGGCTCGCCGACGCCTGGCTCACCCGAACGGACAGCGCCGCGTTCGACGGCGTGATCCTCTCCGACGTGCTCGAGCACACGCCGGATCCCGTGCGCTTCCTCCGCCAGCTGACCGAGGCTCCTTGCCTGCGTGACGCGCGCTTCGTGATCTCGGTGCCCAACTACGCGGTCTGGTACAACCGGCTGCGCACCCTGGCCGGGCGCTTCGATTACGCCTGGTCCGGTCTGTACGATCGCACCCACCTGCGATTCTTCACGCGCCGCTCCCTCAGAGCTTTGCTCGAGTACTCGGGCCTCTCCAGCGTCGAAGAGCGCTGCACCCCGTCGTTGGTGCAGTCCGCCGCACCGCTCTTGCGCAAGCTGTTCGAGAAGGACGTTGCGGCGGGAGACCACCTGTCACTCAGCGAATCGTCGGCGTTCCGCAGCTACCGCCGCTTCGTCGAGCCGGCCGAGGCGGCGGTCTGCGGCGTCTGGCCGGAGCTGCTGGGGTTTCAGATCGTGTGTGTGGCCGAGCGCGGGTGAGGCAGAGCGGGTCAGGCTCTGCTCGGGCGCCGGGTCGTCGCCGTCAATCAGCCCGTCGAATCACCAAAGGTACCACGCACCCGAGCGCCCAACCCAAAGACCTGGGGCGCCTTGCAACACTCGGGTGCTACTCTTCCCGACAGCCGTGCACCGCCCCGCACTCAATCGCCGCTACCTCGGCACCGCAAAGCTGCTCGTGGTGCTGCTCGTCGCCATCGTTCTGCCGGCGCACGCAGCGGGGCCAGTCGTTCACACCTACTTCGATCCGGACCCGGGCGAGGACCTGGCGCTCCACGCGACCACGACCGACGGCAAGCTCCCGGCCGCCATCGAGACCCCGAGTGGGGTGGTCCAGGCGCCCGATCCCTTGCGCTCCCAGCGCCAGAACGAACAAACGTACGGCGGCGGCTCCACACCGGCGAGCGTCGACGCGACCTATCGCATCGACCGCAACACGTCGCGGCCGGAGGTCGTGAGCTACGACGACCCGTTCATTCCGGCGATCACACCGTTCAAGCGCCTGTTTGCCTACGACGTGGTGGAAGAGTCGCTGGAATTGGGCGTCGCCGACAAGGCCTTGGTCAAGCTGCCGATTGGCGGCAACGTGCGCAGCGGCGACGATCAATTCTACGCCGACATGAACGTGGACCTGGTCGCCGACACGCCGGTGCGCATTCCCAGCGTCGGCCCCGGTACTCGGGTGTTGTCCGCACACACCGTGCCGCCCACGACCTTTCAGCTCCAGCGCGACGGCGCGGAGAACTGGTTCATTCGCTCCGGCGAGACCAAACGCGTGCGAATGGTCCTGCAGCTCGCCATCGCGCGGGAGGCCTTCGGCAGCCCGTTCTCGCGCGACGCCAGCTTCGTCTCGCTCAGCCGGTTCGTCCCCCACATGCCAGCGAGCATCAAGAGCGCCGCCGAGCGTGTGCTGGAAAAAGTCGGCATCTCGCGCGCCATGACCCCGGCAGCGGCGGTCACCGCGCTGGTCGCTCACTTTCGGAGCTTTGCTCCCTCCAACGATCGACCCATCTCGTCGGGCGCCGCGCTCTACGAAGAGCTCGCCTTGAGCAAGAAGGGTGTGTGTCGTCACCGCGCGTACGCCTTCATCATCACGGCCCAAGCGCTCGGGATCCCGACCCGCATGATCCGCAACGAGGCCCACGCCTGGGTCGAGGTGTTCGACGCGCTCGGGTGGCATCGGGTCGATCTGGGCGGCGCCGCCGAACGACTGGATACGGAGCGAGATCCCTCACAACCCATGCACGCACCGCCGGCCGATCCGTTCAAGTGGCCGGACGGCGCGGAGAGCGCGGGCGAGCTGGTGGAGCGGACGATTTCGGGAGCAGGGGGCCCGAGCAATGCCGGCGCCACGAGCGGCGCGGACGGCGGGGCTCAGCTCGACGGTGGCAGCAGCAGCGGCAGCACACCCGTCGCCAACATCGGCCCCGGCGTCGCGGACGGGGGCACGACACCGGCGGACGAACGACCTGCATCGAAGCTGGGCGTGAACGTCAAGAGTGGACAGGTCCGCCGCGGCGAGCCGCTGGCCGTGGTCGGTCGCGTCGAGGCCGATGGCGAGGGTTGCCGCGGAGTTCGCGTCGACTTCGCGCTCCGGAGTGACTCCGGCAAGCTCATTCCCATCCAGTCGCTGTCGGCCGGGGAAGACGGAAAGTACGACGGCGCCATCGTGGTACCGCCAAACCTCGAGGTGGGCGAATACGAGCTCGTGGTGTCGACGCCGGGCGACGCCCGCTGCGGCGCAGGAGTCGGCGAATGAGCCAGTTCATCGTGCCCTTCTTGTACGAGCTGCGCGCGCGGCGCATGGCGGTCGGGGCCCAAGAGGCCGTGCAGCTGGCACGGGCCCTGGCGCTCGGCCTGCACGAGAACTCGCTGGACGGGTTCTATTACATCGCGCGGGCGCTGATGGTTCACCGCGAGAGCGAGCTCGACAAGTTCGACGAGGCCTTCCTCTCCCACTTCAAGGGTGTCGTGTTCGAGACCACCAGCTTCTTGAAAGAGCTGGAGGAATGGCTGCGCGATCCGAAGGTCCTCGAAGGGCTGACGGACGAACAGAAGGCTGCCATCAAGGAGCTCAGCGTCGACGAGCTGCGTGAGTTGCTCGAGCAGCGCCTGCGCGAGCAGAAGGAGCGACACGAGGGCGGCAACCGCTGGATCGGAACCGGCGGCACGAGCCCGTTCGGAACCGGCGGCTATCACCCATCCGGCATCAGCATGCGCTCCGGCTCCGGCGGACGTGGCGGACGCAGCGCCATGGGCATGGCCGACGCACGCCGTTATCGCCCGTACCGCTCGGATCTGGTGCTCGACGTGCGGCAGATCGAGGTCGCGCTGCGCAAGCTGCGCTCGTTCACCCGTGAGGGCGCGCTCGACGAGCTCGATCTGGAAGGCACCATCGACGCCACCGCGCGCAACGGCGGTGAGCTCGAGATCATCACGCGACCACCCCGCAAGAGCAGCGTGCGGGTGCTCTTGTTGATGGACGTCGGCGGTTCCATGGACCCCTTCGCCCACACCTGTTCGCAGCTGTTCAGCGCCGCCAAGCGCGCGTCGAACTTCCGTGAGCTGCGTACGTATTACTTCCACAACACCATCTACGGGCGCGTCTATTCGACCGACGCGCTGATGGATCCCATCGAGGTGCCGCAGCTGGTCGATCAGCTGAACGCGCGCTGGAAGGTGGTCTTCGTCGGCGACGCCGCCATGGCGCCCGGAGAGCTGCTCGGCACGGGGCCGTGGGGCTCACCCGCCGGTGGTGAAGCGCTGTCCGGTCTCGACTGGCTGCAGTTCATTCAGCAGCGCTTCGAGCGCAGCGTCTGGCTGAACCCCGACCCACCGCAGTACTGGAGCGGCGGCACGGCCAAGGGCATCGGTGAGATCTTTCCCATGCACCACCTCACGCTGGAGGGTCTGACCGAGGCCATGGCCCACCTCTCGAAGGCTGCCGCGCACCGCAGGCTGTCGTAGGAGCCACCTCGGTGAAGGCGTGGCTCGCCTCGAGGATCGTGTGCGCGGGCTTGCTCGTGGCGCTGCTCGGTTGGACGACCGCCGCGTCGGCACGACCGGTGTGTGACGCCGGCATCGAGGCCTGGGTCTCCCGCTGCGCCGCGTCCGCGGAAAGGCAACTCGAGCTCGTGACCTGTCATCACGGCGTCGTGGTCGTGCGGGCCCCCGCCGAGCGTCTCGACGTCGAGCTTCGAGCTCGCACGGATGCGAGCTTCCGCAGCGCGGGTTCGATCGGACTCGCTCCGGTGGGACAATTCGCCGACTGGTCCAGGGAGAGTGAAGCGCGGCGCACGATGCTCGAGGCGCTGGTCGGGTGCGCGGAGCGAGATCCAAACCTGCCGCTCGCGCTCGCCACCACTGCCGCACCGCGTCCGCCGGATGGGCCGCGGGCGCCGTGGTTGTTGATTGCCGCGCTGGCCACGATCGGGCTGTGCGTGTGGCGGACGCGGCCGAAGTTCGGTCGCGAGGCGCAGCTCGCGCTAGGTTTGGCTGCTGCGTGCGCGCTGCTCCGTTGGTTCGCCGCGCCCGGTTCGTTCTTTCACCAGAACGGTCAAGGGCCACTCTGGGTCGCTCACGCATTGGGCGGAGAGGCGGGCCTCGCGGCGTATGGGCCCGGCTTCGCCGAGTTGTTTGCGCTGCCCGCGCGATTGATCGCCAGTGAGCCCGAGCGTGGGCTCTGGCTCTTTCAGTCGCTCTTGGCGGCGACGGTACCTCCGGCGGCCTGGTTCATCGCGCGCAGGCTGGGCGCAAAGCTCTGGCTCGCTGCGGCGCTTGCGCTCGGGTGTGCGCTCGATCCGCTGCTCGCGCGGCTGGCGGCCACGGAGTCCTACTTCTCGAGCATCCTCTCGCTGTGCATGCTGGCGACCGCGGCGACCTCTGCGGCAGCGCCGCGCCTGCGGGGCTCGAGTTTCTTTCTGCCCATTGTTGGAGCGGCGCTGCTGGTCGCGCAGATGCTCCGCATTCATCCGAGCGCGTGGCCCGTTGCGCTCACGGTCCCGCTCCCGCTCCTGTTGGCACCTGGCTCGGTGCGGCGCCGCCTCACGCTGTGTGCGGCGGGCGGGGCGTTGATGGTGGTGATTGCGGCGATCGCGAGCGGGAGCGCAATTTTCGAGGTGATGCACGGGACCTTGGGGCAGAAATGGCTGCCCCGCACCGCGCCACGCTGGGAGCTCTTGAGTCAGAGACCCACCCTCTACGTGCTGGGGGTCGCCGTTGTCGTGGGCCTGAGCCTGCGTTCGTTTCGTGGCTTGGTGATCGCTCTCGCCGGCGTGGGTGTCGTCGCAGCCGCGCGTTTGACGGATCTCTCCAGCGATCCGAACGCGGCGGTGACCGCCGCCCATCAGCGCATGTATCTTCCGGCCGTCGTCGTGCTGTGCTCGGTCGCCATCGCGCGCGGTTTCCGAGCGCCGCGCGCGCAGTCCGCGGCGGCTCTGGCGCTCGTCGTGCTGTCACTCCTGACCTTGCCCGCTCGTCTGCCGCTATCGCGCCTGCCGACGGACGCGCGCGAAGCGGAGTTCGTGCGGACCCTTCGCGTACGGTTGGAATCGAAGGCGACCGTTGCCTACCTGGAGCGCGCGGACTCCCAGGTCAGCGTGCTGCCGCTCTACGCTGGCAGGACCGCACGGCGCGCGCCGCTCCGGAACGACGACGTTGCGTTTGATCTCGGCTCGCTGCCCCAGCCCGCTTACTACTTCCGTTCGTCCCTGTGTGCGACGCCGCACGGCGCCCCGGTGTGCGCTGCCGTCGAGCGCGGAGTGCACCTCGAACCCGTTGCGGAGGCGACGTTGCCTGCGATCCCGAGCATGCGCTGGAACGCCTACCAAGGCGACGAAGTGAAGGTTACGCTGCTGCGCGTTCACAAATGAATCGCCGCCTCTGCCTCGCGCTGATGTTGTCGGCTTCGCTCGCCCAGGCGGTCGAAGAGCAGATCATCGGCAGCGGGCGAGAGGCAGAGGTCATGGCGCTGTTCGCGCCGTATTCGCTGGGCGGCGCCATCTCAGGGGGTTTCAAGCTGTGGAACGTCAGCATCGGAGCTGACCACATCGACGTCGAGCTAAAGGACGAAGCTGGCGCGCTCGTGCGCTTGAAGCTCGGCCCGCGCGCGGGCCAGAGCGAGACGACCGCGAGCTTTGGCGTGACACGGGACGGAGAAGCACAGATGGGCCCCGCGCGGGAGGCGGCCGATGCATTGCTCGCGCGCGTGCGGGCCAATGATCGCGGGGAGTTCTTTCGACGGAACGTTGAGCGGGAGGGGCGGGCGGTGGAGCCTGCGAGCCTGACGCGGGGCCTCGCCTGGCCGATTGGTTTTGGGCTCGCGACGGGGCTCTTGATGCTGTGGGCGCGAGGAAGGCGCGCGCGGGGCTGACGTGCGCGAGAGTCGCCGTTCGTCTGACGCAAGTCACAGCCCGTCTGGAACCGGCACACTCTTCTCCTGTTTCGCGATGCGTTCGCCCAACGCCTTCAGCACGAGGTCGTAGTCTTTGTCGTCGACCGAGTCCGACCTGGGGCGCGGCTGCACGGTGTAGAGTGAATAGCGCTCGGTCTGCTTCGGTGGCAGGCGGGCATCGCGCTCCTTGAGCATCACGAGCACGCGAAACCCGATCGATCCGTTGGCAACGTCGATCACGATGCGTTGTTCGTGGACCGGGCTCACCCCACGGATCCGCCACTTCTCACCGAGCGCAGTGCCCGGACCGGCGCCGTCGAGGAGCCGCGCCACGCTGGGGGGCGGCGCCGAGGGCCAGGCGTTCGGAAACTCTTCGTGCACGGTGATCGCGGGGACGTTGGCGGGTCCGGGCGCAGCTTGTTTCACTGCCAGGACCACGGACAGCCCGATCAGCCCCACCGCGGCGAGCAGCCCGAACCCGACCAGAGCACCAGAACCACGACCTGCCATGAAGCCTCGTGAGCGCACCTTCCGTCGTCACCCATGCCTCGAGCTTGGCCTTGGCCGCCGGCCGAAGCTCGCGAGAGTTCGCACACCTCGCGCCTGCTCGCAACTCACGCTGGCGCGAGACAAGAGTGACCGCGCGGCGGACGCTGGCGCTGGCGAAAGTGACCGCGCGGCGGACGCTGGCGCTGGCGAAAGTGACCGCGCGGCGGACGCTGGCGCTGGCGAAAGTGACCGCGCGGCGCCGGCTCGGGAGAACGCGCGGGCCGGACGCGGCCCTCGCGCAGATCTCTCCGCACGTCGCGCAAAAAAAATCTTCTCACCGATCACGATTGTGCTTGACCGATTTTCGCAGCGCCTTCGCGCGCGATCGACGAGGTCGGCTGCAACCGCGTGCTGCCGCCCGGCACTCGACACCAGACGCGCTGCCGCAACGAAAACACTTCGAGCGCCGTCCGACGCTCCGATCGCCGCGCTGGGTGTCAGCGGCGAAGCCAGAAATCTCCGTGGTACGAGAGCTTCATGAGTCACGCTGCTCTTCATCAGCTGAGCGACGACGCGCTCGTCGAGGCCACCCGCTCCCTCGTCGTCGCCGGTCGCCGGGTCACCGCCAAGCTCATCCTCTACCTCGCCGAGGTCGAGGAACGCCGCCTTCACCTGCGTGCCGCGTCCCCCTCTCTCTTCGACTTCTGCACGCGCCGCCTCGGCATGAGCGAGGGCGAGGCCTATCGACGCATCGTTGCCGCGCGGCTCGCGCGAAAGTTTCCGGTCATTCCCGCGCTGGTGGCCTCGGGCAAGGTGCACCTCTCGGCCCTCGCGCTGCTCAAGTCCCACCTGACACCGGACAATCACGCCGAGTTGCTCGACCTGATTTGCGGCAAGACCAAGCGCGAAGTGGAGACCCTCGTCGCCCACCTCGCACCCAGACCCGATGTGCCCTCCCGAATGCGCAAGTTGCCGCCGCGGCGCCCGCCGTCGCGCTCGACACTGCTCGCCGCGGTACAGCCAGCGCAGCTGATCACCTCGGGCTCGTCGCCGCCACGATCGTCGCCGCCGCCCTCGTCCCTACTGACCTCGCCCCCGGAGCGCTCGGCGTCGCCCGTGCAACCCACCGCGCAGCCGCTTGCGCCGCCGCCCACCGACGCGACCGCCAGCCCCAGCGCAGCCTTCTTCCCCCATGACACGAGCTCGCGCGGCGCCGCGCAAATTCAAGTCCTCGCCCCGGAGCGCCACGCGGTGCACTTCACTGCCAGCACGGAACTGCGCGGCAAACTGGAGCGAGCGCTCGATCTCACGAGTCACGTGAACCCGGGCCGCGACCTCGCGCTCGTGGTCGAGCGCGCCGTCGATCTCCTGCTGCACGATCTCGAGAAGAAGAAGCTCGGCAAGACCGCGCGCCCCGCCCGCCCCCGACGCTCGGACGGCGAGCGCGTCAGCAATCCGACGCGGCGCGAGGTCATCGCTCGCGATGGCGAGCGCTGCACTTACACCAGCTCGAACGGCGAGCGCTGCACGGCGCGCGCGTTTCTCGAGCTCGACCACAAGCAGCCGCGCGCTGGGCGGGAGCGCCAATCCCGACAACCTGCGCGTGCTCTGCCGCGCGCACAATCTCCTCGCCGCCGAGGCCGTCTTCGGGCGCGACCTCATCAGCAAGCCAATCCACCTCCGCGAATTGCGCGCGCCATACGACACCAAACCGATCCCTCCGCGCGAGCTCCGCGAATTGCGCGCGCCATACGACACCAAACCGATCCCTCCGCGCGAGCTCCGCGAATTGCGCGCGCCATACGACACCAAACCGATCCCCCCGCGCGAGCTCCGCGAATTGCGCGCGCCATACGACACCAAACCGATCCCTCCGCGCGAGCTCCGCGAATTGCGCGCGCCATACGACACCAAACCGATCCCCCCGCGCGAGGCGCGCGCCGACCCGCGACGGGGAGGGCCGCCCACAAGAATCCACCACGAAATGGAGACCCACTCGCGCTGGGAGAGGCGTCCTGCCATCACGCCAGCGCGAACCCACTCGTGCTGGGAGAGGCGTCCTGCCATCACGCCAGCGAACCCACTCGCGCTGGGAGAGGCGTCCTCCCATCACGCCAGCGCGAAGCCCACTTGCAACAGTTGGGCTGACGCCTTTCCCAGCGCAGGTCGGTTCCGCATTCGACCCTCGCGCTGGCCGAGCGCCTTTCCCAGCGCAGGTCGGCTCCGCATTCGACCCTCGCGCTGGCCGAGCGCCTTTCCCAGCGCAGGTCGGCTCCGCATTCGACCCTCGCGCTGGCCGAGCGCCTTTCCCGGCGCCCCAGCGCAAGTCGGCGCGAGCCCACGCGGCCGCTCGTCTCAGCCCGAGCACACCGGTCTTGCTAACGAGCGCGGGCGCTGGCCTTGCAGCTCAGAAGGGTGGTGCCCGCTTCGCGCAGCACCACTCCGCACTCCGGCAGGTCGAGCTCCATGTCCGCTCGCAGCCAGACGTAGAGGCGCCCCTCGCGCTCGATCAACCCGGGCAAATTCTCGGCGCGCGCGCCGTATAGGTTGCGGGCGCCGCGCACGCACAGCGTTGCCGGACAGTCGAGCCCGGCGTCACGCCCCGGAAATACCCGAGCCAAACGGTAGCTCGCCTCCGCGAGTGACCACTCGGGAAACACGGCGACCGCCGCGCTCGGATCCGCTCGCAGCCAGCCGACGGTGATCGGTGTGCGCCGCCCGGTCGATAGCTCCGGGCCCGTGGCTGAACCCGAGAAGTATGCAGGCAAGAGCCCGGCGTGCGCGCACGCAACCGCGGCCACGAGTGTCAGTCCGATACGACCGAAGGCGCTTGCGCCGAGCACACCCACAGCCACGAACAGCGGCACGACTGGCAGCAAGTACCGCGCACGCACTGCCGTGAAGAGCGAAAATGCGAGCAGCGTGAGCACGCCGAGCGCAATGGCGGCGATCGCGCGAACCTCGCTGCCACCCAACGCTCGCCGCCGCGCCGCGCCGATCACCAGCGCAATCACGAGCAGCCCGTTGAACGGCGCCGCCGGACCCGAAAAGAGCGCCAGCCCATCCACGAGTGCCCGTAGAGAGCCGGTCGGCGCGTGAGGGCCGCCGCCGACTCCGAGCCACAACGTCGGCAGCGCAAACGGGAACGTGAATGCAACGGCAGTCACCGCGGCGCCAAACGCACCGACGATCCCCACCAGGAGCCCGCGCCTCTCGCGCGCAGACCAGAGCGCGACCGCCACCGAACCAACCAGCGGCCCCAGCGTCAGGTACTCGGTGAACAGCGTGGCCGCGGCCACCAGCGAGTAACCGAAGAACCAACGCTCTCGCCCGGTGTCCAGCGCCTTCGACAGACACACGTGGGCCGCGAGCACGCCGAGCGCGGCCAGGGAATAGCCGCGCGCGAGCTGCGAGGTGTGCAGCGCCGCCGGCATGCTGGCGAGCCACAGCGCAGCGATCGTGGCGGGACCGCGCCCCGCCGCCGCCCGAACCAGCGCAAACACCAGCGGCACGCACGCAACCCCCGCCAACACGGACACGCCGCGGGCGTTCCCGAGCTCGTGCGCCCCGCCAACCCAGGTCATGAGCAGCGCCGACAGCGGCGGATGCAGCCGCGCATCGGTCTCGCGCGCCCAGCCGGCGATGCTCACGAGACCGAGCCCCACGGGTTCGTCGTTATCGACGGGGCGCGACTCCAGAAACATCAGGCGCAACACCAGCGCAACAGTCGTGGCCACGAGCAGGCACACGACGTCGCCCATGCGCCAGGCCGGGCGTCGTTTCAGCGTGGACCCCGGGAGTGAGCGGCGGATGCGGCTCCGAGCCAGCGAGAGCAGGGCAAAGAGCAGGAGCCCTGCGAGCGCCGCCACGCCCGGAGACGGCACGACTCAGCTGAGCGCTTTCTTCAGCTTCTCGGTGTGGGTGATCAGCTCGCGCAACGCCCCGTCCTGGCGCCGCGCCGTGTCCTCGAGCCGCGCGGCCGAGGCCAACGCGTGCTCGGTGCCACGGGTCTGCGAGCGGTGCGACGAATTGATCTGGTTGACCATGTGGCTGATGCTCTCGATGGCCTGGGTGATTTGACGCCCGCCGCGCGACTGCTCCTGGCTGGAGCGCTCGACCTGCTGGGCGATGGACCGCATCTTGTCGCTGCTCTTGATCACGAGCTCGCTGCCGCGGGCCTGCTGCGCCGTCGCCGCCGCGATCTGCTGCACCGTCTCGGCGATGCGCCCGATGGCGTCGGTGACCTGTTTGCTGCCCTTGGCCTGTTCAACCGTGGCCCGGGCAATGGCCCGCACCATGTTGGTGCTCTTCTGGGAGCTCTCCAGGATCTTCTTGAGCGCGCGCTCGGCCTCGTTCGAGACCTCGACGCCGCGGTCGACGTTCTGTGCACCGCGCTCGACGGCCTGAATTGCGTTGCGGCTCTCGGACTGGATGGTCTTGATCAGATCGGCGATCTCTTTGGTGCTTGCCCCGGCCCGCTCCGCCAGGTCCTTGATCTCGTCGGCGACGACCGCAAACCCCTTGCCGTGTTCGCCCGCTTGCGCCGCGATGATCGCGGCGTTCAGCGCCAAGAGGTTGGTCTGCTCCGCCACGTCGTCGATGACGTTGAGGATCTGCCCGATGGCGTCGATGCGCGACCCGAGGTTGGAGATGACCGCCACGGCCTCCTGGCTGCTCTCCTTGATGCGATAGATCTCACCAATGGTCTTGAGGATGCTCTCGGCGCCCCGCTCGGCGTCCAGCGCGACCTCCTCGCTGAGCCGGGCCGTCTCGTTGGCGTTCGACTGAACCTGATCGATGGACACGTCCATCTCGTTCATGCTCGAGCTGGTCTCTTCCGCGGTCAGCGAGAGCGCGTCGACGTTCTTGGCCACCTCTTTGATGGAGAATGCCATCTCTTCGATGCTGCTGACGCTCTCGCGCACGCTGGACGCCAGCTCGACGATGTTGGACGCGACCTCCTCGTTGGTCGCCGTCATCTCCAAGATGCTGGAGCTGGACTCCTCGGCGCTGGCAGCGAGCACCTCGACGTGCTGGGCGATCTCCAGCATCGACGACGCAGACTCCTTGATGGTTCGCGCGGTGTCCTCGCTGGTGTCGAGCTGTCCCGCAACGCCCTCGGTGAGCTTGCGCAACGCGTCCGACACGGCCCGCGACGCTTCGTCGACCGCGACCGCGCGCTCTTCGTCCCGGGCGCTCAGCTCGTTGAGCGTCTCGTGAAGCTCGTCGAGCTCCGCGTACAGGCCGCGCAGTGCGGGATCCGCGTCGGCGGGCGCCTCCGGCTTGCGACCATCGCGGAGCCGGCGCACCGCCGACACGACTCCTTCGACCACGCCACCGGAGCTAGCTCCGGAGGTCGCCAGCCACGCTCCGACCGTCCCAACGAGGCCGACCGCGATGGCGTAGGCTGCGATGTCTTGTCGCAGGAAGGCGACGATGAGACCGGCGACGAGGGGAAGCCCCACACCCAAGAGTTGACGCTGGGACAGTCCGTTCATGCTCGCTCGCGGGTTGCGGCGAGGTTATTGGGCATCGGGCGGGGCGCCAAGAGAAAGGCGCTCCGGCTGAAGGAAGTTACATCTCTCGGCGTCCGGGAGCGCTCCGGGTCGGGGTCGCCGCCTCGGTCGGCTCGACTTGTTTTTTGCCCTTATCGACCCAGGTGTCCTTGAAGCGGAGCTTCCACTTCTTGGTCGGCGCGGTGGAGACACGACTGCGATCGGCGGCGGCTGGAGCGCGACTCAGGCCTCCACTGGGTGCGGGGCCGCGGGCCACGGGCGACGGTGTGCGGGGGTCCGACGGGTTCGCTGCCGGCGGCGGCATGCGCGGATCGGACGGGCGCGAGGCCGGAGCTGACGGGGTGGCAGCCGCCGGCTGATGCGGGTTCGTTTGAGGCGAGGACGCGGGCTGCGCCGGTGACTGATACGCGGGCGCTCCGGCCGGTGCCGGCGTGGTGTACACGGCGGTCGGCGGCAGGCTGGCTACGACAGGACCTGACGGAGCGGCGGGGCCGGTGGTCATGGAAATGGAGCAGCCGCTCGAGAGCAGCAGGATCGCCAGGAAAGGGATCGGGTTCGACATCTAGCTTGTTACACGTCGAAAACGCCCAAACCCTTCCCTGTCAGGCCGAGCTGGGGACTGGCGCTTCGGCCAGCAAGGTGGGCCCGGCAACGGCCAAAACCACGGTGAATACCGCTCCTCCCCCGGCTGCATCGGCATGGAATATTTCGCCACCGTGTTCGAGCACGATGCGGTGCACGATGGCGAGACCGAGCCCGGTGCCCTCCGGTTTGGTGGTCACATAGGGCTCGAACAGGCGCTCCCGGAGCTCGGCCGGCACACCGGGGCCGTTGTCCCTCACTGCCAAGACCACCCGGTCCGGTCCGGCGGGACCGAGCTCGACGACAACACGCGGTTCGTCCCGGCCCTTCGCAGCGTCGATGGCGTTCTGGATCAGATTGGTCAGCACCTGCACCATCTGATCCGCATCCGCGTTGATGATCGGCACCGGCGAGAGGGAGAGCTCGATGGCGGCACCGCTGCTGGCGTGCAAGTTGACGACCTTGCGCACGACCTCGGAAAGCTCGATGGGTGAGGGGTTCGGCGGGGGGAGTCGGGCGAAGCGCGTGAACTCCGACACGATGTTGCTGATGCGAGCGACCTCTTCGAGCACTGTCCGAGTCGCCTCGTCGAAGTACTCGTCGAACTCGGGGTCGTCGCGCGCGCGCAGTCGGCGCAGGGTCTCGACCGCGGCGCGGATCGGCGCGAGCGGATTCTTGATCTCGTGGGCGACACGACGAGCGATCTCGCGGCGCGCAGCGATGCGTTCGGTCGCGGCCAGGCGCTTGCGAAGCTGAGTCAAGTCGGCGATGGCTTTGTTGAAGGCGTTGGCCAGCTCCACCAGCTCCTTGCCGCCCTCACCCTTCACGGGCTTGGGCTCCCCACTCACGACCTCGCGCGCCTGGGCAGCCATCTTCACGATCGGTCGAGCGAGCCCCCGCGAGAGCAGCAACGCCACGAGCAGGGCGGCGCCGAACGTGCTGCCGCCGATGACGATCAGCGTCGAATCGAGCGCCTGCAGCGCGCGCGCGAGCGGCACGCGGGATTGGCTCGCGAACAGCTGCATGCCGCCCAGATCGGGGATGCTCACTGCCGTCACCATGTCCGCCCCCGAGCTGGGTCTCGAGAGCGACAAGCGCACGCCGTGGGCCTCTGCGGTCGCCTGCAGCATCGGGTCGAGGTGGCGCGCGGCGTAGAGGCCAACCCAGAGTTTCTTGTTGTCGTGATCGCGAACGATGCAGCCCGCCTCGACCGCGAGCGGAGGTTCGGTGGTGCGCAGGCGCGCCGAACGCGTCCCGCTCTGCATGCGCTCGGCCAGACGTTTGTCGCGTTTGCCGACCAGACCATCGGCGTGACCGGCGCCCAGCACCTCGCCTTCACTCGTGACGAGCACCAGCTCGTCGAGCCGAAGCGCCTTCATCAGCTCCGGTACACGCAGGCTCAAGGACAGGCGACGCGAGTCGAGATCCCGCGCCTTGAGACCGACCAGCGCGCTGTCGACCATCGGGTCGTGTTTGCACAGCGGTTCGACCAACTCCGGCAGATCACGCACCGCCGCTCCGAGTTGTTTCTCCAAGCGCTGGAACGCAAGCGCCCCCTGCTCTCGAAATCGCTCCTCTTCGGTGCGGCGCCACGCCTCGCGCACACCAAAGCCCAAGCTCACCGTGGTGACCACGGTGAGCAGAAGCGTCGCCACGAGCAGGCGTTGCGCGAGCGTCACGCTGGGGATCCTAGCTGATTGTGCGATAACGCCGGAAACTCCCCGGCGCTTCCGGCAGGGTCGCGATTCCCGAGCGCGGCCCGTTCGACGGCACACCCTCGCCAGCGCCGAGGGAATTTCCCGCGGGGGCGGGCTTGCGTGGGACCGAGGGTGCTCGTAGTTTCCGGTCGCATGAAACAGGCTGCGGTGTTTGCTCTCCTTGTTGCCGGCTGCGCCGGCGGCGGCGAGCTTCCGGAACCACGTCGTCCGGCCAAACCACCGGTGACCGCAGCGACGCGCGCCAACGAACGCGCCTGGCTCGAGAGTGTGCGCTTTGCGAGCGTGCCCGTCGGCACCTACGGCCCGTACGTCGCGGACACGGTGAACGGAGGCGTCGCGGTCTGGGCGCAGACGGTCGAGAAGGGGCGCGCTTGGTTCGGTGTGGCGTTCGGCGCCGATGGCGTGTCGAAGGGACCGGCCGCGCCGATTGCACCGGCCCCGGCCGAGGTCGGCCTGGCGGTGGTCGAACCCGCGCTCGGCGGCTTTGCGCTGCTCTGGACCCGGCGCGAGGGAGACAAGACCGTGCTCGATAGCCTCGAGCTGGACGACAAGGCGCGGGCAAAAGCCAACGCGATCACACTGAGCGAGGTCTCCGGCGATGTCGTGTGGGTCGACTGGGTCACGACTTCTGCCGGAGCGCTGGCGCTCTGGGGAGTCAAGACTCCCGCAGGCGTCGATCTGTTTGCCGCGTTGTCGGGGCGGGAGCGCGTGGAGCCAAAACCGTTCGCGACGGGAGCGCTGGCGTGGCAAGCGGCTCCCCTCGGGTCCGGCGCAGCTGTCGGTCTGGTGATGCCCGGCGACAAGTCAGCCAGCGGCGGTCAAGTCGAAGTCCGGATGCTCGATCCGGAGGGTGGCCCCGCGGAGCGGATCAGCGTCAGCGCATCAGCCACGGCCAGCACCGATCTCGACATGGTGGCGATCGATCGCGGCCTCGTGCTCGCCTGGTCCGACCAGAAAGAGCTCGAGGCGCGAGTCACGCTCGCCGCCCTCGACAGCACGGGCAAGGTCGTGCGCAAGCCGTCTCCCGCCGTCGCCGGTGTCGGCGAGGAGACCCTGGTTCGACTGGTCCACCCGCACGCCAAGGGCGGACCCGCGTACCTGGCGTGGGAGAGCCTGATCGATCGACCGGCACATGGGCGGACGATCACGCTGGCGCCGCTGAAGAGCGACGGCACGCTCGGGGTCGCGCGCGCTCAACTCGATCACGTCTCGCGTGACGGTTCGTTGCCCGAGCTGGCAGCCACATCCAAAGGACTCGCCGCGCTCACCCTCGCGCATGCGTGTCGGCGTGGAGACAGCTGCGCCGGCGCGGCGCTCCTGCCGACCTTCGTGGCCTTCGACGAGAAGCTCGTTGTCCTTGGCTCCGAGCCGCTGCACCTCAAGGCGTTGAGCGGGGAGGCTCCCGATCTCGCGTGGGGACTGACCTGCGCGAGCCAACCGTGTCGAGTACTGGCCGCGCGAGCCAAGAGTCCCGCGCCGGTCTTCTCCGTGCGCGCCGAGACGCGAGCGAGTGACTGGGAGCCCGCTGCGCGACAGGCGTCGAACGCGGGGCCACCGCGCGTGGCATCCCTCGAAGTGCTGGCAAAGACCGATCCTCTGGCTGCGGTCGCCGCGACCCACCTCGGCACGACCTCGCTGGCCGCATGGCTCACCTACTTCGATCCCGCTGCGCCGTGGCAGCGCTTGACCCGGCCCGCAGCGGACGGGCGCCTGGATCCTCCGCGCGCCTTGCTCCAAGTCCGCGCGCTGCCCGAGACCGGCGCGGCGCTACCTGCGGAGACCATCTCGATCCGTGCGCGCTCGCCCGGCGGCGTTGCACTCGCAGCGGCAGCCGCGGGGTCTTCCGAAGCGTTGCTCGCGTGGACGGCCATCGACTTCAAGCTGCCCCAGGTATTTCTCACCGTGCTCGACGCCAAGGGAAAGAAGCTGCGGCAGCGCATGCTGACGCGGGGCCCGGGCGACAAAACAGATCTCAGTGTCACGGGCGTGGGGGACGGCTGGGTGGTGGCGTGGATCGACGAGCGCAACGGCGACCCGGAGGTCTACGCCGCGCGGGTCAATCGCCTGCTTCAGAACGTCGGACCCGAGAAACGCATCACCAGTACGGCCGGAACGGCCTCCGATGTGGCTCTGCTCCGACGATCCGGCGATGCCCTCGTTGCCTGGTCCGACGCGCGCGACAAAGACCGACCCGGAGTCGGAGACATTTTCGTCGCGAGTCTCAAGGCCGCGGACGCATCGCTCGTGGGCAAGGAGCAGATCGTCGCCAAGACGCCACACCATTCGCGCTCACCGGTGCTGGCTGCTCTGGGCAAAGGTGCGCTGCTCGGCTTCATCGAAGAGCGCGTGTCCGACGGGGAGAGCGGCGCCGAAGCGGAGGCCAGAGTCGTCGAGATCGGCGAGGACGGGCGACCCGTTGGCAACTCCACTCCGCTCGCGCTCAAGGGCGTCACCCCCACGACCATGGCGCTGGACTGCCAGGGAGACGCATGCCGAGTCCTGCTCGGGGTGACCCGCGGCACTTCCGCCGAGTTGTGGGCGGGGGAATGGGCCGGCGGCAAGGTTACGGCTCCGGTGAGGCTCATGGCGCTCAGCTCACCCGCGTCCGTCTCCGTCACTCCTAGCCTGTTGGGGCGCGAGCTCGTGTTCGGTGATCGGGCCGGCAACGAAGGCCGTCCCCGTCGGGCACTGATCGACTGGAAGTGAAGCTCGCGCGCTGACCCGGGTCGCCGGAAACGGTGGCGCGCTTGGTGGGTCGCTCTTGATCCCGTTCGCCGATGGCCCCTCGAGCCCATACTAGGCGCACCAAAAAAAACCCCCGGTGGAGCACACCGGGGGTTCGAAAGCAGGACCGCGTGGATGAACATGGAGTCTCGCCGCCTGTCGGCAGCGGTCGCGCCCCAAATGCGGTTGGGCGGGCTCGGGAGGAGGCGCACAGCGACTTCCGTGTTCGTGCTCCAGGCGGGTCTGTGTATCTGGGTCTCTCAGGCACCTCCTTGGCGGTTCATTCGTGAAACCGCGCATGGGCCCCGGCTATTCCGTTTTTTTTTCCTGCGTCGATCTGGCGAAAATTCGTCGCCTTTTTGCAGTCTCGGCCCCCGGCCGCCGGGTCATTCTGCGGCCAGCCGAATCACTTCCCAGCGCACCCGGCGTTCGGGCCCGCCGCTGGCCACGACCCGCACGTCGTTCAGGCTGAGGTCCACCCCGGTCGCAAGGCTCCCATTGAGCCGCAGCCGCTCCACGTCACCCTTCTTGTCCGCAACGAAGCAGCCCGCGCAGCTTGCGATCTCGTCGTCGGGTACCTTGCTCAGGCCCGCCGGATTCTCGACGTCGTTCGGCAGACGGTAGGCCTCGAGCTTCGTACCATCGGCGAGTGTGGTCTCCGCGTGCCCGCCGGGCCCGAGCACCACCACCACATCGAGCCGATCGGCGACGTCCGCCAAGCTCACGACACCCGGCGACGTGGCGGGGGCCAATGTCTCGATGCTCGGGTCCAGCAGCGGCAAGAGCTGATTCTCGACCAAGAACAACGGGAGCTTGCCGAGTGGTGCGGCGATGGTGACGCTCTGGTCGCCGACCACGAGTGTGTAGTCCTCGAAGTGCACGTAGCGTCCGGGCGGCAGCCAGGTCTTCTTCTGGGTCTGGGCGCGGCGCACGACGGGCGAGGTGTAGAGCGCGGGACCCAGGTAGTACGCATCGTCGATTGCGCGCGCGCCTTCGGACTGGGGGTGCACGAGGAATGGATGCAGCGTCAGCGGTCGCCCGCTCTTGTGCGCCTCCTGTGCCAGGAGCTGGAAGTACGGAAACAGCCGCGTGTGCAGGCGTGCATACTTGGCGTAGAGCGAGGTCGTCTCGGCGTCGCTCCAGAGCGACCACTTGGTTTTTTTCCCGATCGGGTTCGAGCAGGCGTTCTGCTCCATCATGATCGGCGAGACCGCGCCGAGCTCGACCCAGCGCAGGAACACGTCCTTGTCCCGCGGTGCGTCGGTGAGGCACTTGAAACCGGTCATGTCACTGCCCCAGTAGGGAACGCCGCTGGCCGACAGGTTGACGCCGCCGCGCAGCGCCGAGGGCAGACCTTGGCTCTCGTCGAAGGTCGCCTCGGCGTCGCCGCCCCACACCGCCGGCACGAAGGCCTGGGTCCCGCTGTAACCGGAGCGCACGAAGAACAGGTAGTCGCCGGGCCGCTCCTTCTCGAGCAGGTCGTGCGCGGCTTTGGCTGATAGCACCGGGTACTGGTCGTGGACCTCGTCGCCGCGCCGCCCGTCGAAGAACACCGCGTCGCGCGGCGTGTACTCGCCGAAGTCGTGCATCCAACCGTCGTAACCGAGAGAGAGGGTGCGGCTGAGCAGGCCTTGATACCAGGCCACAGCGGCGGGGTTGGTCAAGTCGACGGCAGCGACCGATAGCAGCTTGCCGGACACGAACTCAGTGAGGGTCGGTTCGCCGTCGGGTCGCTTGACGAAATACCCATGCTCTTTGCCGAAGGCGTAGTCCGCGGCGGCGTTCGGATGGTTCGAAGCAACGTACGGGTTGTTGTACGCCATGACCTTGTAGCCCGCCGCGTGCAGCACCTTCGTCCAGTCCGAGAGCTCCTGCTCCCGACCCAGGTGCGAGAGCGCCGGCAAGAAGTGAACGGCGTCGTCGATGCCCGTGCACGGCACGTTCTGATCGCGCATGAGCTTCCACTCGAGCACTCCGTCGACCATGACGTTTGGGCTCACGCGCCGGCGCGGGCCGAAGACCCACGGCGTCGGAATGGGGGGGCGACCCGAATCCGCCGTGTACTGGTCGATGCTCGCGAGTGGGTCGGCGTTGATGTACAAAGTGAGGTCGAAGTGATCGGCGTTCACCGCCACGCGCCAGGCGTCGTCTCGCTCGGAGGCAAAGACGACTTCGCTGCGGAACGTGGTGTCGACATGAGCGGCGTAGCCTCGGCTCGACACGAAGAACGGCACCGGGAAATAGGTCATGCTCGGGCCGTTCGGCCAGGGATTCTCGGGTCCGATCGCGGTCTTCTCGCCCTTGCCCAGGGCGCCTTCTTCGGACCAGCTGTAGAGCGCTTGGCCGCGGTGATTGACGCTGCCAAAGCGCTCCCCCATGCCGAAGAAGTGTTCGTCCGTCCCGGAGTGAAAACCGAGCGTGGTCTTGTTCAGCTCCGCGGAGTCCCCCGCGCTGGCACCAGCCTCGAGTCGCAATCGAACACGATTGCCTTCGAGCGCGACGCGAACGGTCATGCGACGACCGTTGCCCTCGAGCTCGAGCAGCGCGGACTTGTCATCAGCCTCGCGGACGCGGGCGCGGGTGACACTCTGCCAGGGGGCCTCGTTGGCTCGATAACCATCCCAGCCCGGCAGGCTCTGGGCCAGGAAGTCCGGCGTGTCATGGGTCGCGCTCGGACCGGCGTAACCGTCTGAGTCGGTGCCGGTCGTCGTCTCGAGCACGCGCCGACCCTCTGCGTCGCGAAGCTCGAGCCTGAACGGAGAGAGGTGGATCTGGACGCTCGCGCGGTCGGAAACCAGGAGCGGGCCCTGATCGAGCGGCTCGTCGTTGCAGCCCCACAGGCCGAGGGCAACTGCCATCAGGAGCGAGGAACCCAGCGTTCGAAGCATGGCGGGAGCCTCGCAGCGCCACCGTCACGCGTCGAGAAGTCATGAACCGCGTGTGGATTAAGGTGCGCCGGAGTGGGATGTTGGGGAGCTGACTGGCCTGGCGTCGTACTGGTCCTTTTTGAGCGATCGTGCGACGCTTGAACACAGGTCACGCCATGAAATTGACTCGCAACGTCTTGGTTTGCACGGCTGCACTCGGGCTCGCGCTCGCTTGCACGAACGACTACGAAGAATTCGGTTTCGGCACCGGCGGCGGGGCAGGGAAATCCACAGGTGGAGCCAGCACCGGCGGCGCGAGCACTGGAGGAACGAGCGCGGGCGGCGCGGGCGGGAACTCGGGCGGCAGCGGGAACACCGGTGGGACGACTAGCGGCGGTGGCACTGGCAACACGGGTGGCACGACCAGCGGTGGTGGCACTGGCAACACCGGCGGAACCACTAGCGGCGGCGGAACCACTAGCGGCGGCGGAACCACCAGCGGCGGCGGAACCACCAGCGGCGGCGGAACCACCAGCGGCGGCGGAACCACCAGCGGTGGCGGAACCACCAGCGGCGGCGGAACCACCAGCGGCGGCGGAACCACCAGCGGCGGCGGAACCACCAGCGGCGGCGGAACTACGGGAACCGGCGGCGCGACAGGCGGCACCGGTGGCGCGACCGGCGGCACCGGCGGCGCGACAGGCGGCACCGGCGGCGCAACCGGCGGCACCGGTGCGGCGCACCGGCGGCGCAACCGGCGGCACCGGCGGCGCGACGGGCGGCACCGGCGGCGCGACGGGCGGCACCGGCGGTGCGACGGGCGGCACCGGCGGCGCGACGGGCGGCACCGGTGGCACGACGGGCAATCAATGCCCCGGCACCGCGCCCGCCAACAACTCGGCCTGCACCGCCGCCGGCGCAATGTGCAAGTACGGCAACAACCAGTGCACTTGCTGGGGCGATCAGTGGCATTGCAACCCCTGCCCGGCGAACGCCCCCAGCCAAGGTTCGAACTGCGGCACGTTCGGTTATGCGTGTAACTACGACTCCACGGCCTGCGGCTGCGACTTCCAGAACACGGACTGGCAGTGTTTGACCTGCCCGGCCACCAAACCCGCGGACGAGAGCACGTGCAGCGATCAGAGCGCTGTGTGCCCCTACACCGGCTCCTTCTGCCGCTGCCGCTGGACCGGGTCGGCGATGCGCTGGGACTGCCCTTGAGCCCGGTCTATCGACGATTCGCGTTCACCTCCACGAACCGACCACACTAAGCTGCCACCGTGATCACCAGGTTGCTGGCGGGGGTTCGCCGGTTTCGGACCGAGATCTATCCGAAACACGAGGAGCTCTATCGCAGCCTCGCGCACGGCCAGTCGCCTCACACGCTGATGGTGACGTGCTCGGACTCGCGCCTCGATCCGCATCTCATCACCCAGAGTTTGCCTGGCGAGCTGTTCGTGCTGCGCAACGCTGGCAACATCGTCCCGCCCCACTCCGCCACGGGAAACAGTGAAGAAGCCACGATCGAGTTTGCCCTGGCGAAGCTGGACGTGCGCTGTATCGTCGTGTGCGGCCACAGCAACTGTGGCGCCATGGGCGCGCTAGTCGGTCAGGTCGACATCTCCGATCTGCATGAAGTGCAGGAATGGCTGAGGCACGCGAAACCGGTGCGAGAGGAGCCGTGGGATCCCAGGCTCTCGGCCGCGGAGCGAGTCCGGACCGCGGTGCAGCGCAACGTCCTGCTCCAGGTCGAGCACCTGCGCACCCACCCGACGGTGCAAGAACGCCTGGATGCCGGCACTCTCACCCTCTACGGTTGGGTCTTCGACATCGAGACGGGCGACGTGCTGGGCTACGACGCCGAGACCGAGACCTATCAGTCGCTTTCGGAGCGAGCCGACCCCGAGCTGGCGATGCGCATCGATCTCGCACACACGCCGCGGGGCAGTCAGACGCCGTCCGAGCGCTGAGCGACCAAGCGCCACCCCGCGCAAACTCCGCGGGTGACGGCGCCCCGGCGAGCCCTGCTAGGATGCGGCTCCAATGGGTTCCCGCCTCGACTCGAAATCCCTCGCACGTTACGTCGCTGAGTCGCGCCCCGAGTTCGAGGCTGAGCTACGCCGGCTGGTCGAGATCCCGACGGTGAGCTTGCTAGCCGAGCACCGAAGCGACATTCGGCGCGGTGCAGAGGCTGCGGCCAAGGCCGTGACTCGACGCGGCGGAACCGCTGAGGTGCTCGAGACACGCGGCAACCCCGTCGTCATCGGTCGCTTCCTGAGCGACCCAAAACACCCGACCGTCACCGTCTACAACCACCTCGACGTGCAACCCGCCGAGGGCGAGAGCTGGAAGCGGGAGCCTTTCCGCTTGAGCATCGAGGGTGACCGGTACTACGGGCGCGGCGCCACGGACGACAAGGGACCTGCGCTGTCGGTGCTCTTCGCCGCAGCGTTTGCCAAGAAGGTTGGACTGCCCGTCAACATCCAGTTCATCTGGGAGCTCGAAGAAGAGATCGGTAGCCCGAACTTCAACGCCTTCTTGCAGAAGCATCACAAGGCGCTGCGCTCGGACGTCGTCATCGTGTCGGACACGGTCTGGCTCGCGAAGGGCAAACCCGCGATGCCGAGCGGGCTGCGCGGCCTGCAGGGCGCGACCCTGCGCCTCGAGACCGGCACTGCGGACGTGCACTCCGGCTTGACCGGCGGCGGTGCCAGAAATCCGGTGATTGAGCTGGCCAATCTGCTTGCGAAGCTCTCGGACGGAGGCACCGGCAAGGTCCGGATCAAAGGTTTCTACGACGACGTGATCCCGATCTCGAAGGCCGAGCTCGCGTCGTTCGAGCGCTGTGGTTTCTCCATGGCGCGTTTCAAGAAGGTCTACGGCCTGCGATCACTGCGCAGCAACGACCCCTTGGAGATCATGCAGGCCATCTGGTCGCGTCCCACCTTCGAGGTCCATGGCATCGCCGGCGGCTACCAGGGGCCGGGCATCAAGACCATCGTTCCGCCGTTTGCCGAAGCAAAGGTCAGCCTGCGTCTCGTGCCCGACCAGACTCCTGCCAAGGCCTTCGAGCTCTTGGCCGCCGAGGTGAAGCGCCTGAACCCCGACGTTGTCGTCACCGCCGAGAGCGCGCTCGCTCCGTTTCGCGGCGAGACGACGGGACCGCTGGCGGAGGCGGCGGCTTCCGCCCTGAAGTACGGGTTCGGCCAGCGCCCAGCGTTCGTACGCGAGGGCGGCAGCATCGGCGCCGTGGTGACGATGAAACGCCACCTCGCTTGCCCCATTCATTTCATCGGGTTGTCCTTGCCCGATCACGGGTATCACGCGCCGAACGAATACTTCGACTGGGGACAGGCCGCGGGTGGCATGCGCACCTTCGTGAAGTACTTCGAGCTCGCTCCGGCTGCACTGGCAGCCAGCCGGCCGGCGGCTCCCCGGCGGCGCGCGCGCTGAAGACCCCGGGCATCTCGGGTCCCTGATAGACTGTCTCTGGGGCGCGGCCGTGAAACCCAACGAACACGTACGCCAACCAGCAGACCGGGCACTTTGCGAGGCCCGAGTGGACACCGACCTCATCGCGGGGCTCCATCTGGTCCGCTTGCTCGCGGTGGGTGACCTCGGCGCGGTCTACGCCGCTCAGAGTCAGGCGCGGGGCAAGGTCGCGGTGAAGGTGTTTCATCCGGAGCTCGCGTCCGACTTGAGCCCGGAGCTGCTGCGCGGTCTGCGCTCGGCCTCCGATGTTGGGCACCCCGCCGTCGTTGCCCCGCTCGAGATCATTTCAGATGGCGACACGCGCGCCTGCGTCTCCGGCTTGGTCAGCGGAGAGAGCGCCGCTCAACTCTCCCGACGACGCCGCGGCCGTATTCCGCCATCCGAGGCGCTGCGCGTCGGCCGGGACGTGCTCGACATCATCGGCACCGCACACGCGAGCTCGCTCTGCCACGGAGCGTTGTCGTTGTCGCACGTACTCCTGGACGAACAAGGTGGGGTTCGCCTCCTCGGCTTCGGTGAAGCTCGTGTGCGCGCTCACCTCGGGCTCGGGTCCGGTCTCGCGTACCTCGCCCCCGGTACGAAGCTGAACGCGCCCAGCGTCGAGGGCGATCTGTGGGCGGTCGGCGCGATCGTGTTCGTCCTGCTCACCGGCGCCAGCCCGCTCTCCGTTGCCGAATCCTCCGAAGCTGGCGGCCAGCGCGTGCGGTCACTGGCGGAGCTCAGCAACCGCGCACCGAGACCGCTGGTCGAGCTAGTCGACCGGATGCTCAGCACCGAGCCCGCGCGCCGATGGATCGACGCCGGCACCGAGCTCGCGGCGATGCGCGAGGTCCTGGCAATGCGTGACGTGCAGTACGCCCACGCCTTGGCCAGCACGCTCGCGGGACAGTCAGGCACGCATGCCTGGATCGATCCGATGCGGGTTTCGCAGCCACCGCCGGCATCGCCGAGTGGTTCGACACCGCCAGTCACACCGCGTGGCGGCACACCTCCACGCTTGCCTCGACCGATCTCCGAGCCACCCGACACCCCCCGTTCGAAGCATGCACCGTCGGTCCGTCCCCCGCCTCGGGAGGAAACCTACGACAGCACGACCGGTGGCTCACCAGCGCCACCCGCGCGGGCGTCGTCGAGTCGGCCGCCTCCGATCGACCCAGCAAAAAGCTCGCCGGCGCGCGCCGACGACCGTGGTTCGGTCCGACCGCCGAAGACTCTCACGCCCGAGCGGGGAGCGTCGGCACCACAAAAGACACAGCTGCCAGAGACTGCCGCTGGCGAGCGGGTGAGGTCACCCGAGAAACCGCAGCCAGCGTCGACAACGACAAACCCCCAGCAAGGCGCGCAGCAGATCCGTTCGATCCTCGAGTTCGACTCCAGCATGCAGCTGGAAGATGCGTGGAAGGCCGCGCGCAAGTCGCCGGGGGGCGCTCGTCGCGGGAGCGAAGACGACGCGAGTGATGCAATTCGCAAGCTGCCTTCGGGCGCGGGCGCCGCGACCGAGCTCGCGCTCGAGCTGTCATCGCTGACGTCACCGGACCCCGAACGGTTGGTCCAGGTCGCCGCCTGCTCGCTCGAGGGCCCCGCCCTCGGCCCCGCGCTCGAGGCCTTCGGGCCCGCGCTCTCCGACCACGTCACTCGTTCGCTCGAACATGAACCCCTGACCTCGCTCGACTTGCTGTTGAAGCTGCAGCGCGCGGTGAGAGCTCCCCCGGCACTGCTCGTGAGAGAGCGTCAGCGTGTGCTCGATCAAATCGCGAGCACCGACCTGATCCAGTCGCTCTTCATTCGCCTCGGCGGGCAGCTCTCCGACGCACGCGCCCTCGACTCCCTCGGCGAGTTGTTGCCCTCGCTCGGGGTGCAGTTCGCCGTTCCCCTGGCCAACGCCCTGCCCCTGGTCGTCGACCCTTCGCTGAGAGCCAAGGTCGTGCACCATCTCACCGTCGAGCTCACGGACCACGAGCCGCTCCTGGCCGAGCTCGGGCGCACTGCGGCGCCGCGCTTCGGCGTCGAGGTCGTGCGTTTGTTGGCTCAGATCGAGACGCTGGCGGCCCGCCAGGCGCTGGCCCAGATCGCAGAGAGCCCGCACTTCGTCGTGAAACTCGAAGCACTCGGCGCGAGCGAGGGCGCGTCCAGCGAAAAACTTCGGGTCGAGCTGCGGCAGCGTTTGGTCGAAGCCCCCTCGAGCGAACGCATCCAGACTCTGCGCGCGCTTGCGGACTTCGACGTCCGCTTCGCGGCCCCATTCTTGGCGGTGCGTATCAAGTCGGACGAGCTCGACTCCCTGCCATTCGAAGAGAGGCGCGCGCTGCTCCACGCGCTGTGCGTGGTCGCCCCCACTCGTGCCGAAGCGGTGCTCGCGGAGCTCCTGGCGCAAAAGAAGCTCCTGAGCTCCAGCGCGCACGAAGAGACTCGGGCGCTCTCGGCCAGCGCGCTGGGTGAGGTCGCCTCGAGCGAGCTCGGCATCGAGACCCTGGTCCACCACGCGGGCAAACATTTCGGTACCAGCGACCGAGTTCGGCTGGCCGCGGAACGCGCGCTCCAAACAGTGCGAGCCCGCATGGCAGCCGGCGCACCCGCTCACCGCTCGGTCAAGCCAGGCGCCGGCCGCAGCGAAGCGCCACCGCGCCCGTCTCAACCCCCGCGCTTGTCACAGCCGCCGCCGAAGAAGACCCCGTCCGGCTCCGATCGGGGGCGCCGATGAGCGACGAACGCCCCGCTCGCGCGCCGGAGCTCCCACCGGACGGTCCCCGAGTGCTGCGAGACTACGCAACCCTCGTGGTCGAAATGCGAGAGCACTACGCCCGCATGACGGATCTGGCGCCGCCGCTTGCGGAGCTCTCTGTGATCGCTCAGCGAATCGCCGACGCTGCTGTCAATCCTGCTTGCCTGTGTGTGTTGGCGTTCGCGCACACGGCTCGGGACGACGCGGCCCGTGCGGTTCAGTCCGCCATGTTGAGCGCGCGCGTCGCGCGCAAAGCCGGCGCGCGCGACAGCGATCTCGTTTCTCTGACGCTCGCTGCGCTGCTGGTCGATGCAGGGCGCCAGCGCCTGGCCCACGGTGCGGGCATCGATCTTCAAGTGTTCAGCCAACTCCCGGACGCCCTCGACGCCCTCGCACCCGCTGCGACCGCGGCGCTCGGCGTCGGCTCGGCGCGTTCCACGCTGCTGGAGGCCGCAACACTGACGGCCTTCGAGATCGCGTGGCTGGAGCGACCGCGGCTCGGGCCTTTGTATTCGGGATCCCTAGCTCCTCGGCTCTCGTCCCGCGTGGTCCTCACCTGTCGGGCACTGCTCAGGCGCATCGCGCCGACGCAGCGAGACGACGATCTCTCACCACGCTCGGCGCTCCGCTGGCTGTTGGGCGAAGCGCAGGCCGACTGGGCTGTGCTCGGGCTCCTGGTCAAAGCCATTGGCTTGGTTCCAGCGGGCACCTTGCTCGCGCTCAGCGACGGCCAGTGGGCCATCGTGGGCACACAGCCCGAGAAGCTGCCCGGTCGACCCGTGTGCCACGGGCTGGTCGACACCCGAGGTCGGGCTCATCTGCGGCCCCCGCTGCTCGACCTGGCTGCGGACTCGAGCTTGGCCATTTCCAGAGTGATCGAGCCAAAAGAAGCCAAATTCAACGCCGCTTGGGCGTTGGTTACACCGTGAGCGGACCGCTCGGGCCGATTTGAAATAAACCGGCGCCGGCCTGCGAAAGAGGGGCGAGGATGCTCGCCGTTCGGATGGCATCGACCGAAGTCCCGACGGGACTACCCGCTCCGCCCGGCGACTTCGCAGCCGACGCAGAGGCGTTGAGGCCGCTGGTTCGGGCGGTCGCGGCGAGTGTTCTCCGCGAGGGTCGCATGCATCCGGACGTCGAAGACTGCACCAATGAGAGTTTGCGCCGGGCCATCGAAGGTCGGGACCGACTGCGACCGGGTGAGCCCTTGCGTCCGTGGTTGCTGGGCATCGCGAGGCACGTCGCCATGGACGCGCTGCGCGCCCGCGTTCGCTCGCGCGCCCGTCTGGTGCAACCCTCGCGGGACGGCAGCGACGACCCGCTCGATCGTGTCGCGGACTCGACTCCGGACGCCGATGAGCGCCTCGACCAGGGGCGACGCATCGCTGGAATCCGTGCGGCCATGGCGCGTCTGCCGGAAGACCAGCGGCGAGCGATCGAAATGTTCCACGTCGAAGGCCTCGCTTACCGTGAGATCGCGGCCAAGCTCGGCGTTCCCATCGGCAGTGTCTGCACCTGGATCTCCCGCGGCCGGCGCAGCATCGCCGACGCGCTGGGCCACCAAGGAAAACTCGCATGAGCCCCGAAGAAGAACTGGATGACGACGTGCTGTTCGAACCGGACGGGCATCTGAGCGACGTAGCGTTGACCGCGCTCGCCGACGGCGAGAACGAGCTCTTGCCCGAGCGAGCGAAGCTTCATGCCGAGTCGTGTGACGTGTGCACCGAGCGGCTCGGCGCCCAGGCGCTGTTGAGCGTGAGTGTCTCCGAAGCGCTGTTGGCAGCGCCGGTCGTGGTCCGAGCGGCGGAGCCGTTTCCGGTCTGGGCCGTCCTGTGTGGCCTGGCGCTCGCGACCACGGGCGTGGCGCCGATGTTGGCTGAGGTGCCCGCCTGGCTCGTTGGGCTACCGCGAGCGCTCTTGGCATCGACCCCGATCGCGCTGCGAGTTCTGAGCTCGTTGTTCCGGGCGGCCTCGCTCGGGGGTCCGGCTTTGTGGGTTGTCTGGTTCACCGCGACGCTGTTGCTCGGTGGCCTTGGATTCTGGGTGGCGCGCCACGCGCCACGACCGCTGTCTTCGAAGGGAGTCGATCGATGAGCCATCTGAGGAGTCGCAGTTCACGCCGTTTCCTGAGCGGGCTCGCCGCGCTGTGGCTGCTGGGCAGTGCGGGCACGGCCAGCGCCGAGGTCGTCCGCGAGGGCAGCTGGCCCGCCGAGGAGCCGAAGGTGTCGCTCTCGGTCAAGAACCTGCCGCGCGGCGAGGCGGTCAAACAGCTGGCGCAGAAGGCGGGCTGGAGTGTGGTGGTCGAAGCGCCACCGTCGAACCCCGTCGACGTCGAGGTCAAGGACCAACCGCCCGGGAAGATCCTCGACATTCTCCTGTCCGATGCGCGCTACGTCGCAAAACGAGAGGGTGATCTGATCTCGATCACTCGAACGGGCGACATGTCTCCGATGCCTGCACCCGAGACCGCAGACGCGGCGGAGCCGACCCCACCCACTCCTCCCACGCCACCCACTCCGCCGACCCCACCCACTCCGCCGACCGAGGTTGCAGGAGAGCAACCTGCGGCGCCCCCAGCGAGCGCCGTCGCGCTGGCCAAGGCCAGCAAACACGACGACGGCGACGTGGACGATCGCGTCGTCACCGGCGGCAGCACGCGGGTCGAGGCAGGCGAGGTCGTGCACGATCTGGTCGTGATGGGCGGTTCCGCCGAGGTCCTCGGCAAGGTCACCGGCGACGTGACGGTGATGGGTGGCTCGGTCGTCGTGAAGAAGGGCGGACTCGTCGAGGGCGACGTCAGCGTCGTCGGCGGGTCTTTCGACCTGCAAGACGGCGCAACCGTCGAGGGCAAGGTGGACGTCGTCGGTGGCAAGTCCAACCGCGGCAATGTGAACCTGCGACTGGGCCGCGACTCGGAGAAGCGGAGCGGCTTCATGGGCTGGCTCAGTGAATTCGGCAGCAGCGTGACCCGCACGGCGTTGTTGTTCGTCTTCGGCACGGTGCTGCTGGCCCTCACCACGGGCCGCATGGAATCGATGCAAGGTGAGGTCGCCGCCCGACCCATGCGCACCTTCGCCCTTGGCATCGTGGGTTCACTGGTCGCTCTGCTGACGGTGATCGTGTTGTGTGTGACAGTGATCGGCATTCCGATCGCCATCATCGGGATCTTGCTGGGTGTGCTCGGTGCCTATGCGGGCATCTGTGCGACGCTCACGACGCTTGGCGCTGCCCTCTTTCACCACCGGAGCAAGAGTGTGTACGTGCACCTCGCGGTGGGCTGCGCGGTCTTCTTGATTGGGTCCTGGCTGCCTTGGATCGGCGGCTTCGTCACCGCCGTGGTGGTGCTGTTCGGCATCGGGGCGCTGGTCGCCACGCGGGGCGCCGGGTTCTTCCCCCGCAAGTTCAAGAACGAGGGTCCCTACCGCACCGCTAGCGTCTGAGCCCTGCGCGGGGGCCCGCGCAATCGCGCAGCCGGAGGTCAGCTCACGACAAGGGCCGGCGCACCCACCTCGCGCGAGAATCGCTAGAATTCCCGCGGAACGTCGGCATGCCTACATTGGCCCACCCGTTGCTAGGTCGCCTGGCATGCGAACGAAGCAACTGGGTTGGGTGTTCTTGGGACTTGGCGTCGCGGCGCTCGGCTGCGCCGCGAACAACGGCGCGGCGAACGACGGCGAGAGTAGCGGCGGCAGCGCGGGCGCAGCGCCCGAGACGGGCGGCGCGCCGTCGACGGGAGGTGGCCTGAACCTCGGCGGCGCCAGCTCCGGAGGTGCGACCGCGTACTGCTCGAATCCCGGGCCCGACGCCGACGGAGACGGCTTCACCACCGACGACTGCAACGACTGTGATCCCAACGTGAACCCTGGGGCGCTGGACGTCGCCGGCAACGGCATCGACGAAGACTGCAACGGCGTCGCAGACGACACCGTCACGAGCTGCGACTCCGTGATTGTCGGCCTGGACAGCGCCGACGCCCTCGACGCAGCGCGTGCCATCGGCCTCTGCCACTTCGCGACGGCCTCGGACAAACACTGGGGGGTCGTGTCGGCGAAATACGTGATGGCGGACGGCTCGCCCGGCATGAACGACGTGTCCCACGGGCTGTTGCCCGACTTCGGACCGAGTGTCTCGGCCCAGGAGGGCAAACGCATGCTGGTGCTCTCGAGCGGCACCGCGCGCCGCCCGAGTGACGTGGACTACGAGGACGTCTCGGGCACCGACACCGGCACCATGGGCACGGCGCCGCCTGGATTTCCCAAGGATTCGACCACTTGTTCGGTGCAGACCGCCAGCGACACGACCACCTACAACCCGGCAGCGCTGGAGCTCGAGCTCCGAGTGCCGACCAACGCCAAGAGCCTGAGCTTCAAGTTCGACTTCTACACCTACGAGTTTCCCGTGTTCGTCTGCAGCGAGTTCAACGACTTCTTCGTGGCGCTGCTCGACCCGCCCTCGAAGAACGCCAAGAGTGGAAACATCTCGTTCGACTCACAGGGCAACCCGGTCAGCGTGAACAATGGATTTCTGGAGGTGTGCGCTGCGCAAGAAGCGGGCGGAAAACCCTTCGCCTGCAAGCTCGGTCAGAGCGAGCTCACGGGCACTGGCTTCGAAGACGGCGCAGCAACGGGTTGGCTCGAGACGAACGCGCCGGTCAGCCCCGGCGAAATCGTGAAGCTGCGTTTTGCGATCTGGGACATGGGTGACGGGATCCTCGACTCGACGGTCCTGATCGACGACCTGCGTTTCTCCGCGGAGCCGGCGAGCGGCGCCGTCACGAAGCCGGTGGCCACGCCGAAGTGAACACGGCGCGCCCAAACGCCCGGGCGTCGTGCTACGAGTCGACGCGGCATGGACGCGGTCGTGATCGTCGGCATGGGAGAGCTCGGTTCGAGCTTTGCCCGTGGTTTCCTGAAGTGCGGGCACACCGTCGTCCCCGTCACGCGCGCCGTTCGCATGCAGGACGTCGCGCATGACGTGCCCACACCCGCACTGGTGTTGGTCGCGGTCGGGGAGGCTGAGCTCGACGGAGTGCTCGCTTCGTTGCCCCTCGCTTGGAAGGACCGCGTCGGCCTGCTGCAGAACGAGCTACGACCGCGCAGCTGGCGCGCGCATGGCATCGAACACCCCAGTGTCGTGGTGGTGTGGTTCGAGAAGAAGCCGACCACCCTGGCAAGAGAGCTGCTGCCCAGCGTGGCTGGAGGCCCCCAAGCCGAGCGCCTGAGCGCTGCGCTCCGCAGCCTCGGACTCGGCTGCCGCAGCGTCGAGAGCGACGCGGAGCTCGAGTTCGAGCTGGTCGCCAAGAACCTCTACATCCTGACCACCAACATCGCCGGGCTCGAGGTCAAGGGCACGGTCGGTACCCTCTTTGGCACTCACCGCCCGCTGGCGCTCGCCGTCGCCAACGAGGTGCTCGCGCTCGAACGCAGTCTCTCGGACATCGAGCTCTCGGGGCCCAAGCTGCTTCTTGCCCTCGAGCAGGCCATCCTCGCCGATCCCGAGCACGCCTGCACCGGGCGCAGCGCAAGCACCCGGTTGCGCCGTGCAATCGCCCTCGCAGCCGAGCGAGGTGTCGCCGTACCCGAGCTTCGGCGCATCGCGGAGTCGGCGACATGAGCGCGAAGGCCTGGCTCGTCGATCTGGATGGCACGCTGTACGTCGCGCGCTGGGTGAAGCTCGCCATGGCAGCGGAGCTTGCCCTGAGCGGCTGGGGCTCCGTCGGCACCCTGCGTCGCTTTCGCAAGGAGCACGAGCTGTTGCGTGAGGAGCTGGATGAAGACGTCCCGAGCCCGTTCCAGGCTCAGGTCGAGCGCGCTGCCAGCGCGCTGGGTGTGCCTTCGAGCGAGGTCGAACAGCGGGTGACCGAGTGGATGATCGAGCGCCCGCAGAAGTGGATTCGGCGCTTCGGGCGCACGGACCTGTTGCAAGAGATCTCGGATTTTCGAGCGCAGGGTGGCAAGACCGCGCTGGTGAGCGACTACCCCGCCCGCGGCAAGCTGGCCGCCCTCGGCGCTGAGGCTCTGTTCGATGTGGTCGTTGCCAACGGTGAGCCCGGCGGCCCACCCCGGCTCAAGCCGCACCCGGCGGGTTATCTCGAGGCCGCACGGCGCCTGGGTGTGGCGCCCGAAGCGTGCCTCGTGATCGGTGATCGCGATGACGCCGATGGTGCCGCAGCGCGGGCCGCCGGCATGACATTCAGGAGGGTGTGAGACTTGGAGGTGTTGCTTCCACTCTTGGCGTACGTCGGCATCATGGGGGGTCTGCTCTTGTATTCAGCACGCAACAGCGCCAACGCCCCCATCGAGCCCAATCCACCACTGGAGCGCAGCAAACGTGTGTACACGGAGGGCGACAAGGTGCTGGCGGAGATCGCCCAGCGCCACGGCCTCAAACACAGCGTCGATGTCACCGCTGGCAGGGTCGATGACCTGCGGGTGGAGTTCGCCGCACTCCCCTCCGGCACTCGGCCGGAGCTCTACCGGGGCGTCGCGCGTTTTCCCCGCTCGCTGGGTCTCGAGCTCGAGGTGCGCGCCCGGGGTGCGCTAGGCGGCGGCGGCGGCGAACCGATCGTGTCCGAGGACTTCGACCATCATTTTCGGGTCGACGCTCTGCACGCAGACCAAGCGAAGGCCTTGCTCGAAGGTGAGCTCGACGACGCCTTCCGCAAGGCGCTCACCCGCGGCCTCGAGGTCTCGCTCGACGACGCAGAGCTGAAGGTCTCACTGGATGGCCGTCTCGGCCACGAACGCGCAGTCGAGTCCGCCCACTGGCTGATCGAGACGGCCCAGGCGATCCGTCAAGCCCGCGCCGCGCTACCGCGACCGGCGATGCAGGAGCGCATCCTCGAGGCCTTCAACACACTGGCGCAGAGCCTCGGGGGTGTGGTCGAAGAGGACGAGCTGCGCCTCGAGCTGGAGGAGGGTTGCCTCACGGCCCACGTCGATCGTGTGCAGGGAAAGGACTTCCGAACCGCGCTCTCCATTGCCTTCGCCCGTCCGCTGACCACGGACGTGCGCCTCCAGCTGGAGTCGGATCTCACCCGCTTCGAGCGCTGGCGTCACCAGGACATCGAGCTCGGCGACGCGACCTTCGACGCCATGTTCGTGGTGTCCGGCGAACCGAAGGACGAGATCTCGCGGCTGTTCAGCGCCGAGGTGCGCACCTCGCTGCTCGCGCTCGAGAAGAAGGTCGACTCGCTGGCGTTGACCCCCACCGAGCTCGACGTGACGGTCGACGGCGCGCTCGCTGAGCAGATGTCCCTCGCCGATCTCGTGGAGTCGCTGCGCGCGATCGCACGGCTGCTCGGGCCCGCCCGCGCGCAGGGTGCGTATCGCTGAGCCGCCGCGCTCAGGCCGCCGCGCCGTGCATGCGCGGCGACCAGATGGTGACACGGTTACGACCGCCACGCTTCGAGGCGTAGAGCGCCTCGTCGGTCGCCTTGAACAGCGACTCCCACTCGTGCCCAGCCGCCGGGAAGGTCGCAACACCCACCGAGCAGGTCACCTTGAGTGACCCGGCCGTGCTGTGGAAGGTCGACGCCTCGATTTCGCTGCGAATGCGCTCGGCGAGCAGCGCGGCGCCCTCGGCGTCGGTCTCTTCGCAGACCACGACGAACTCTTCACCGCCGAAGCGAGCCACCACATCGGTGTCGCGCTTGGTGCGCTTGAGCACCTCGCCGAAGCCCTGGATCACCACGTCCCCAATGTCGTGACCATGGGTGTCGTTGACCTTCTTGAAGTGATCGATGTCACAGACCAAGACGCTGAGCGGCTTGCGGAAGCGCGACGAGCTGCGGATCTTTTGCTTGGCCGTCTCGATCAGTGCCCGTTTGTTCAAGAGACCGGTCAGCCCGTCCGTGGTGGCCAGCTCTTCGAGGCGCTTGAACATGCGCGCGTTGGCCAGCGACACCGCGACGTGGCTCGCGAGCACCTCCAGGATGGGGCGCACCGCCTCCCCGAACGCACCGCGCCGCTGCGAACCGAGCACCAACGTGCCGAGGGCGCGCTCGTGGACCGAGAGCGGCAACACCAGGAGCGAAGGCATGGCGGGCGGCGCGAGGCGTCGTGAGAAGACCACCTGACGGGCGGGGTCGTAGTCACCGCGGTACGGCAGCGGGTGGCGGTTGGCGACGACCATCGAGACCAGCCCCGAGTTGTGACGGAAACGCTGGCCCACCAGCTCGTTGGCCCCTTCGCCACTGACCGCGCAGATCTCGTGCTCACTCGTCTTCTTGTCGAACAGCGTGACGACGGCAAAGTCGAAGGCAGTGAACTCGCGCGCCGCGCCGACACAGGCTTCGATCACCTGTTTCTCGGTCCACACGGCGTTCAGCCCGTCGACTGCACGGTAGAGCTTGCCCTGCTCGATCTTCGCGCGCTCCAGCTGCACGAAGACACGCTCGTTCTCGATGGCCCGCAGCAAGAACGCGGTGGAGTTCCCGAGCAGCTCTTGCTCTTGGGCGCTGAAGGGCTCGGCGCTCTCGCGATCGACGACCAGCACACCACGAACGTGCCCGTGTTCGATCAGAGGTGCAGCGCAGACGGCCCCAACTCGGGGCAGCTCACCGTAATAGGGGGTGTGCTGCGCGGCCTTCGGACCGTGCAGCGCCACGGGGGTGCGTTGGCTGATTGCCGCGGCGAAGATGCCGTCCTTGGCCGAGAAAGGCCCGGGCACGATCCCGTCGTCCGCCGACGAGATCTCCTGGATCTGCAAGCTCTGCCCGCTGCCGTCGAGCCACAGGATCACCGCCGTGCGCAGATCGAGCGTGCGGCGCAGCAGCTCGAGCGCGAAGGCCAGCGCCTGGTGGATCTCGTCCACCCCAGAACGCAGCAGGCGGTCTTCCTCGTCGCGCGGCGGAATCGAGCCCCGCTCCAGCGAGGAGCTGGGTGCACCGATCAGTCGGTACGAGCGCGCCGCGTTCTTCATGCGCTCGATCTCACCCTCGATGTGCACCCGCGACAGCCGACGGACCCGGGCTATCTCGGCGCGGAAGAGGCTGAGGTTCAGGAACGCGAACAGCCCGATGAACGCCAGGCTCGGCCAGAACTCCTCGAGCCGCTGACCCAGCGCGATCATCCGCAGCGCCGCTTCGAGCAGCAGCGTGAAGGCGGACGTGCCGAGCGCGGCCTGGGGTCGCGCGAACGCCGCCGTCACCATCATGATTGCGTACACCGCAGGGTGGAACGCGCCGTCCAGTTTGCCCGGCGCTTGCGTGACCAGCGCGAGCGTCGCCACGACCAGGTGGGTGAAGAGCTCGAGGTCGAGCCGGGTGGTGGCGTCGGGGTCGAGCCGGCGCAGGCGCCGCGCAACTCGGAAGCCCAGGGAGCCCAGGAGCAGCGTCCCGACGGCAGCGTCGAAGGCGAGCCCGGGAGCCTCGGTGACACTGTAGACCAGGTACGCCCCGAACCCGATGCTCAGCCCGAGACCCGAGGCACGCGCCATTGCCTGCTGCATGCGCAGAGTGACTCGGACCAGCGGATCCATTGACGGTCCCGGCTATCAGAGCTTCGGCAACTCGGCCCACTTCTTGGAGTCGCCCGCGCGAAGAACTTCCCTTGTCGCTCGACAACGCGACTTCTGACTGAAGGATCGGCGACAATGTGGGCAACGTGAAACCGGGGCTGAGACTCCAGATCTTGATGCTGCTCGGCGGGCTGATGGTCCTGGCGTTCGTCCCACTTTTTTTCGCCGTCGCCACCTACACGCGGCTGACACTTCAGCAAGTGCGCGAGACCAGCGCTCGCGCCCTCGGCCGTGCCGTCGCCAGCCATGTGGGAGAAGCGCGCAGCCAGCGCTCGGTCGCGCAGCTCTCGTCCCTCTTGGACGCCGAGATCGGCACCGAGGGCGTCGAGGCCATCGGTGTCTACGACGCTTCGGGGGAGCCGGTGCTGCGCGTCGGCGATCCGGTGGCGGCCGTCGCGCTGGGTGTGCGCATCGACCCGAGGCGCGAGCTGGTGGCCGAGCTGACGAGCAGCCACGGGCGCGCGCTGGCAGTGACCGTTCCGGACGCGAGCGGTGCAGTGATCGCCGTCGTCCGCACCGATGATCAGTCGGCTCGCGCCGCACCGCTGGTGCGCCTGGTCGGTCTGTACACCGGCATCGTCGCGCTCAGTCTGCTGGTCATCGCGTACTTTGCACTCACACGCCTGATCGTGAGACCCCTCGACCAGCTCTCGCGCGCGGCGGAGCGGGTCGCAGGCGGCGCGCGACGTCTGGACATTCCGCCCCGCGGACCACGCGAGCTCGCCGAGCTCGGCGTGAACCTGAAGACGATGACCGAGAAGCTGCTCTCCGAAGAGGAGGCGCTGCGGAAAAAGGTCGACGAGGTGGAGCGCGCGACCCGCCGGCTCGAGGAAGCGCAGAACCGCCTGGTGCGCTCCGAGCGCCTGGCCTCCGTCGGTCGCCTTGCCGCGGGTCTTGCGCACGAGATCGGCAACCCGATCGCCGCCCTGATCGGCATGCAGGACCTGCTGCTCGAAGGCGGGCTCGAACCGGAGGAGCAGCGCGATTTCCTGCAGCGCATGCGCCGCGAGAGCGAACGCATCAACAGCATCTTGCGCGACCTCTTGCAGTTCGCGCGCCCGGGAAACAAGAGCGACGAAGTGCCGAGCCCGGGCAATGTCGAGTCCGCGATCTACGACACGGCCGCCCTGGTGGCGCCGCAGAGCTCCATGCGCGACGTGGAGCTTGCGGTCGACGTCTTCCCGGATCTGCCCGCGGTGGCGCTGACGCGCGAACACCTGGTGCAGGTGATCTTGAATCTGGTGCTGAACGCTGCGGACGCCTGTGGACCGGGCGGAAAGATCGCGCTCCGAGCTCTGCCCGCACAAGGCGGTGTGCGCCTCGAGGTCGAGGACAACGGTCCGGGCGTCGCCGCCGACGTTCGCTCGCGCTTGTTCGAGCCCTTCGTCACCACCAAGGAGGTGGGGAAAGGTACGGGCCTCGGCCTCGCTGTGTGCCGTGGGCTGGTGGAGTCGGCCGGCGGCAGCATCAGCCTCGACGAGGACTTCAGCGCTGGCGCGCGTTTTGTCATCGATCTGCCACCCGGTGAAGCGGCGCCCTCGACCCGACCGAGCTGACGCGCACCCGTTGAACAAACACTCCGCGCGCGCCGTGATCTTCTGACTCGGGTTGTCAGCAAGAAGCGACCGCCCGTATCATTCACAAACGACGATGCGAAGAGCGCTCATTCCCTGCTTCGTGTGCGCTGTGTTCGTGGCGCAGCCGAGCCACGCCCAGGAGACCGCAGATCCCGCGGCGCAGCTCTACCAGGAAGGCGCGGATTTCGCATCGCAGGGCAAGTGGCAGGATGCGCGCGCGAAGTTCGAGGCCGCGGTGGCGCTCAGAGCAACACCCGTGGGGCTCTTCAATCTGGCGCAGGCGGAGCGCAACCTCGGCCTGATCGCCAGCGCCAAGCGCCACTTCGTCAGCGCTCGCGCGCTGGCAGAACGGGAGGGCGCCGACGACGTGCGGCGCCTGTCGGACGACGCCCTCGCGGCGGTGGCGACCCGGGTACCACGCGTGCGGCTCAGCCTGCCTCGCGACGCGGCGGGTGTCGAAGCCCGGGTCGATTCACGACCGGCGGAGATCGTCGGAGGTGAGCTCGAGCTCGACCCGGGGCCGCACGACGTGACGATCAGCGCAGCGGGTGAGAAGCCCTTCAGCCGCAAGCTCACCGCAGTCGAGGGGACGCGCATCGATCTGGTCGTGCGCTTCGAGCGCGACGCGCCGCCTCCCGCAGCGACTCCACCCGCGCCGAAGTCCCAACCCAGGAGCCCAGCCCATTCGGTCTCGTCGAGCGGACCTCCGGCGGGCGCCGTGGTGCTCGCCGGCGTGGGCGCGGCGGCCCTCGTGGTTGGCGTGATCTTCCAGGTGCGCCGCAACGACAAACTCGACGAAGCAGCCGCGGGTTGCACGCGCACCGGCTCGGGCTGGCAGTGCCCCAAGGCCCTGGAGAACGACCCGAATCACCAGGACCTGAAGGACCAGGCGGCCAGTGCCGGAGTGTGGCGGAACGTAGCGCTCGGGGTCGGCGCGTCGGCGCTCGTTGCAGGCGGAGTGTGGTGGGCCCTCGGCAGCTCTAGCTCCGAGAGTCGAGCGGTTGCGTTGAGCGTTCAGCCATCGATCCAAGGCGCCGCGGCCCGCGTGCGCTGGGCGTTCTGAGACCGAGGTCAGCGCACACAGCGCGGCTTGCCAGTGACCGGGTCGAGCAGAAGTTTGTCCTTGGGGCAGGGCGCGAAGCGTAGCGGGGGTTTCTTCTTCTCCGCTGCAGAGGCCGAAGCGCTCGGTGGCGTCGGTGGTGACACGCTGTTCGATGGAGCCGGGAGTGTCGCGGGCGCAAGCTCCGGAGGACCCGGGCTCACGGCGGCAACCGCAGGTGCGACGGTCGGCGGAACCCCCTCGACGTCCGCGCTGGGGGCTGACCCCATGCGCAAATAGACCGTGACGCCGATCACTCCCAGCAGGAACAACCCGACCAAGCTGACCAGCGCGACCGGCCACAGCCGACGCGTTTGCGTCGGAAGCACGAGGCTCGGCGTCTGAGCGGACACGGGTGCCCGTGGACCCACGACGGCAGTGGTTGCGGTGTCTGAGATCTCGCTCGGCGGCGCGACGCGCGCGACCTTCCGGGACAGCGTGGCGTCCTCGTCGAAGTCGGCCACGACGGCGCTCGCCCGCTTCGGCAGGATCGACTCGATCGCCGCCCCGAGCTCCCGCGCCGAAGCCCACCTGAGCTCCGGGTCTCGCTCGAGGCACTTTGCGACGATCGCGTCGAGCCGCGGGTCGACACTCGGCGCGTGCTCCGACAGTCGCGGCACGTTGCCGTGCAACACCTCACCCACCACGGCGTAGGCGGTCGTGCCGTCGAACGGCAGACGGCCGGCCACCATCTCGAACAGCATCACGCCGACCGACCAGAGGTCGGTACGCTGGTCCAGGTCTCGCAACCCGCGGGCCTGCTCCGGGCTCATATACGCCGGCGTTCCGATGGGCGCGCCGGTCACGGTCGAAGACGGGCCGTCGGGGACGAGCAACTTGCTCACACCAAAGTCGAGCACCTTGACCACCCGACCGTGGCCGGGATCTTCGTGCAGAAAGACGTTCGCGGGTTTCAGATCGCGATGCACGACTCCGGACGCGTGCGCAGCGCCGAGCGCCGCGGTGATCTCGGCGCCGACCGCCGCCGCTCGGGTCGAATCCAGGTTGCCACGGCGATCGAGCAGCTCCGCCAGCGTCTCTCCGCTGAGCAGCTCCATCACCAGGAACGGCTCGCCCGCCTCCGTCTCACCTACATCGTACACTTCGATCACGTTCGGATGCTGCAGGCGCCCCGCCACACTCGCCTCGCGCAACATCCGTTCACGCAACTCCGGCGCGATCTGACTGTCAGCGTGAACGAGCTTCAGCGCGAACGGGCGCTGCGTCCGCAAATTCAGCGCCTCCCACACCTCCCCCATCCCGCCTTCACCCAGGCAGCGAACCAGTCGGTATTTTTTGCTGATGATGCTGCCTGAAGCGATCACGGCGCCTCGTCATTGGGTTCGTGAATAGCCGCCGTTCGGTGGTACTCAGCGTCCCCCATCTGGGATAATATGTCATCCATCATGGGCGAGAAGCTTTCAGCGATCGTGCTGGCAATCACCGCCCTGGGCTGTGCGCCGGACCAGTTCAACTACGGAGCTGGCGGCACCGGGAGCACCAGCGCCGGCGGGGCGGGGGGCGTGGGCTGTGACAAGGACGAATGCACCCCGGCCTGCCCGGAAGGAACCGAGCTCACCGCCAACGGGCTCTGCGTGCCGACGTGCGGTCCGTGGCAGGTCGAGCTCGGATTTCCGATGCCGGCGGGTTTGGCCACCACCGGGGCGGAGCTGTTGGCCGCGGGGACATCCTCCGACGACAACGGGAAACCATCACAAGCAGTGCTCGTCACTGCCGAGACGTGCAGCGGCAAGGTCGGAAGCGTCGTCTTCCCGCTGTCAGCGCTCGGCTCTTCGGCGCAGGCAATCGCGGAGAGCGCTGGCTCCGTGTTCTTGGCAGGGTCGAGCGACGGAAAGATCAGCTTTGCCGAGCTCGATCCCAAGACCGGAAAACTGAAGAGCAGCGCTACCCCGAGCGCTCTGGCTGCGGACGCGGTGATCGCCGATCTATCCGCGGGCAGCTCCGGGGCATGGTCGGTCGGTAGCTCGGAGTCGAGCGGCCCCTGGGTGGCACGAGCATCCGGCGCTAGCGCATGTTCCGCGAACCTCGCCGGTGCGACGGGCGCGCGCGCCGTTGCGGCGCTCGCCGACTCCGCGCTCCTCGTGATCGAGACCCAGGGCAAGCTGAAGTTGGCGCGTGTGAACGCCGTGGACTGCGCTCCTCCGACCTGCGCGTGCAAACCGAGCTTCACCTCCCCAGAGCTGGTCCTGCCTGGCGAAGCTGCGAGCGCGCGTGATCTGTTGGTGGTCGACGATGTCGCTCACGTCGTGGGACACGCGCGCATTGGTTCTGCCGAACCCTTCGCTTTCGCCGCCTCGCTCAGCGTGGCAACGGGCGCGGTTCAGGCCGTCGTCACCTGGGATCCCGGGCCCGGCGCCGAAGTCTTCAGCCGCATGACCACGCTCGGTTCCGAGCTATTCGTGGGGGGCGCCGTCGGCGCGACCAACGTGGAAGATCCCGGAGCTGGCAGGGCCGCCTTGGCAGTATGGCAGCTGCCGCTGACTCCTGAGGCCAAGCCCACCTGGACCAACACCGATTTCGCGAGCATGAAGGCAACGCGCATTCAGGGGCTCGCCGTCATGGACAAGTCCGTCTTTGCGCTGGCGAGCACGGGCATCGGCAACGCCAGGCTGCTGGGACTCCCCGCGCCCATCGTCAAGCCTTGATCCGGCCTCAGGTTGTCTCGCTGCTCGGTGGCTCGTCCAACTCCTCGCTGAGCGGACCATCGAGCAGCTCGGTGACGGTCACTGCGCGAAGCTTTCGATCACCAAGCTCCTCGAGCAGCCGCGGCAAGAGCTCCACGCTGGCCGGCTCGAAGTCGTCTCGCTCCGCCGAATCGTGCAAGAGCACGATGGCGCCGTCGACGAGCCCAGGCTCGATGCGGGCGTAGGCTCGCTCGGCGTCGGTCGGACCCACCCCGTCGAGCCCGCGGGCGGACCAGGCAACGGTGCGGACGTGGGCGCGCTTCGCCCCGGCCGCGGTGCGCGAGCTGACATGGCCAACAGGCGGACGGAACAAGGTCGGGCGGAAACCACACGCTTGCTCGACCGCGAGCTGAGTGCGCGCGATGTCTTCCTCCACGTGTTTGGGTGGTTTGAACGAATACAGCCGGTCGTGCTGATAACCGTGCAGCCCGATCTCGTGACCCGCCTCGTGGATCTGCCGGATGACGTCGGCGTGGGCGAGGGCCTTCCTGCCGACCACGAAGAACGTGGCTTTGTGGCCCTCGCGCGCCAGAATTTCGAGGACTTTGCCCGTGGTCTTGGGGTTCGGGCCGTCGTCGAAGGTCAGCGCAACCGCGCGCGAGCCTGGCTCGCCCCGCCACTCGACGTCACCGAACATCTCGAGCTGCGGCACCAGCACACCCACGGTGCAGAGCAGCGCGTACACGACGAACGCCGCGAGGGCGAGCCAGATTGGCACCGGCTCGATGATCAGCGTGCGCGCGAGCAGCGCCAGCCCACCAAGGCTGGCGACCCAGAGCACGATGCGAAAGGGCGGCATCCGGCGGCTCAGTGTTTGGTAGCCTTGCGCGCGGCCTCTTCGTCGTCGGCTTCGAGCGCCGCTTGCAGATCGTCCGTCGAGGCCACAGCGTCGGCTCCCTCAGCCTCGACGCGTACCTTCTTCGCGGGGGTCTCCGGCGCGCCCGAGTCTCCCGTGTTGTCGAGCTCGTAGAACAACGCCAGCACCGTCGAAATCAACGGCAAGCTCGCGAGTGGCAGCTGCCCGACCGCGCCGTGTCCGAGCTGTCCCAGGTTCAAGCTGACGTTCAACCATTTGCGAACCGCGAACATCGCCAGCGTGGCGATCACCGCGCCCACGCCGGCCTTCAACCCCGCCTCGATGCGCGCGTCTTTCTCCCAGATGGCGCGCCCCGCGACCAGGCCGGTGAGCGCACCGGTCAGCGCCGCCGCCACGTACGCGAGCCACGCAGCGAACACGGGCATGCCCAGGCCGAAGACGACGGCCGCGCCAAGGAGCCCGCCGACGACGGAGCCTTTCAACAGACCAAAGAGCACGCGCTTGAGCACGGTGGCATAAGGTTCTCCTCGACCGGTCCCTCGTCAACCCATTCGAGCGCACACGAGCCCGAAGATCGGAGGCAGGGGGGCGCGGAGGGCTCGGCGGGGCGCCCGCGAAAAAGGTCGGGGCTGCCCATCCGGGGAAAACACCAGGTTATGGTAGGGCCCTTCCGTGCTGTTCAACACCCTCGCCTACGCGAAATTTTTCGCCGTCGTGTTCGTCGTGGCCTGGGTGCTCGTCAGTCGGCGTTGGACAGCGCTGCTACCGTGGTTTGCTCTGGCAACCTTCGCGCTCTCGGTGCCGCTCACGGCCACGAGCGGCGGCATCACACTGATCGCGTTCGCGCTGACGCTCACGCTGTGTCGTCGCAGCGCGCCGTCTGGTTTGGCGGAAGAGGCCCAGCTTCCTTCGGTCCGTGTCACCCTCGCGTCGGTGCTCGTCAACGTCAGCGGGCTCGCCTGGTTGTCGTTTCACCACACCGGACGCGACCCGCTGACGCTGGCCTTGACCAGCATTGGTTTACCCATTCCACGTAGCCTGCCGATCATCGCCGCCGGCTGCGTGCTCGCGCCTGTCGGCCTGTACCTGCTCGTGCGCGCCAAGAAGGTGCGCCTGTTGTTCATCCTGGGCGCGAGCTACGTGTTCTACGCCCACTGGGACTGGCGTTTCCTGCCGCTCATCTGGGGTTCGTCGACCCTCGATTGGTTGCTCGGCCACGCCATCGCCCGCGCCGGCAGCGATCGCTCCCGCAAGCTGTGGCTCGCTGGCACGGTGATCCTGAACCTGGGTGTGCTCGGGATCTTCAAGTACTTCAACTTCGGCATCGATACCGCAACCGTCGTTCTGGGCAAGGTAGGGGTTCACGTGCCCGAGGTCGCGCTGCGAGTCGCGCTGCCCATCGGCGTCAGCTTCTTCACCTTCGAGTCGATGAGCTACGTGATCGACGTCTACCGGCGCCAGATCGAGCCTCACCGGAGCTACGTCGAGTACCTGGCCTTCGTGGCCTTCTTCCCGCACCTCGTCGCCGGTCCCATCGTTCGCCCGCGCGATCTCTTGCCGCAGCTCGCCGGCAAGGCGCGCTGGAATTCGGCGGAGGGCAGCGAGGGGCTGTTCCTGATCGCGGCGGGTCTGTCGAAGAAGATCATCATCGGGGACTACCTCGCGTTGAACCTCGTAGACCGGGTGTTCGACGCCCCGACGCAGTACTCCGCTCTCGAGTGCTACTCGGCGGTGCTGGGTTACGCGGTGCAGATCTACTGCGACTTCTCCGGCTACACCGACATCGCCATCGGCTCGGCGTTGTTGCTCGGTGTGCGGTTCCCGCTCAACTTCGACTCACCCTACAAGGCGCCCAACATCCAGGACTTCTGGCGTCGCTGGCACATCTCACTGTCGACCTGGCTGCGCGACTACCTCTACGTGCCGCTCGGCGGCAACCGCAAAGGCGAGGCGCGCACCTACGTGAACCTGATGCTGACCATGTTGCTCGGCGGCCTGTGGCACGGCGCCAACTGGACCTTCGTGGTCTGGGGTGGCCTGCACGGCGCCGCCCTGGCGGTGACCCGGGCGTACACCGCCTGGCGAGCTCGCTTGGGTGTGAGAAAACGTAGCTCGCCGTGGGTCCACGCGCTGAGTGTGCTCGGCACGTTCCACCTGGTGTGTGTCGCGTGGATCTTCTTCCGCGCCGAGACCTTCGCCAAGGCCTCGATCATCTTCGCTCAGCTCGGCACACTCACGACGTACCACCCGAACCTGCCCGCACCGGTGCTCGGCCTCCTGGCTCTGGGCCTGCTCTCTCACTGGGCACCCGAGCGCTGGTACCTGGGGGCGCAGCGTGTTTTTGCACAAATGCCGGCGCCAGCCCAGGGAATGGCGTTGTTCTGCGTTGGCCTCGCGCTGCGTGCCATGGCCACCGCAGACGCGGTACCCTTCGTCTACTTCCAGTTTTGAGCCATGTCCGACGACGAGAAACCAGAGACCGACGGCGACGACGACGGCGAGCTGCCGGCTGACGACGCGCAAGAGAACACCGACGCGGAGCCGGCCGCAGAAGCGGGCGAGCGTGACGACGACGCGCGCGCAGCGGGCGACGACGACGAGGAGCCCGCCCCCGCCAAGAAGAAAAAGAAGAAGAAGCGCAAGCGGACCCGTGCGGGAGCAGGCGACGAGAACGCGGACGACCCCGTGCCGGCCAGCGCCACCTCGGGGTCCGAGCGCACGGACGTGCCTGGCGCGCTCGACGCCGAGGGTCGTGAGCGCCCGCGCTTCTTGCTCTCGTTCCCGAGTGATCCCGAGCTCGACAAGCTGGTCGCTGCCTTCGAACGCGGGGACTTCGCCGCGGTTCGGCAGGGCGCTCCCGAGCTGGCCAACCGTGCACAAAACCCGGAAGTGCGCGACGCCGCCCTCGAGCTCCGTCAGCGCCTCGAACCCGACCCACTGATCAAGTACCTGCTCCTGGCCTCGATGATGCTGTTATTGGTCCTGGTGCTGCATGCGTACACGCACAAACCTTGAGCTCGCCACCGTGCTGCTCTTCACGGCCTGCGGGGGCGCGCCGGCTGCGCAGAACAACAGCAAGCTCGGACCCACCAAGCCCGTCATCACGGACGTCGAGCGATTCATGCCGCTGACGGCCGACACCGTGTACGCGTTCGAGACTTCCATCGAGAACACGGGCGAAAAGGGCGTGCTCATGATGCACGTCGACCGCCCGCGCCCCAATCAAGCCGTGCTCACCGTGGGCGGTCGCGCGCAGCGCCTGGAGATCGCGCCGCAGGGCATCCGCCTGGAGAACGGCGGTTGGTTGTTGAAGGCGCCGCTCGAGGTTGCCTCGCAGTTCAAGGGTCAGTTCGGGCAGGTCGTCGTCCGCAGCATCGACGCGACGATCGAGACGCCGGCTGGCCGTTTCACCGGCTGCGTCGAGACCATCGAGGACAGCCAGGTGGTGAAGAAACGCGTCATCACCACGTTCTGCCCGGACATTGGCATCGTGTCACTCGACGCCGAGGGCAGCATCGGTGACGACTTCGGCCGCGAACGTGCGGTCCTCCGCTCGTACGGCCCCCGGGTGGACATCAACGAAGTTCCGCCCGAAAAGAAGTGACGCGGGGGCGCAGAGGAAGAGACGCCGCCGCACCCGCCATGCTCCAGCGTCAGGCGCGCGCGGCTGCGGCCGAGACCCGGCTCCGATCAGCGCGCTGCGCCTCCGCGTGGCTCACGTCACCGTAGACCAGACCGCCATGCAAGATGGTGGGGCTGAGTCCCGGAGCGAGCGGGCTCGGGGTCACCTCGCTGGACGGGAACATCTGCACGAAACCGGGTGCGCGGTTCACGCGGTCCACGAGGGTCTTTTCCAGCGTCATCGACGTGTACTGCGTTGCGCCCAGCTCCGGTGTGTTGGCGTTCAAGATCACGTCCAGGTCCTGCAGGCGGGCGGTCCGGGAGAGTCCCTTGATGCGGCTGTCGTGGGGCGACCAGTTGTCGGCGCAGGTCCCGTTTTCGCTGCAACCCCAGACACCGTCGGCGGTGTTGAAGAACAGCGTCTGGTTGCCGCTCGTGTGCCCGGGAGTGCGCAGCAAGAGCACCCCGTCACCGAGCTGGAAGTCGCCATCGGTCAGCGCGACCTTGTCCGTGCGCACGCCGAGCTTGCCGTCGGCGACGAACCACGCCTGCTGCATCGGGTGCAAGTCGTCCCAGTCGTCCCACTCCGCGCGCGGGGCAAGCAGCTTGGCGTTGGGGAAGCGCGCGGTGTGACGCGAGTCCGTGGTCCCGAGCAGCCCGCGAAGATCTTGGGTGTGAAAGTGATCGAACGCCAGGTAGTCCACGGACTCGGGCGTGACCCCCAAAGCCGACAGCTGGTGCTCCAGCGAGTCGAAGCGTTTGGCCAGCAGGTTGAACGCGATGTAGTCGCCGACCTGGCGGATCGTCCGCTCGAAGAACGGCGTCTTGCGCGCCGCCACGTCATCCGTTGGATTGAACAGCAACGTCTTCAGCTCACCGCGTCGCAGGAACTGCACCAGCAAACAGCGGTGTGTCATGATCACGTAGGGCGCGGGTGAGAGCGGTGCGCTCCAGAACGCGTACTTCGTCGGATAACCCAGGGTGGTGATGGGCAGCGAGCGCACGCTAACGATGCGCGGGCCGCGGACGATTCGCTCGCGCAAACCCTCGGCAGCCTTGCGCACGGCGCGCAGCTTGGGCCCGTGGCCGGACACCAGCCAGGCTTCATCGAGATCGGTGATCGGTGCGAGCTCGTCGACGCGCGCGAATCCATCGCGCACCACACTGTGGTTCTGAATCATTGTCCCTCCGGGCGGAGGTGTAGCGCCCGAGCGGGTGGATGTCATGCGCCGCACAGGCGCGCAGCGGCTGGAGCGCGCCGCGGGACTCAGATCCCGGCGTCTTGATCGCCGAGGACAATCTCGACCGGGACGGTCTGAATGCACTTGCCCTGGGCTTTTGCCTCGAGATCCTGCTTGACCGTGGGGTAACCCGTGGCCGTGACGGTGACGGCCGCCGCGCCCTGCGTCCACAGCTTGCAGTACACCTCGTTGGCCGCCTGTCCCGCGTCGCTGGCGTCCGCCGTGTCCGTAGTGCACAGGACAACCTCTTGATTCTGCATGCCCTGGTCGACGCGATAGGCCTCGACGCCGCCACCGTACTTCACCTCGAGAGTCGTATCGCCTGGCAGCGCGCCGGACACGGTCCGAACGGTCAGCTCGAACGCCGCCTTGATGGTGCACTCTTTGGGGTCATCGCCGTTGCCGTCCGAGCAGCCACTGCCCGAGAGCGCCGCCGAGACGAGCACTCCCATGAGTACGAGCTGCGGGCGGGTCTTCCTCACGGTGTGCCCGCGTGGTTTATGCCGAGATGAGGCAGTTCGCAAGCGCAGGCTGCGGTGCGCGGACCTCGGCCCGCGGTCCAAAGACCCAGTCTTGGCTTCACTCCGGGATGACCAGTTCTTGCCCCGGGACGATCGGCGATTTCTGGTCGATGCCATTCGCCTCACAAATCGCGTCCACGCTGCTGGAGTACCGCTGAGCGATCCCACTCAAGGTCTGTCCGCTCTCGACCACGTGCGTGCGCTTTTTCGTGCCCTTCTTGGCGTTGGTCTTGTTGCCACGGGTCGCCGCGCCGCCACCCTTGCAGCAGCGGAAGCCCACCGAGTAGTCGTGATACTTCGTGTTGTGCGCCGTGGTGACGTAGTCACAACCGTTACCGTTGATCTCGTTGTCCAGGTAGTAACCGCCGCGAAAGGTCCCGCTGGGTGTGGCGGTCCACTCGTGAAGGTTGCCCACCATGTCGAAGGTACCGGCCGGCCCCTTGCAGCGCTTGAAGCGTCCGGTGCGGGCGACGGTGCCGGCTATCTGATTCAGGCGCGGGTCGTTCATGGCCTCCATGCCGAACACCTCGAGCCCGTCGGCCTTGCCGTGCAAGACCCGCAGCGGCGACACACCTTTGTCGTTGCAGCGACCCGTCTCGCGTTCGGCACCGTACGGATACTGGCTCGCGTCTTTCCCACGGCACGCGCTCAGCCACTCGTCGTCGCTGCACAGGCGCTTGCCCGCGGCCTCACACGCCGCCGTTGCTTGCTCCTGACTCACGTACGCCTGCGGCACGACCCCGCGGCGCGAGCGCGCCAAGACCCGCAGGTCCGCCGCCGGGGTTTGATACGGCGAGTGCCGCTTGAGTGTGCGACCGCGGGTGTCGACCACGTCCAGGCTGGCCTCGAAGGCGTCGATGCAAAAACGCCCCCCGATGCTGACCATGCCAGCCGGACAGGTCGGCTTCTTCGCCACGGCCTCGGCGGTCGGCAACAGCGCCGCGAGCGCCAGCACGGCGAAAGCGCCAGCGGCGAAGCGGCGCGGAGCGGACGGCAGGAGCGTCGGCATGACCCGAGCCCTCGCTAGCACGGAAGCCGAGATTTGCACGAATTGCGGCCCGCCCGGCCCCGAACCCAAACCTTCCGAGCTGGCAGTTGTCCTTTGCCTGTTGCCCGATCGCCTACGCCCCCGGCGCCTGATCTACCCTCGGAGCTCGCATGCCTCACCGCCTCACCCTCACCCTGCCCGCCGTCCTGTTCGTCGCCTGCACCAGCTCACCGCCACCGCCACCGCACGCCGATCCGTCGAGCGCGATCCCGGTCGCACCGAGTGTCGCGCAGGCGCCGAGCGCGAGTGGTTCGCCTGCCTCTACCGACGCACCCTCGTCCAGCTGTGGCGAGCTCGGCTGTCGGACGTTCGACAGTGCGGTGGAGGCGCTCGAGGTGGTGCTCGCGGACAAACCGTTGGTGCTCGGCATTGGGGAGGCGCACGCGCAGAAGGGCACGGAGGATCTGCCTTCGACGACCAAACGCTTCACCGAGCAGTTGTTGCCGGCGCTGAAGGGCAAGGCGAGTTTCCTTGCGGTCGAGCTGATGATGCCGAATGCGAAGTGTCAGAAGGAGACGAAGCAGGTTCGGAAGCAGCAGAAGCCCGTGACGGAGCCGCAAGCCGAGACGAATCAGAACGAGTACCTGGTGCTTGGCAAGCGCGCCAAGGAGCTCGGCATCGTGCCGGACCTCTTGCGACCGAGTTGTGAGGACCTCACGCGCATCACCCAGGCGGGCGCCGGCGACATCGGCGTGATGCTCGAGACGATCGCGAAGCTGACCCGCGACATCGCGGTGGGCGAGGTCGAGCGCAACAAGAAGGCGGGCAAAGAGCGGGTGGTCGTGGCCTACGGCGGCGCGCTGCACAACGACAAGCTGCCGCGCCCCGGGCGCGAGACCTGGAGCTACGGCGCCGAGCTGAGCAAGGCAACCGGAGAGCGGTACGTCGAACTGGATCTGATCGTGCCGGAGTACATCAAGGACAGCGAGGCCTGGACCGCCTTGCCTTGGGTGAAGCACTACGATCGGGCGAAGCTCGGGAAGAAGGTCGTGTTGTTCAAGCCGGCGGCGGGGTCGTACGTGATCGTGTTTCCGGTGACGGGCGGGGAGTGAGCGGGGGGACGGGATCAGGATCAGGATCAGGAGCAGGATCAGGAGCAGGGGCAGGATCAGGGGCAGGATCAGGATCAGGGGCAGGATCAGGGGCAGGATCAGGATCGGGATCAGGATCAGGGGCAGGATCAGGATCGGGGGCAGAGGCAGGATCAGGCGCGGGATCAGTCGCAGGACTGCTCGCGGCACAACGGGCGCTTGGGGGCGGCGGCGCAACCGCGTTGGGCGGGGATTGATGCTTCCGGTCGCCTTCCCATTTTACCGCCGTGCTCGCGCGCATCAACGGTGCGCGCGGCTCCGCCGCGCCGAGCGCTTGCGCGCTCGCCGTTGACACGCGCTGCGCGCGGCGCCGGGGGGAGGCCGCGATCCCGATCGCAGAAAGAGAAGATTTGCATGAGAGTCATCGACTCACTCGTCGAGTTGGTACGCATCGTTCACGGACTGGCAGCCAAGATCGCTCGCCAAGACCCAGACCTGGCCAGGCAGCTCCGCCGGGCCAGCACCAGCGCCGCACTCAACACCTCCGAAGGCCTCTGGGCCAAGGCCGGCAAGCGCAGGTCGCGTCTCGAGGACGCCGTCAACTCCGCTCGTGAAGTCCACATGGGCCTCCGCCTCGCCAGAGCCTGCGGCTACCTCGCTCCGCACGACACCGACCCGGCGGTCAACGCGCTCGACAACATCATCCCTGTCCTCTGGACCCTCGCTCATCGCCGCTGAGTCGGGAGCGCCCCTCAGACCAGTGCGCGCCCGTCTCCCCCATCCGCGCGCAGCGTCGGCGTCTTCGCCGGCGCGAGCACGGATCGGGGGGAGACCGCGGAGCGCAGCGACGCGAGTGGGGGCAGGAACACAGCTTGCCTTGGGTGAAGCACTACGATCGGGCGAAGCTCGGGAAGAAGGTCGTGTTGTTCAAGCCGGCGGAGGGGTCGTATGTGATCGTGTTTCCGGTGACCGGCGGGGAGTGAGCGGGGGGACGGGATCAGGATCAGGATCAGGATCAGGAGCAGGGGCAGGATCAGGAGCAGGATCAGGATCAGGGGCAGGGATCAGGATCAGAGGCAGGATCAGGAGCAGGGGCAGGATCAGGAGCAGGGGATCAGGGGCAGGATCAGGGGCAGGATCAGGATCGGGGGCAGGGGCAGGATCAGGCGCGGGATCAGTCGCAGGACTGCTCGCGGCACAACCGGCGCTTGGGGGCGGCGGCGCAACCGCGTTGGGCGGGGAGTGATGCTTCCGGTCGCCTTCCTATTTACCGCCGTGCTCGCGCGCATCAACGGTGCGCGCGGCTGCGCCGCGCCGAGCGCTTGCGCGCTCGCCGTTGACACGCGCTGCGCGCGGCGCCGGGGGGAGGCTGCGATCCCGATCGCAGAAAGAGAAGATTTGCATGAGAGTCATCGATTCACTCGTCGAGTTGGTACGCATCGTTCACGGACTGGCAGCCAAGATCGCTCGCCAAGACCCAGACTTGGCCAGGCAGCTCCGCCGGGCCAGCACCAGCGCCGCACTCAACACCTCCGAAGGCCTCTGGGCCAAGGCCGGTAAACGCAGGTCGCGTCTCGAGGACGCCGTCAACTCCGCTCGTGAAGTCCGCATGGGCCTCCGCCTCGCCAGAGCCTGCGGCTACCTCGCTCCGCACGACACCGACCCGGCGGTCAACGCGCTCGACAACATCATCCCTGTCCTCTGGACCCTCGCTCATCGCCGCTGAGTCGGGGGCGCCCCTCAGACCAGTGCGCGCCCGTCTCCCCCATCCGCGCGCAGCGTCGGCGTCTGGGCAGCCAGCGCTGGCAAAGCTCAGCCGAACCGGCGAACATCAGCGCGTGAACTGCGTGCAGTGCGCTCGACAGTTGCCGGGAGCGCGAGAGGCCATCTGTATCTTCGTCACCGGCGATGAGTACATCTACTCGTACTTCTTCTGCGAGCACTGCGAGCTCTACACCGTCGAGGGGTACCATGATCGTTTCATGGGCGAGTCCGAGGCGTTCCTCTTGCCCCAGGTGTCACGAGAAGAAGGCGACCGCGCGGTGGCGCTGATTCGTGCGTGCCCGGCGCCCAATGACAAACACTGCGGATGCGCGTCGCACGTCGCGCTCTACACCGGACGGGTTGGGCCGAGTGCGTGACGCCGCTCCACGCACACGCCTGGCCCGCCGCCCGGGCGATGCGAATTGGGACAGCGAGTCGTGCTGCACGAACTGCGGCGGTTTCAAGCAGCTCCGTCGGGTACGAGTACGGATAGCGCGGCGCGCGCAGCGTTCACACGCCCGCGGTCGAGCGGCGAACGGGTCGGGCCCCGCGTACCAAAATCACTGCTACCCTCGGTGGGTGGTCCACGCTGTCCGCCAGCAGTTCACCTTCCAGGAGTACCTCGACCTGGAAGCGCGGAGCCAGGTCAAGCACGAGTACCTCGACGGAGTGGCGTGGGCGCTGGCGGGCGGATCACCCGATCACACGGCCATCGCCGCGAACGTGATCGGCCTGCTGACCAACGCTCTGCGCGATCGCCCCTGCCGGGTGTTCACGTCGGACCTCCGGGTGCGGGTCAAGGCAACCGGCCTCGGAACGTATCCGGACGTTACGGTCGTGTGTGGTCCGCTCGAGACGGACACGGACGACCCCAACGCTCACACCGTGGTGAACCCCAGCGTCGTGGTCGAAGTTTTGAGTAAGTCCACCGAACAGTACGACCGCGGCGAGAAACTCTGGCACTACCAGCGCATCGAGTCGTTGAAGGAGATCGTGCTCCTCGCCCACGACGAGCCGCGCGCCGAGATCTGGCGTCGCGATGGCGCGCGCTGGACACTCGACGTGCGCCGCGCGTCCGATCGTGTGTCCCTGAGCTCGCTCGACTGCGAGCTCCCACTGTCCGAGATCTACCGAGACCCAACGCGCAGCCCCTGAGCAGAAATGCTTTCGCTTCGCGAGCCGCGCAGCGCGGCGTGCAGGGGCGCCTAGAACACCTTGCAAGTCGCTGAAAACAAACGACGTTCAACCTGTTCGGCGCTCTAGAACCGTCCGCTCATCCCGAGACCGAGCGCGCGCGGTGCTGCGACGGGAGTGAGCTGCACGCGGGCCGTGCTGCGCGGTGCGGGCTTCCACAAGAGGAACGTCGTGAGGGTCGCCGCGGCACCAACACCCGCGCCGATGAAGCCGGCCAGGGCGAGGTTCGCGCTGCGGTTGCGCTGATCGGTGAGATCCGGGAGCTGACCGCAGCTGTTCTCGGCGGCCTTGGTGGGCTTCTGGCAAATCGAATCGCCTGTGCCGACTTGTTGGTCGAGCTCCGCATTGGCCGCGTCGATCTGGTCCTGGCTCTTGCCCTTTTCGAGCGTGAAGTAGACGCCCGCGCCGAGCGCCACGGCGGTGAACGCCAGCTCACTCACGAGCACGATGGTGCGAGCGCTGCCGGGCCGACTCGTGTCGAGCTGCGCGCCGGCGCTGCTATCGCCTGCTGCCGGCCCCCCAGCGGCCGGCTGGGATGCGGGTCCTTTCGTCGCACCGAGCTCCGGCAAATCGATCACGACCTCGCGTGACTCGCCCTCAGCAAGGGACAGCTCACGCCGGAACGGCTGGCGACCGGGCGCGCTGGCGGTGATCACCCGCCGCCCGGGGTTCTGCGGGATCACCTTGCCGACGAGCACGTCCTTCACCGGTATGTGATCGATCTCGATGCTGACGCCCTCGAGCTTGGCCCGAGTCTTCAACGTCACATTCGCGACGCGCTGTCGCACGCCGTCGCGCGCGGGGCCGAGGAGCTCGGCGACGTCCGGCGCCTTGGCGCCCTGCTGCAGCATCTCGTCGGTGCGATCGTATTCGACCAGCGCTTCGACGAGCTTGCCCTGGTGTTCCAGGCAGAAGCCCAGGTGGTAGCGCAGACCCGGGGTCTCCTTGATGGCGAGGGCCTCGCGCAGTTTGACCTCGGCGTCGGCCCACTGTTTCTGGGACTCGAGCTCGGTGGCCTGGGCGAAGGCCTTCCGCGCAACGGCGACCTCGGCGGCGGTCGGATCGGCGCGGGCGGAATCAGCGAAGGCAACCACGACGAGCACCGCCGCGGTTGCGTATCGAAGCCGATGAGAGCCGTCCCGCCGTGCCAAGCTGGTCGGCAGTTTTACGTAATTTTGCCGCGAAGTCGACGCCTGCCCGAAACCCGTCGAGCGGGCGAGGGTCGCGCGGGCCCAGCCTGCAAATCCCACGAAACTGCGGAAAGCCGCGGACCGAGACAGCGGGCTTTCGGAGTGTGTGAAATGAGCCCAACGGAAGCTTGCCAGGACCGGCGGAGTGAGGGATTGAAGGGTTCGCGACTGATGAGCGACGAGCGACGGCCGCCGGTGCCCCCGGCCAAACCGGTCCCCCCAGCACTCGAGGCGGACACGCCACGCGAGGGGTCGCCCGCATTTGGTGACACGCCGATCGACGGTTCGGCGGCGATTGCGAGCGAAGCGGACGCGCTGGCGGACAAGGACACGATTCCGCTGGTGGGCCCGACGCCCGACTACGCGAGTGAGTATGTGCCGCCGCGACCGCTGCCGAAGCCGGCCGATCACAAGACGCTGGAGATTGTCCCAGTTCGGGTCGTGCAGGAAGAGGATCCCCGGCGTGCGATGACGCAGAAGGCGATGCACGTGTTGCGGCGCGAGGATGCGCAGCGGCAGTTGCACTTGATGGGCGTGGACGCCACAGCAGCGACGCCGAACGCGCGCCCGGCCGCCGCCTCGATCGCCGACACCCCCCAGCGCAGCCGTGCCGGTCTGATCATTGGCGGGACCATCGTCTTCCTGATCGCGATCACGCTGATCTACGTGGTGGTGCAGATGGTGCAAGGTGGCGACACCGCAGCGACAGCGACCGCAACCGCCGCCGCGCTCCCGGCCCCGCCGCCGAAACCCACGGCCACCTCGCCCGTGATCACCCAGGCGGCCCCTGCAATCGCGCCAACCCCAGCGCCGGCCGCCGAACCGAGTGCAACGGCTGACCCCGACTCGGCGCGACCCATCAAGAAGAAGAAGCCCGACACGCCGCAACCGATCAACGAGTGAGGTGGTGTGTGGGGGTTGGGACGGCGGCCTGGCGCTGGCCCCCGCACTTCTATAGGTGCCGCCCGACCCCTCGGAACTTGCCAGCCCCGCCGCCATGAGGGAATTTGCGCACGCCGGCATGAAGCACCGCGCCCGTCCCGCCCTCTTCCTGGCCGCTTTCCTTGCAGCGGCGAGCCCGAGTTTTGCGCAACCGCCGGTGGACACGCCCTCCGCGGAGCCCACCGACGAGGCCTCGCGGCTCTTCAAGAAGGGCAACGACGCTTACAAGATGAAGCGCTGGGACGAAGCCGCCGAAGCCTTCAAGGCGGCCTGGGCTCTGAAGCAGAGCTACGACGTGGCGGGCAACCTCGGTGACGTCGAGGTGTTCCAGGGGAAGTTCCGGGATGCGGCGGAGCACCTCGAGTACTCACTGCGCAACTGGCCTGCGGGTCAGGAAGCCTCCCGCAAGCGCACGGCGGCGCGGTTCGAGGAAGCAAAGCAGAAGATCGGCACGCTGACGTTGAAGGTCAGCGAAGGCGCTGACGTCTCGGTCAACGGCAAGAGCGTCGGCAAGTCGCCACTCGCGGGGCCGGTGTTCATCGACGCGGGGGCGGCGACGATCGAGGCGAAGATCGGGGAGAAGGTCGTCAAGAAGACGGTCGCGCTCGATGTCGGCGACGCGCGAGAGATCGAGCTCGTGATCGAGGGGGAGGCCGCGGCGGTGGGGCCGGTGGCGGGGCCATCGGAGAACGGCGACGGTTCCGGCGGGGCGAACGCGAACGCGAACGCGAACGCGACTGGCGACTTGAAGCCACCGAGTGGATCGTCAGTCAAAACCGTCGGCCTGATCGCGTCCGGAGCGGTTGCGCTGATCGGTCTCGGTGTTGGGGTGGGCTTCTACATGAAGAAGCAGTCGGCGAAGGATGATGCGGACAGCTTCAGAGCGGATGCGGTCAACCAGTTGGGCAAGAATGGCTGTTGGAATCAGCCAAGTGCCGCCCCCTGCACCGACCTGGCGGACGCAAACGACAAGGCGAAAAGCAGCGGTACACTTTCGACGATCGGCTTCATCGCCGCCGGCGTTGGCGCAGCGGGCTTGGTTGCCTTCATGCTGATGCCGAACAAGAAACATGACACCGTGCTCTACCCGCTCCTCGACGAACACACCGCCGGCCTCGGCGCGCACGGTCGCTTTTAGGAACCCAAGGGGATGACATGAAGAAGATGGGCTTGGCTTTCGTTCTCGCGGCGATCGGCGCCTCGGCGGTGATGGTCGCGGGTTGCGGCGGCGACGACTTCGGCTCGTGTGACGCGAACAACAACTGTGCAGGTGGCGCAGGTAAAGACGGAGGCACCGGCGCAAGCGGGGGCACGTCCGGGACGGGAGGCACCGGCAACACCGGCGGAACTGGCAACACCGGCGGCACCGGCAACACCGGCGGAACTGCTGGAAGCGGCGGAGTTGCCGGCGGCGACGGCGGCACTTGCGACCCGACGAAGAGCCCCAGTGAGGCGCCCTGCCTCGTGAGCGACCAGTACGCGATCTTCGTCAACGGCACGGCGACCGCAACCGGCGATGGCAGCAAGGCCAGCCCTTTCAAGACGATTGGCGAAGCTCTGGCCTCGACCAGCAACAAGATGATTCTCGTGTGCGACACGACCTACGACGAGCAGGTCAAGCTCACGGACGGTGGCAGGCTGTCGGGCGGATTCTCGTGTACGGACTGGAGCTACGAGACCGGCCAGCGCGCGATCGTGAAGCCCAAGTCCAAGGGCTTTGCGCTCGAGATTGACTCGGTCGCGTCCAAGATCTTGATCGAGGACATGGAGTTCACCTCAGCCGACGGAACCGCGGCAGGGGACAGCAGTATCGGCGCGTTCGTCCACAACAGCGCAGACGTGAAGCTCCTGCGAGTGAAGCTCTCCGCGGGCAAGGGTGCTGCGGGCGCCGATGCGACGCTGACCCCGTTCGGCTATCCGGCGCAGACCTCGCTGAACGGCAACAACGCGAACGGGACAGCGGGCGGTGCCGAGAAGAAGTGCACCTGCCCGGGTGGTGCGCTGACCACGGGTGGCATCGGCGGAACCGCGACAACGGGCGGCCAAGCCGGCGGCAAAGGAACCCCCGACAAGGGAGGTGGCCTCGCGGGCGACCCGTCCAAGACCTGCAACGCTGGCGGCGGTGGCGGCGACGGCAATCCCGGCACTTCGCCAGGTGAAGCGGCCGGCGCATCCACGATTGGCGCCATCTTGAGTAGTGGCTGGTCCCCGTCGAGCGGAGCGACCGGCACCGCAGGCGGCCCTGGCCAGGGCGGCGGCGGCGGCGCAAGCTCCGCGACCGGCGGCGGCGGTGGCGGCGGTTGCGGCGGATGCGGCGGTGCGGGAGGACCTGGCGGCGGCGGCGGTGGTGCGAGCATCGCGCTGCTCGTGCTGGATTCGATCGTGACTGTTGGCGCGGGTAGCGAGCTGCTCACTCTCGACGCCGGCGCAGGCGGCAAGGGTGTCGCAGGACAGACCGGGCAGACCGATGTTGGGTTCCTGGGCAACGGCACACCGCCCGGTTGTTCCGGAGGCAATGGCGCACCAGGTGGCACCGGCGCCGCTGGCGGCGGCGGCGCCGGCGGCATCAGCGTTGCGGTAGTCTGGAAAGGCACGGCAGCGCCCGACATGGACAGCGGCACGAAGTACACGCTCGGCAAGCTCGGCAAGAAGGGCGACGGCGGCAAGGTCGGCACGAACGACGGCATCGACGGAATGGCACAGCAAACGCTCGAAGCGAAGTGAGCACGCAGACCGCTCTCACCCCTGAGCGATGACCTCCCGCACCCGCGCCACGACCTCGTGCACGTCCGCCCGCACCTCTTCCGCTCCCACGCGCACCACGCGGTACCCCCACCGCGCGAGATCTCTATCTCTGCGCGCATCTGCCACGCGACGCAGCGAGTGATACCCACCATCGACTTCGACGACGAGCTTCACGCTCAGCGCGGCGAAGTCCGCCACGTATCGCCCGATGGGCACCTGCCGCCGAAACGCGACCCCCAGCTGCCCGCCGCGCAGCTCCCGCCACAGGATTTCCTCGGTCTCGGTCATTGCAGAGCGCATTTCGCGAGCCCGTGCGATGATGAGCGGAGAGCTTCGGGGATGATGGGCCATGGTGCTTCCTCCTCCCGGCGGGACGGCCGGGCTTTGCGACCCCACGGCGCACGATCTGTGACACGCCGCTTCGCGCTCGCTTCATCCGCGGTGCGCGTCGCAGGCTCGGGCTCACTCCGCATGCCGCGCGCGGCGTGGCGCAGAGCGTGCGCCACCGGAGCACAGCCCGGCCGTCACGCCGGGCGGAACACCCACACGGCCCGGCATCGCCAAGCTCGCAGCGAGTCATCGCGCCGCCAGACCTCGAGCAGACCCCTCAGGTCACAGTCCCTCCCTGCCGCGCGGAGCGGCGGAGCCGCGAGCACGGCTTTGGGAGGGACCGGCGCCGCGCAGCGGCGACGAGGGTGGGCAGCACGAGTGGCGGGCAACCTCGGTGACGTTGCGGTGTTCCAGGAAGTTCCGGGATGCGGCGGAGCACTTGGAATTTTTCGCTGAGGCATTGGCCTGCGGGTCAGGAAGCCTCGCGCAAGCGCACGGCGGCGCGGTTCGAGGAAGCAAAGCAGAAGATCGGCACGCTGACGTTGAAGGTCAGCGAGGGCGCGGACATCAGCGTCAACGGCAAGCCGGTCGGCAAGTCGCCGCTGCCGGGACCGGTGTTCATCGAGGCGGGGGCGGCGACGATCGAGGCGAAGATCGGGGAGAAGGTCGTCAAGAAGACGGTCGCGCTCGATGTCGGCGACGCGCGAGAGATCGAGCTCGTGATCGAGGGTGAGGCCGCGGCGGTGGGGCCGGTGGCGGGCCACCGGGAATGGTGACGGTTCCGGCGGCGCGAACGCGAACGCGAACGCGAACGCGAATGCAAACGCGACAGGTGATCTCAAACCGCCGGGTGGATCCTCGGTGAAGACCGTCGGTCTGATCGCGTCCGGAGCGGTTGCGCTGATCGGCCTCGGTGTCGGGGTGGGCTTCTACATGAAGAAGCAATCGGCGAAGGATGATGCGGACGCACTCCAGAGCGACAACAAGCTCGGCGATAGTGGCTGCAGCGGGAAGACCAAACCCGCCGCTTGCTCCGACCTGGCGGACGCGGTCGAGCGCGCGAAGAGCAGCGGCACGATTTCCACGATTGGATTCATCGGCGCCGGTGTTGGCGCTGCAGGCTTCGTGGCATTCATGTTGATGCCCGGCTCGAACAACAAGACTGCGGTGTATCCGCTGCTGGATCAGCACACGGCAGGCCTCGGCGCCTTCGGCCGCTTCTGATGATCAAGGGGATGAAATGAAGAAGATGGGCTTTGCTTTCGTGCTTGCTGCTGTCGCCAGCGGCGGTGGTTTGATCGCCTGCGGCGGAGACAACTTCGACTCCTGCGAGGCAACCTCGACCTGTCCGCAGAAGGACGGCGGCACCGGTGGCAGCGGTGGGACGAGCGGCACCGGCGGTTCAGGAGGCACCGGCAACACGGGAGGCACATCCGGCACCGGCGGCACCGGCAACACCGGCGGAACTGCTGGAAGCGGCGGCGTTGCCGGCGGCGACGGCGGCACTTGCGACCCGACGAAGTCACCGAGCGCTGAGCCATGTCTGATCGCTGACGACTACGGTGTCTTTGTTTCGCCGAAAGGCGACGACACTAGTGGCACCGGCACCAAAGCCAGCCCGTACAAGACACTGGGCAAGGCGCTCGCGAGCGCGGGGACCACGGGCAAGAGTGTCTACGCTTGTGACGACGGAGGCGGATTCAGCGAGACGGCGACGCTGGCGGTAACGGCCACTCACGACAGCCGCGGCATGTATGGCGGCTTCGACTGCGGCACGTGGACCTGGTCGGCCACCGCAAAAGCGAAGGTGAACGGAGCGGCGGTCGCGCTAACGATCTCCGGCATCTCGTCCAACTTCAAAGTCGAGAGCTTCGACATCACCGCGGCGAACGCCGCGAACTCCGGCGAGAGCAGCTTCGGCGCGATCGTCGCGACCTCGAATGGCGTCGTGTTCAAGAACGTGAACCTCACCGCGGGTGATGGGAAGGCTGGGAACGCGGGCAGCGACGGCACGCAAGGGCCGGATGGTGACAACGCAGCGGCGGCGCAGAATGGCAAGGCAGCGACGTGTACCAGTGCTCCGGGAACGCAGCCGGGTGGGTCGTGGTCGGCGCCAAGCGGTTGCTCCGCCAAAGGCGGAACGGGCGGGACCGCGAATCTTGGGGCCTCTGGCGAGAAAGGGTCCGGCGGGATCCCACAAACTAATGTCACCCCCGCGAACGTAAACAACGGAGGAGACCCCGGTACGGGCACGGCTAACGGCAGCCCTGGTCAACCAGGCTCCAACGGAAACTCCGGCACGCTCGCAACCGCCGCTGCCTCGAGCGGGACCTTCACCTCGTCCGGGTTCACTCCCGCGAACGGCAACGACGGCGCCAATGGTTTCCCTGGCCAAGGCGGCGGAGGCGGTGGTGCAAGCGCGGGCTCGGGCTCGTGCATCGGCGCGTCCGGCGGCGCGGGCGGAATGGCGGGTTGCGGCGGCGGCAAGGGCACCGGCGGCAAGGGCGGCGGCGCGAGCGTTGCGCTTCTCTCGTGGCAGAGCGACGTGACCGTGAGCGGTTGCTCGCTCACTTCCAAGAAGGGTGGCGACGGCGGAAAGGGCGGGAGCGCCGCGCCGGGAGGAAGCGGTAAGAGCGGCGGGCAAGGTGGTCCGGCCGGGGGTGGTCTCGGAAGCGCGGGCGATGGCGGTAAGGGCGGCACCGGCGGCCCCGGCGGCTCCGGCTCCGGCGCAAGCGGTGGCGCGAGCCACGCGCTCGTGTGGAACGGAACCAAGCCCAGCATTCCCTCGACCGTGCTCGCCGAAGGCACTGGCGGAGCAAAAGGGCCCGGCGGCGCGGTGCAAGGTTCCAACTTGAATCCTGCTCCGGAGGGCACGGCCGGACCTGCTGGCAAAGAGTTCGAGCAGAAATGATGCAGGCGCGTGCGCGTCAGCCTGCACACTCTCACCCCTGAGCGATGACCTCCCGCACCCGCGCCACCACCGCCCGCACGTCCGCCCGCACGTCCTCCGCCCGCACGCGCACCACGCGGTAGCCCCACCGGGCGAAGTCCCGGTCCCTGCGCGCATCAGCCTCCCTTCGCAGTGAGTGATACCCACCATCGACTTCGAGGACGAGCTTCACGCTCGGCGCGGCGAAGTCCGCCACGTACCGGCCGATGGGCACCTGCCGCCGGAACGCCACCCCGAGCCTGCCGCCCGAGAGCTCCCGCCACAGGATTTCCTCGGTCTCGGTCATTGCAGAGCGCATTTCGCGAGCCCGTGCGATGATGAGCGGAGAGCTTCGGGGATGATGGGCCATGGTGCTTCCTCCTCCCGGCGTGACGGCCGGGCTTTGCGACCCCACGGCGCACGATCTGTGACACGCCGCTTCGCGCTCGCTTCATCCGCGGTGCGCGTTGCAGGCTCGGGCTCACTCCGCATGCCACGCGCGGCGTGGCGCAGAGCGTGCGCCACCGGAGCACAGCCCGGCCGTCACGCCGGGCGGAACACCCACCCGGCGCAACATCGCGACGCTCGCAGCGAGTCATCGCGCCGCCAGACCTCGAGCAGACCCCTCAGGTCACAGTCCCTCCCTGCCGCGCGGAGCGGCGGAGCCGCGAGCACGGCTTTGGGAGGGACCGGCGCCGCGCAGCGGCGACGAGGGTGGGCAGCACGAGTGGCGGGCAACCTCGGTGACGTGGAGGTGTTCCAGGGGAAGTTCCGGGATGCGGCGGAGCACCTCGAGTACTCACTGCGCAACTGGCCTGCGGGTCAAGAGGCCTCGCGCAAGCGCACGGCGGCGCGGTTCGAGGAAGCAAAGCAGAAGATCGGCACGCTGACGTTGAAGGTCAGCGAAGGTGCGGACATCAGCGTCAACGGCAAGCCGGTCGGCAAGTCGCCGCTGCCGGGACCGGTGTTCATCGACGCGGGGGCGGCGACGATCGAGGCGAAGATCGGGGAGAAGGTCGTCAAGAAGACGGTCGCGCTCGATGTCGGCGACGCGCGAGAGATCGAGCTCGTGATCGAGGGGGAGGCGGCGGCGGTGGGGCCGGTGGCGGGGCCACCCGGGAATGGTGACGGTTCGGGCGGCGCGAACGCGAACGGCAACGCGAGTGGTGATCTCAAACCGCCAGGTGGATCGTCCGTCAAGACTGTCGGGATGATCGCGTCCGGCGCGGTTGCGCTGATCGGGCTTGGCGTCGGCGTCGGCTTCTACATGAAGAAGCAGTCGGCGAAGGATGACGCGGAGGGGTTCGCGGCGGATGCGGTGAAGCAGTTCGGTTCTGGTGGGTGCCCGAAGTCGGGCAAGACCGGAGTATGTGCCGACCTCGCGGACGCTAATGACAAGGCCGAAAGCAGCGGAACGATCTCAACGATCGGCTTCATCGGCGCAGGTGTGGGCGCGGCAGGCCTCGTCGCCTTCATGTTGATGCCGAGCAAGAAACAGAGCGCCGTGCTCTATCCGCTCCTCGACGAACACACGGCGGGCCTCGGCGCTTCCGGCCGTTTCTAGGACCAAAAGGGGAACCAATGAAGAAGCTTGGCCTTGCATTTGTGTTGATGACGATCGCTGGCGGCGCAACGGCCGTCGCGTGCGGCGGCGACGACTTCGGGTCTTGTGAGGCCAACAACGACTGCGGCACCGGAGGCAAAGACGGCGGCACCGGCGCGACCGGAGGCACATCCGGCACCGGTGGCACCGGCGGAACCGGCAACACCGGAGGCACCTCCGGCACCGGCGGCACCGGCAACACCGGCGGAACTGCTGGAAGCGGCGGAGTTGCCGGCGGCGACGGCGGCACTTGCGACACGACGAAGAGTCCGAGTGAAGCGCCGTGTTTGGTGAGTGACGAGAACGCCATCTTTGTTTCGCCGTCGGGCAGTGCGGGCGGAGCGGGGACCAAAGCGAGTCCGTTGAAGTCCTTCGCGGACGCCGTCGCGAAAGCGAAGACGGCGGGACACGGTCGGGTGATCGCGTGCAACGGTGACGACGACGAGCTCTCGCTGACGACCGCGGCGGATGGGATCAAGGTCTACGGTGGCTTCAAGTGTGCCGATTGGTCCTTGGAATCTTCGGCGCGCGCAAACCTGAAACCTTCCACGCGAGGGATCGTGTTGACGCTCGACACGCTCGCAGCCGGCGCGACCTTCGAGGACGTCGGTTTCTTCGCGATGGCCGGGAGTGATCCGGGCGAGTCGAGCGTCGCGGCGTTCGTGAAGGAGTCGGGAGCGATCTCGATGAAGCGCGTGCGACTCGAGGCAGGCAAGGGAGCGAAGGGTGCGACGGGGACAAAGACGGATTTCAACTACCCGGCTCAGACGACGCTAGACGGAAAGAATGCGAGCGGTGACACGGGAGCCGCGTTCAATCAGTGCACGTGTCCGGATGGGACGAAGACAACCGGGGCAAAGGGTGGCGATGGCGGGGTCGGCGCAACCGGCGGTGGCCTCGGTCAGCCGGACCTCGGCGCTGGTAAAGGTGGAGTGATTGGATCCTGTTCGCCAGGTGGCACCGGAGGCGATGGCAACCCCGGCGCAGCCGTGACACCCTCTGACGGGGCAAAGACTCTCGGCACTCTCGCCTCGGGCGGCTGGCTTGGCACTCCCGGCACCGACGGCAAAGCAGGCGGACCCGGGCAAGGCGGCGGCGGCGGCGCAGGCAGCGCCACCAGCGGCGGCGGCGGCGGCGGCGGTTGCGGCGCGTGCGGCGGCGCACCCGGCAAGGGCGGCGGCGCTGGCGGCTCGAGCATCGCTCTTCTTGCTCTGAACACCGCGGTCTCCCTCGACACTTGCGAGGTGATCGCTCGAGACGCGGGCGACGGCGGCAGCGGAATTGCCGGACAGACGGGTCAGCAGATCGCAGGTTTCGGTGGCGTGAAAGTCGGTGGCGGCTGCAACGGCGGCAACGGCGGCAAGGGCGCCGACGGCGGAGCAGGTGGCGGCGGGGCGGGCGGCGTCAGTGCGGGTGTCGTATCGAAGGGCAAGCCTGTCACGCTGACCGCGACCAGTCCCCAGCTCGGCAACAAGGGCAACAAGGGTGTCGGTGGCAAACCGGGCACCAACGACGGCATTGATGGAGACGCAAAGGCGACGATGGAAGTGCAGTAGACGCCGGATGCACAGCCTGCGCTCAGCGCAAGGCAACCCCCTCCCGCACCCGCGCCACGACCGCGTGCACATCATCCCGCACCTCGTCCGCCCCCACGCGCACCACGCGGTACCCCCACCGGGCGAAGTCCCGGTCCCTGCGCGCATCAGCCGCCCCTCGCAGCGAGTGATACCCACCATCGACTTCGACGACGAGCTTCACGCTCAGCGCGGCGAAGTCCGCGATGTACCGGCCGATGGGCACCTGCCGCCGGAACGCCACCCCGAGCCTGCCGCCCGAGAGCTCCCGCCACAGGATTTCCTCGGTCTCGGTCATCGCGAAGCGCATTTTCGCGAGCCCGTGCGATGATGAGCGGAGAGCTTCGGGGATGATGGGCCATGGTGCTTCCTCCTCCCGGCGTGACGGCCGGGCTTTGCGACCCCACGGCGCACGATCTGTGACACGCCGCTTCGCGCTCGCTTCATCCGCGGTGCGCGTTGCAGGCTCGGGTTCACTCCGCATGCCACGCGCGGCGTGGCGCAGAGCGTGCGCCACCGGAGCACAGCCCGGCCGTCACGCCGGGCGGAACACCCACCCGGCGCAACATCGCGACGCTCGCAGCGAGTCATCGCGCCGCCAGACCTCGAGCAGACCCCTCAGGTCACAGTCCCTCCCTGCCGCGCGGAGCGGCGGAGCCGCGAGCACGGCTTTGGGAGGGACCGGCGCCGCGCAGCGGCGACGAGGGTGGGCAGCACGAGTGGCGGGCAACCTCGGTGACGTTGAGGTGTTCCAGGGGAAGTTCCGGGATGCGGCGGAGCATTTGGAATTTTCGTTGAGGCATTGGCCTGCGGGTCAGGAAGCCTCGCGCAAGCGCACGGCGGCGCGGTTCGAGGAAGCAAAGCAGAAGATCGGCACGCTGACGTTGAAGGTCAGCGAGGGCGCGGACATCAGCGTCAACGGCAAGCCGGTCGGCAAGTCGCCGCTGCCGGGACCGGTGTTCATCGACGCGGGGCGGCGACGATCGAGGCGAAGATCGGGGAGAAGGTCGTCAAGAAGACGGTCGCGCTCGATGTCGGCGGCGCGCGAGAGATCGAGCTGAGGATCGCGGGGGGGGCGGCGGCGGTGGGACCAGCGGCGGGGCCACCCGGGAATGGGGACGGTTCCGGCGGCGCGAACGCGAACGCGAACGCAAACGCTACAGGTGATCTCAAACCGCCGGGTGGATCCTCGGTGAAGACCGTCGGTCTGATCGCGTCCGGAGCGGTTGCGCTGATCGGCCTCGGTGTCGGGGTGGGCTTCTACATGAAGAAGCAATCGGCGAAGGATGATGCGGACGCACTCCAGAGCGACAACAAGCTCGGCGATAGTGGCTGCAGCGGGAAGACCAAACCCGCCGCTTGCTCCGACCTGGCGGACGCTGTCGATCGCGCGAAGAGCAGCGGCACGATTTCCACGATTGGATTCATCGGCGCCGGTGTTGGCGCTGCAGGCTTCGTGGCATTCATGTTGATGCCCGGCTCGAACAACAAGACTGCGGTGTATCCGCTGCTGGATCAGCACACGGCAGGCCCCGGCGCCTTCGGCCGCTTCTGATGATCAGGGGATGAAATGAAGAAGATGGGCTTTGCTTTCGTGCTTGCTGCTGTCGCCAGCGGCGGTGGTTTGATCGCCTGCGGCGGAGACAACTTCGACTCCTGCGAGGCAACCTCGACCTGTCCGCAGAAGGACGGCGGCACCGGTGGCAGCGGTGGGACGAGCGGCACCGGTGGCACCGGCGGAACCGGCAACACGGGAGGCACATCCGGCACCGGCGGCACCGGCAACACCGGCGGAACTGCTGGAAGCGGCGGCGTTGCCGGCGGCGACGGCGGCACTTGCGACCCGACGAAGTCACCGAGCGCTGAGCCATGTCTGATCGCTGACGACTACGGTGTCTTTGTTTCGCCGAAAGGCGACGACACTAGTGGCACCGGCACCAAAGCCAGCCCGTACAAGACACTGGGCAAGGCGCTCGCGAGCGCGGGGACCACGGGCAAGAGTGTCTACGCTTGTGACGACGGAGGCGGATTCAGCGAGACGGCGACGCTGGCGGTAACGGCCACTCACGACAGCCGCGGCATGTATGGCGGCTTCGACTGCGGCACGTGGACCTGGTCGGCCACCGCAAAAGCGAAGGTGAACGGAGCGGCGGTCGCGCTAACGATCTCCGGCATCTCGTCCAACTTCAAAGTCAGAGCTTCGACATCACCGCGGCGAACGCCGCGAACTCCGGCGAGAGCAGCTTCGGCGCGATCGTCGCGACCTCGAATGGCGTCGTGTTCAAGAACGTGAACCTCACCGCGGGTGATGGGAAGGCTGGAAACGCGGGCAGCGACGGCACGCAAGGGCTGGACGGTGACAACGCAGCGGCGGCGCAGAATGGCGCGGCGGCGACTTGCACGGGTGCGCCGGGCACCCAGGATGGCGGGAAGTGGCCCGGTGCGAGTGCGTGCGGGTCGAAGGGCGGCAACGGCGGTTTGGCGAACAAGGGCCTTGCCGGCGAAGACGGAGCCGCTGGCCTGCCCCAAACCAGCGTGACTCCGCCCAACATCAAAAACGGCGGCGCCGCCGGCTCAGGCACGAACAACGGAACGGCTGGTGTGGCAGGCTCCAACGGAACCTCTGGCACGCTCGCAACCGCCGCTGCCTCGAGCGGGACCTTCACCTCGTCCGGGTTCACTCCCGCGAACGGCAACGACGGCGCCAATGGTTTCCCTGGCCAAGGCGGCGGAGGCGGTGGTGCAAGCGCGGGCTCGGGCTCATGCATCGGCGCGTCTGGCGGCGCGGGCGGAATGGCGGGGTGCGGCGGCGGGCAGGGCACCGGCGGCAAGGGCGGCGGCGCGAGCGTTGCGCTTCTCTCGTGGCAGAGCGACGTGACCGTGAGCGGTTGCTCGCTCACTTCCAAGAAGGGTGGCGACGGCGGAAAGGGCGGAGCGCCGCGCCGAGGAAGCGGTAAGAGCGGCGGGCAAGGTGGTCCGGCCGGGGTGGTCTCGGAAGCGCGGGCGATGGCGGTAAGGGCGGCACCGGCGGCCCCGGCGGCTCCGGCTCGGGCGCCACAGGTGGCGGGAGCTATGCGCTCGTTTGGAACGGAACCAAGCCCAGCATCCCCTCGACGGTGCTCGCCGAAGGCACTGGCGGAGCAAAAGGGCCCGGCGGCGCGGTGCAAGGTTCCAACTTGAATCCTGCTCCGGAGGGCACGGCCGGACCTGCTGGCAAAGAGTTCGAGCAGAAGTGATGCAGGCGCGTGCGCGTCAGCCTGCACACTCTCACCCCTGAGCGATGACCTCCCGCACCCGCGCCAGCACCGCCCGCACGTCCGCCCGCACCTCGTCCGCCCCCACGCGCACCACGCGGTAGCCCCACCGGGCGAAGTCCCGGTCCCTGCGCGCATCGGCCGCCCTTCGCAGTGAGTGATACCCACCATCGACTTCGACGACGAGCTTCACGCTCAGCGCGGCGAAGTCCGCCACGTACCGCCCGATGGGCACCTGCCGCCGGAACGCCACCCCGAGCCTGCCGCCCGAGAGCTCCCGCCACAGGATTTCCTCGGTCTCGGTCATCGCGAAGCGCACTTCGCGAGCCCGTGCGATGATGAGCGGAGAGCTTCGGGGATGTTGGGCCATGGTGTTTCCTCCTCCCGGCGTGACGGCCGGGCTTTGCGACCCCACGGCGCACGATCTGTGACACGCCGCTTCGAGCTCGCTTCATCCGCGGTGCGCGTTGCAAGCTCGGGCTCACTCCGCACGCCGCGCGCGGCGTGGCGCAGAGCGTGCGCCACCGGAGCACAGCCCGGCCGTCACGCCGGGCGGAACACCGACCCGGCCCGGCATCGCCAAGCTCGCAGCGAGTCATCGCGCCGCCAGACCTCGAAACGAGGCGGCAGGTCACAGTCCCTCCCTGCCGCGCGGAGCGGCGGAGCCGCGAGCACGGCTTTGGGAGGGACCGGCGCCGCGCAGCGGCGACGAGGGTGGGCAGCACGAGTGGCGGGCAACCTCGGTGACGTTGAGGTGTTCCAGGGGAAGTTCCGGGATGCGGCGGAGCACCTCGAGTACTCGCTGCGCAACTGGCCTGCGGGTCAGGAGGCCTCGCGCAAGCGCACGGCGGCGCGGTTCGAGGAAGCAAAGCAGAAGATCGGCACGCTGACGTTGAAGGTCAGCGAAGGCGCGGACATCAGCGTCAACGGCAAGCCGGTCGGCAAGTCGCCGCTGCCGGGACCGGTGTTCATCGACGCGGGGGCGGCGACGATCGAGGCGAAGATCGGGGAGAAGGTCGTCAAGAAGACGGTCGCGCTCGATGTCGGCGACGCGCGAGAGATCGAGCTCGTGATCGAGGGTGAGGCAGCGGCGGTGGGACCAGCGGCGGGGCCACCCGGGAATGGGGACGGTTCCGGCGGCGCGAACGCGAACGCGAACGCAAACGCTACAGGTGATCTCAAACCGCCGGGTGGATCCTCGGTGAAGACCGTCGGTCTGATCGCGTCGGAGCGGTTGCGCTGATCGGCCTCGGTGTCGGGGTGGGCTTCTACATGAAGAAGCAATCGGCGAAGGATGATGCGGACGCACTCCAGAGCGACAACAAGCTCGGCGATAGTGGCTGCAGCGGGAAGACCAAACCCGCCGCTTGCTCCGACCTGGCGGACGCTGTCGATCGCGCGAAGAGCAGCGGCACGATTTCCACGATTGGATTCATCGGCGCCGGTGTTGGCGCTGCAGGCTTCGTGGCATTCATGTTGATGCCCGGCTCGAACAACAAGACTGCGGTGTATCCGCTGCTGGATCAGCACACGGCAGGCCTCGCGCCTTCGGCCGCTTCTGATGATCAAGGGGATGAAATGAAGAAGATGGGCTTTGCTTTCGTGCTTGCTGCTGTCGCCAGCGGCGGTGGTTTGATCGCCTGCGGCGGAGACAACTTCGACTCCTGCGAGGCAACCTCGACCTGTCCGCAGAAGGACGGCGGCACCGGTGGCAGCGGTGGGACGAGCGGCACCGGTGGCACCGGCGGAACCGGCAACACCGGAGGCACATCCGGCACCGGCGGCACTGGCAACACCGGCGGCACTGCTGGAAGCGGTGGAGTTGCCGGCGGTGACAGCGGCACTTGCGACCCGACGAAGTCGCCTGGCCTGAGCCACGCCCTCATCGCTGACGACTACGGTGTCTTTGTTTCGCCGAAAGGCGACGACACTAGCGGCAACGGCACCAAAGCCAGCCCGTACAAGACGCTGGGCAAGGCGCTCGCCAGCGCGGGGACCACGGGCAAGGTGTCTACGCTTTGACGACGGAGGCGGATTCAGCGAGACGGCGACGCTGGCGGTAACGGCCACTCACGACAGCCGCGGCATGTATGGCGGCTTCGACTGTGGCACCTGGACCTGGTCGGCCAGCGCAAAAGCAAAGGTGAACGGAGCGGCGGTCGGCCTGACGATTTCCGGCATCTCGACGAGCTTCACAGTCGAGAGCTTCGACATCATCGCAGCGAACGCCGCGAACTCTGGCGAGAGCAGCTTCGGCGCCATTGTCGCGAGCTCGAAGGGCGTCGCGTTCAAGAACGTGTCGCTCACCGCTGGCGACGGCAAGGCTGGAAACGCGGGCAGCGACGGGACGCAAAGGCCGGATGGTGACAACGCGGCGGCAGCGCAGGAATGGCGCGGCGGCGACGTGTACGAGTGCGCCGGGCACACAGGACGGAGGGAAATGGTCCGGCGCGAGCACGTGCGGATCGAAGGGCGGCAATGGCGGTTTGGCGAACAAGGCCTTGCCGGCGAAGACGGAGCCGCTGGCCTGCCCCAAACCAGCGTGACTCCGCCCAACATCAAAAACGGCGGCGCCGCCGGCTCAGGCACGAACAACGGAACGGCTGGTGTGGCAGGCTCCAACGGAAACTCTGGCACGCTCGCAACCGCCGCTGCCTCGAGCGGGACCTTCACCTCGTCCGGGTTCACTCCGCGAACGGCAACGACGGCGCTAATGGTTTCCCGGGCCAGGCGGCGGCGGCGGTGGTGAAGCGCGGGCTCGGGGTCGTGCATCGGCGCGTCCGGCGGCGCGGGCGGAATGGCGGGTTGCGGCGGCGGCAAGGGGCACCGGCGGCAAGGGCGGCGGCGCGAGCGTTGCGCTTCTCTCGTGGCAGAGCGACGTGACCGTGAGCGGTTGCTCGCTCACTTCCAAGAAGGGTGGCGATGGCGGCAAGGGCGGGAGCTCCGCGCCGGGCGGATCGGGCAAAGGCGGCGGGCAAGGTGGTCCGGCCGGCGGCGGACTGGGGAAGGGCGGAACAGGCGGCGATGGCGGCACGGGCGGCCCCGGCGGCTCCGGCTCCGGCGCCACAGGTGGCGCGAGCCACGCGCTCGTGTGGAACGGAACCAAGCCCAGCATTCCCTCGACCGTGCTCGCCGAAGGCACTGGCGGAGCAAAAGGGCCCGGCGGCGCGGTGCAAGGTTCCAACTTGAATCCTGCGCCCGACGGCACACCCGGGCCTGCGGGCAAAGAGTTCGAGCAGAAGTAGCGCCTGGGCAACCCAACACTGCCAGACCAAACCCGTTTGCGTGAGTGCGTGGGGCAGAGCGATTTGGAACGTGCCCGAGTGCTTGACCCCGGCTGTGTTGCGCGGTTCGATGGTGCGGTGGCATCGGCGCTCAGCCCGGATGTTTGCGGCTGGCATGGCGACTTCGCTGACCTGCTGAGGAACGATTCGACGCGGCTTGCCGGGCTGCTCGCTCACGCGCTAGCAGAACGCGGACAGGAGCAGTTTGCCGCGTGGGAATCGAGCATGGAGATCCTGCGC